>NZ_CP023278.1:3239583-3563541 GCF_002896875.1 Nostoc sp. CENA543
ATCGCAGGTGTGATAATTGCGATCGGGGGAATTGGATTGTTGTTCTATCTTCAGGGACATGGAAATCAAGCTGTAGGCGCGTAGAGGAAAAGATGACAGACTTATCAATTAATTTTACTGACTCATTTTTATAAAACTTTGAAAATCAGCATCAGTTATTATCATGAATCTTAGTCTAAGTACGCGGTAGAGAAAGACAGTTTTTTCTGTCAAGATACCGATGATTTTAGTCATCAATGAACGTTGAGGATGTTCAATTTCTTCGTGTATATCAAAGTATTGTTTTTTTTCTTCCAGAGCCGACTGACCTTGTTTAATTCTGACAGATTCAATATTATCTTTAAAGAAGGGAATTATATCGTCACGAAAAAAACCTATATCTATGCCAAGTTTAGCAGCAGCCAATCCCATTACCACCCCTTCACTATTATAAATGCCTCTCATTTCAAAGAAGTATGCAATATTCTGCCAAAGCGCGAAAAATTCTGTTTCTAAACCATCTTGTCGCCGCATCACAAACATAAATTCGTGAAACCATTGTACTTTTTGTAAATCAATATTTAGCTTCTGTGAGACTTCTTGTATCGTTTTAGTTTTATGGGGATTATTCAGGCTTTTCATGTGATTTATTAAGCTACAACCTGCTCGTGCTGTAATACCCAAAGACCAATTCATTTCTCTGAAGAAATTTCCCAGAATTCGCACATCAGAGTCTATAAACATACAACTCTCAAATAGAGAAAGTGCCTTATCTAGCACGAACCGTTTATCATGATAGCCGTTTACACTTTTCAACTGATGCTTGAATGCCATCACTTGAGGAAATTCTTGAAAATCATCTGGATAATCAGTAAGGACACATAAACTAATATTAGGTGTATATTGTTGTATGTCTTGGGCTAACATTTTTGTATGTTGACGATATCTTTCACCCACTGCTAGTGTACAGAAGCAGAAATCTTTAGATTCATTCATATAAAATCACAAAACTTATTGATTGGGTGATCTTATATTGCCCATAAAAACACTCATGTGTTTACACAGCAGCCTGGAAAAAAGGGGAGGGGGTAATCTCCATATTTAGGTATTAACCCAACATCCTCAGATGCAGTGATTATCGTCTCAGCTGAGTGTTGAGTAATTTAGATATAATTCCCAACCCTAACAACAAAGGTGTCAACCAATCGCCCCAGCGCACATATAAAGTTTTAGTCTGGCGTTTATAGATAGTGGCTGCATGGGTTGCGTAGGTGTTATAGCCAGAAATCCAGAGAGTTTTGCCGTGGGGACTCACAAAAGCTGAATATCCAGTGTTGGTTGCCCTAGCAGACCATCTATCTGTCTCAATCGCCCGCATGATATCCTGGGCATGGTGTTGGAATGGCATAGCGGCACTATAATGGGCATCATTAGAAGAACTTAAAATAAATTCTCCCCCCGCAGCCGCTTGACGACGAAATACTTCAGGAAAGGCTGATTCGTAGCAAATCCCCACAATTGCCCGTCCCAAGGGAGTGTCGAAAATCTGATTCGATGAACCATGTACTTGATGTTCATCTAAGGGTGATAAGCGTTGAATCAAAGCACCCAAAACTTCCTCAAAGGGAATATATTCGCCCAGGGGTACTAATTTAGATTTATCGTAGCGGCTAATCAGTTCACCTTGGCTATTAACTGTAAATAAACTGTTGGTGTAACTGCGTCCTTGACTACCAAACGCCCCTACCCAAGCAATCACACCCTTTTCTTGAATAGCTGCAACTAAGGGAGTCATCGCCAAATTTTTGTCAAAAAAAGGCATCGCCCCTTCTGGAGTTAAAACAGCATCTACACCTTGATTGACTAATGTTAAATACCCTTCTGTGTAACCCTGAATGGCGCGTTGTACTCCTTCGGGAAGCAGCTTAATTTTATTGGGAATATTGCCCTGAACAATCCCGACTTTCAAAGCAGCGTTTGGGGGTTGGGCGATGGGGCGAGTGTATAAAAATAAGCCTAGCAGGTGGAGGGATATTAGTAAAGTTGTGGCGATCGCTAAATGTTTTAAGGGTGTAGGGGTGTAAGGGTGTGGGGGTGTAGGGGTGTAGTTTTTATCTCTATTGTCTGATCTGTCAAATTTGTTTCTTGCTTGCTGGTAACTAAGCCAGGCTTCGGCAATTAAGCCATTGATGGCAACAATCGCGGCTGTGATGGTGTTTGGCCCTGATAGTTGTCCTAGGTGTAAAATTACCAGATTATGCGGACTTTGAGTGTAAGCTAGAGAACTCCACCACAAAGGCCCCGCACTCCACAGGCTTTCTAGGGCGCACCAAAGGGCTGTACCTACTAAAACCCGTAGTAAAGATGATGACAATTTGAGCCAGGATAATACACCCGCCCAAATTACCAGAAATAGTCCCCCCCAGAAGCTAATAAATGACCAGCAAAAAACGGTGATAGCGAGACTCGGCCACCAAGGCACACCCAACCAATCCATCGGATGAATACCGGTAATCCAGAATAAAGCCACACCATGATAACCAACACCCCAGAGTAAAGGCATAAGAAGGAAGGGGAGCAGGGGAGCAGAGGAGCAGGGGAGAAAAACATCCTCCCCCCTGCCCCCTGCCCCCTGCCCCCTTGCCACTATTGCCCACAGGGGGGCTAGGGCTACCCACGCCATGAACCATGCGCCTACGGGGGCGACGGTTAGCCCCATCACCACCCCACTACCAAGGGCGAGTAAAAGGTAGAGGACAAAAGGGAAAATGGCTTTTGTCCTTTGACTTTTAACTTTTAACTTCATTCCGCCTCTTCTGTTTCGGCTGTATCAGCTGTGTCAGGAGGCACAATTGCTACTCCGGTAATGGCATCGTCTTCATCGAGGCGTTGCACTCTTACCCCAGTGGCCGAACGGGATTGGATAGAAATGGCGTTCACCGCTTGCCGAATGATAATGCCGCGACTTGTCACCATCATGATTTCGTTGTCGTTGTTGACTATACCCAGGGTGGCTAATTGGTCTTTGGTTTTGCGGTTTTTAAATTTAGTCGCCATCAAACCTTGACCGGCACGGTTTTGCAGGCGGAATTGGGCAACGGGGACGCGTTTTCCGTAGCCTCCAGTTGTGATGACTAATACCCAAGGGCCGACACTGGCGTTACCTGTAACTTCGGTGGTTTCTTCGGTGGTTTCCAATTCTTCGGTTTCGAGTTCTTCGGTATCTACTTCCTCTGTATTTAAAGTGTCCAGAATGGCGGCTGGTAAAATATCCATCCCGACGAGTTCATCCCCTGGTTTGAGTTTCATGGACTTCACTCCACGGGTAGCCCTGCCCAAAGGACGCAATTGTTCATGATTACATCGAAAGTGAATTGCCATCCCGTGGCGAGAACCCACAAGCACGCTATCCTCGACTCTGGCGCGACGTACCCAACGCAGTTGATCCCCTTCTTCTAAGGAAATGGCGATTAAACCATTGGCGCGAATGTTACTAAAGGCTGCTAGTTCTGTTTTCTTAATGTTGCCACCTTTGGTGAGCATGACTAGATATTCTTCGCTAGTAAACTCATCGACAGGGACAATTGAGGTGATTTTTTCTTCCTTGGGGATGGGGAGTAATTGCACAATGGGTGTACCGCGACTGGTGCGAGAACCCACGGGGATTTGATAGGCTTTGAGACAGTAGACGACACCGCGATCGCTAAAGAATAAAACGCTATCGTGGTCGCAGCAAGTCAAGAAATGTTCTACTGTATCATCGTCTTTCACCTTGGCGGCGGCTTTGCCTCTGGTGGCGCGGCTTTGGGCTTCAAAGGTGTTGACGGGCATCCGTTTGATATAGCCTTGTTCGGTGACTAAAATTAAGGCTTTTTCGTTGGCGATTAAGTCCCGTTCATCAATTTCCCCTTCGGCGTGGGTGATGACTGTGCGTCGGGGTGTGGCAAAGCTGGTTTTAATTTGGGTAACTTCGGTTTCAATGATTTCTAAAATCCGTTCCCGCCGTGCCAAAATATCCTGCAAATCCGCGATTTGGGTTTGTAAATCTTCGTGTTCTTGACGGATTTTGTCGGCTTCTAGGGCTGTTAATCGCCGTAGCTGCATTTGCAAAATCGCATCGGCTTGCACTTCCGATAGTCCGTAGGTGGTAATTAACTCACCTTTAGCTGTGGGTGCATCGGGGGCATGACGAATTAAGTTGATAATGGCATCTAACTGGGCTAGGGCAATTAGTAAGCCTTGTAAGATGTGGTCGCGTTCTTCCGCTTTTCGCAATTCGTAACGGGTGCGTTTGGTAATCGCTTCGATGCGAAAATCTAGGAAGACGTTGAGGAATTGCTTGAGGGTGAGAATTTGCGGTTCACCATTGACTAAGGCCAACATATTGGCACCAAAGTTGGCTTGCAGTGGTGTTTGCTTATAGAGGTTATTTAAAACGACGCGGGGGTAAGCATCGCGCTTGAGTTCGATGACGATTCGCATCCCGTCGCGATCGCTTTCGTCTCTGATATCTGCAATGCCATCAATCCGCTTGTCGTTCACCAATTCGGCGATTTTTTCAATTAATGCCGCTTTGTTGGTTTGATAGGGTAATTCGGTGATGATGATGGCTTCTCTGTCGGGGCGGCCTCGCTGTTCAATGGTTTCGATGTTGGCGACACCACGCATGGTAATTGAACCCCGGCCTGTCGTGAAGGCTTCTTTAATTGCCGATGTGCCGAGAATTTGTCCGCCCGTGGGGAAGTCTGGCCCAGGAATATGCTGCATTAACTGCAAATCGGTGATTTCGGGGTTGTGAATCAACGCCACCAAACCATCGATGAGTTCGCCTAAGTTGTGGGGGGGAATGTTCGTCGCCATCCCTACCGCAATTCCCGAAGAACCATTTAAAAGTAGTTGGGGAATACGGGAAGGTAAGACTGTCGGTTCTTGCTGCGAACCATCGAAGTTATCAATAAAATCGACGGTGTCTGATTCGATGTCTTGCAGTAGGGCAGCACTAGTTAATGCTTGCAGACGGCACTCTGTATAACGCATCGCCGCCGGTGGGTCGTTATCCACCGAACCGAAGTTACCATGACCGTTAATTAAGGGCGATCGCATGGAAAAATCCTGCGCCATCCGCACCAAGGCATCATATACTGCGGTATCGCCGTGGGGGTGGTATTTACCCAATACTTCCCCGACGACACGGGCGCATTTCCGAAAGGGGCGATCGTGGGTTAGCCCTAACTCGTGCATGGCATAGAGGATGCGACGATGCACAGGTTTTAGACCATCCCTGGCATCTGGTAACGCCCTGCCCACAATGACACTCATGGCGTATTCCAGATAAGACCGGGACATTTCATTCCGCAGATCCGTCGGGATAATCCTCTCCTGTGAGGTTGTCATAAACTAAAAAACTCCAAAGAACTTAGATTTTAGCCTTCGTACTTGACAAAGCGCAAAATTATGCCAAATTTCTCTTGAATAATTGCCATATTTTGATACAATTCTAACACATTCTTCTCTCAGTCTGCCGAGGAGCGAAACCATCTATTTACGCCCAAAATCATGTGCAGATGTAATTAATTAGCCGAGTTTAATTGTAATTTTGAATTGCAATAGATTTTTGGTAGAGAAATTTTAATTTTGTATTTCCTCAAAGGTTTGTTGTGTCTTGAGTTGGGCAGATATTAACGGAACTTTTGGAGCAAGAAAGAAACCAATTAAACTAGCAAAAAGAATTGGCGTAAAAGGGCTAAAATTCGTCAATTTTGATAACAATAAAGTTGTACTGATTGGTGTGCGTGTGACGGCCGCATTAATCGCTGCCATTGTACAAATCATTGCCAGTGCGGGATTCAGTCCAGGAATGAAGATAGCGATCGCTTTCCCAATACAAGCACCCGTGAAAAATAAGGGAATAATAAAGCCACCACGCCAGCCACCGGTGACTGTCATACTAATCGCTGCCATTTTACCCAAGGCTAAGGTCAAGAGAAAAACAGCAGTAAAGTTAGTATCGAGGACAGATGCTAATTCTTCATGCCCAAAATAACGAGTCAAAGGTAATAATACGCCTAAACTGCCTAAACCCAATCCCGCTAAAGTGGTACGTACATAAACTGGCCCAGGAATTTTGGCAAAAATTTGGTCGCAACCCCGAAAAATCGCGATAAACATCCAGCCTGCAACTGCACCGATGATCCCAAACAGGATAGCTAAAGCAAAATCATCGATATTTTCTAAGCGGTACTGGGGAAAATGCCAAGTGGGTGCAACTCCCAAACGAGTAATAACAGCAAACACCAGATAACTGGCACAACTCGACACGATCGCTGGCATCAAAGCTTCATAGTATTCCACAATATGTTGATGGTGGAGAATCTCTAAGGCAAACATCGCCCCGCCCAAAGGTGCGCCAAACAAAGCCGTAAAGCCAGCCGCCATTGCTGCTAAACTCATGGATCTCAAGTCTTCACCCTGGAGTCGTAAGCGATCGCCTACCCAAGTCCCAAACGAACCTGTAACTTGTACTAGTGGTGCTTCTGGCCCTGCACTACCACCGGCGGCGATACTCAGCAAAGAAGCGAGAATCATCGACGGATTTTTCCGCATATCCAAGCGTCCGCCACGAAAGTGAATATTATCGACAATCACGGCAATTTCGCCCGGATTCCCTAAAAAATGAATGACCAAGCCAATAATTAACCCCGCTAAGGGCATCACAATCAGGAGACTCCAACCCTCAAACCTGTGTAGCTGGTGAATTATCAGTTCCAGAACATTCCAATACAACCCCGCAAATAAACCACAAACAGTCCCTACTACCACCCAACGTAAAACCCAGCGTGAAATGACTAGTGGATTACGCTGAACTAGTCCAAACAGTTGCAGAAACTTCCAGCGTTGGTTTTGCTCATGGCGATGGACTTCGTCCCGTCGTGGGCGATCGCGATTATTTGGGAACACGGCTAATTTCCTAAGTAATAACGCAAATGTTACAGATTCTTGACATTTCTTATGGTAAACCGCTTTGACTCCGATGTTGCATATTTCGTCTCACCAACGGCGACGGCAGAATTTGTGCTTTAGCTTGCTTCTAGATGCAAGCTGTGCGATATTAGATAAACAACTTAAACTCTATCGACTTACCGTATTTAGTATTTAGCAATGATTCTCGCACAGCATAGCAAAACATCCCAGACAACAAAACTTAACAATTTCTCTAGCTGGAAATTGGTGCAAATTCTCCAAAAACTCTGGTGGCATACCCATGCTTACGGAACAGTATTGAGTATTCTGCTACTAACATTAATCAGCTTAGTGTTCACGGCGACTCATTGGTCTTATCATCAGTTGTTTTCTGCGCTACAAATTTTCGGTAATTCCAAAAAAAGTATAGAAACAACAGAAGTCTCTCAATAACACAAAAACAGCAAAATTTATCTTGAGAAATGTCATTTGATTGCCGAAAAAATCATCACATTTCTAGTTTTATCCTGGTATTTTCCTTGTGTATTCTTTCCTCTTCGCTCAGTAATCTATACCTTTTGTAAAGGAAATATTGCCAGGCAAGATAGGTTATTATGATATGTGAGGAATTTTAAATTATGCCAAGAAACATCAATATTTAAAACTAAATACTCCTGATGATGACTGGTTTTGCGGAGATTTGCAGCGTTAAAAACATAGCCAAAAAATAGCAATAATTGCTACACCTTGAATTTTGGCAAATATCGTTTTTATTACAACTTAAAAAGACAGTTGGCGGCACAATGGGGGCAGAGAAACAATACTGTTTATTTGCACTCGGAGACGAATAAAATAATGGTAGCGATGTCTACGACCGGCAACGCCAACACAGAAAATGTTCAGCATCGGCTAACTGTCCAAACTGTAGAAATTGCCCCCAATACTACGGCGATTCGCTGTCTAGACTGGGATCGCGATCGCTTCGATATCGAATTCGGACTGCAAAACGGTACGACTTATAATTCATATCTGATTAGGGGCGAACAAACAGTTTTAATCGATACTTCACACCAGAAGTTTCGTCAATTGTATTTAGATACTCTCAAAAGTCTCATTAACCCCAAGGCTATTGATTACATTATTGTCAGTCATACAGAACCCGACCATAGCGGCTTGGTGGAGGATGTGCTGCAATTAGCACCAAGGGCGACTGTTTTAGCTTCTAAAATTGCCTTGCAATTTTTAGAAGGTTTAGTACATGATCCATTTTCTAAGCGCATCGTTAAAAGTGGCGATCGCATCGATATCGGTAAAGGTCACGAAATCGAATTCGTCAGTGCGCCGAATTTGCATTGGCCAGATACAATCTTTAGTTATGACCGGAAAACTCAAGTAATCTATACTTGTGATGCTTTTGGGATGCACTTCTGCGACGATCGCACCTTCGATGAAGATTTAGAAGCGATTGAAGCCGATTTTAGATTTTATTATGATTGTCTCATGGGGCCAAACGCTCGTTCCCTATTAAACGCGATGAAGCGGATGGGTGAACTGGGCAAGATTAATATTATCGCCAATGGTCACGGGCCGCTGTTATATCATCACCTCGATGTCTTAACTGAGTGTTACCACAGTTGGAGTCAAAGACAAGCCAAAGCCGAAACCACCGTTGGTTTGTTCTATGCTTCCGATTATGGGTATAGCGATCGCCTTGGTCAAGCGATTTCTGAAGGTATCCAAAAAACTGGGGTAGGAGTAGAATTTATAGACCTCAGCACCGCCGAAATCCAAGAAATTCAAGAATTAGCAGGGAGAGCAGCTGGTTTAATTATTGGTATGCCGCCTACAACTTCCGTAGCAGCGCAAGCAGCCATCAGTTCTCTATTATCTGTAATTAAAGATAAGCAGGTAGTCGGCTTATTTGAGTGCTTCGGTGGTGACGACGAACCCGTTGATACACTGCGACGGAAATTTATCGACTTGGGGGTCAAAGAAGCCTTTCCAGCTATTCGCATTAAAGATGTTCCTAGTCCTTCCACCTACCAAATGTGTACCGAAGCTGGTACAGATTTAGGGCAATTCCTCACACGGGAACGGAACATCAAGCAAATCAAAGCCCTCGATGTCAACATGGAAAAGGCATTGGGGCGGATTAGCAACGGCTTATATATTGTCACAACCAAAAAAGGTGATGTCAGCAGTGCCATGTTAGCCTCCTGGGTAGCACAAGCCAGCCTGCAACCTTTAGGATTTACCATTGCTGTCGCCAAAGACCGCGCCATTGATGCTTTGATGCAAGTAGGCGATCGCTTCGTCCTCAATGTCTTAGAAGAAGGCAACTATCAAGAACTCAAAAAACAATTCCTCAAGCGTTTATTGCCCGGTGCTGACCGCTTCGCCGGCGTGAAAACCCAAACCGCCAAAAACGGCTCACCCATCCTGACAGATGCTTTAGCATACATGGAATGCGAAGTCCAAAGCAGCATAGAATGCAGCGACCACTGGATACTATACTGCACCGTCCAAGATGGTCGAGTTTCCAAACCCGATGGACTAACCGCCGTGCGTCACCGGAAGGTGGGCAATTATTACTAAAAGGGGTATAGGGGTGTAGGGGAGACAAGGAAGACAAGGAAGAATTTTTCCTAGCCCCCAATGCCCCATGCCCAATCGCCAATCCCCAATCCCCAATAATATGGATTTCCAACGCTTCATCGAATCCACTAAAAACTGGGCTAAATCCACCCGGTTTTTCCAATTTTTTGATAAACCCGAAAACACAACATCTATGAACGATTCCAAACCCCGTGACGTACAAATTCTGCCGATTGCGACAAATACCAAAGTGCTGAGAGCGCGTAGTCAGTCACGTTTGCGGTTTGAAATTGAATACGCCTTAGAAAGAGGTACTACTTCTAACTGCTACATCATCGCAGCTGATAAAACTGCTCTTTTTGACCCCCCAGGTGAAACCTTTACAACAATTTATCTGGAAGCATTGCAGCAGACCGTCAATTTGAAAAAAATAGATTACGTGATTTTGGGTCACTTTAGCCCCAATCGTGTAGCTACTTTAAAGGCACTGCTAGAAGTCGCACCGCAAATTACCTTTGTTTGTTCTCTTCCCGGTGCGGCGAATTTACGGGCGGCTTTTCCTGATAACAGCTTAAATATTTTAGTGATGCGGGGGAAAGAAACCTTAGATTTGGGTCAAGGTCATGTCTTAAAATTCTTACCAATTCCTAGCCCGCGTTGGCCGGAAGGTCTTTGTACCTACGACCAAAAAACCCAGATTCTCTACACAGATAAGCTATTTGGGGTGCATATCTGCGGTGATGAAGTATTTGATGACAATTGGGAGTCCTTTAAGGAAGACCAGCGTTACTACTACAACTGCTTGATGGCTCCCCATGCTGTTCATGTGGAAGCAGCATTGGAAAAAATCTCTGATTTACAAGTGAGAATGTATGCTGTCGGTCATGGGCCTTTGGTACGTAGTAGTTTAATGGCCTTGACCCAAGCCTATGCTGATTGGAGTTTGGCGCAAAAAGACAGAGAGGTGACTGTAGCTTTACTTTATGCTTCAGCTTACGGTAACACTGCGACTTTAGCACAGGCGATCGCTCTGGGAGTAACTAAAGGTGGTGCGGCGGTCAAATCTGTTAACTGTGAATTCGCCACACCAGAAGAAATTCAATCCGCTTTAGAACAAGCCGATGGTTTTCTCATCGGTTCTCCCACCATCGGTGGTCATGCACCTACACCCATTAACACTGCTTTGGGGATTGTCCTCAAGGTGGGTGATAACAACAAACTAGCTGGGGTCTTCGGTTCCTATGGCTGGAGTGGTGAAGCCTTAGACATGATTGAATGCAAACTTCGGGATGCAGGATACCGTTTTGGTGTAGAAACACTCAAGGTGAAATTTAAGCCTGATGATGTCACTTTAAAGTATTGTGAAGAAGTTGGTACAGATTTTGCTCAAACATTAAAGAAAGCTAAAAAAGTCCGACTACCCCAACAAGCCGCTACACCTGTAGAACAAGCCGTAGGTAGAATTGTTGGTTCTGTATGTATTATTACGGCAAAACACGGTGAAGTTTCCACAGCCATGTTAGGTTCTTGGGTATCACAAGCTACTTTTAATCCTCCTGGTTTGACAGTAGCGATCGCCAAAGAAAGAGCTATAGAATCTCTCATGTATCCTGGTGGTAAATTTGCCCTGAATATCCTACCAGAAGGCAATCATCTGGAATATATGAAGCATTTTCGCAAGAATTTCAAACCTGGCGAAGACCGCTTCCAAAACTTTACAACTACGGAAGCAGAAAACGGTTGCATTGTCATAACTGATGCTCTTGCATATGTGGAATGCTCGGTTGAGCAACGCATGGAATGTGGTGATCACTGGGTAGTATATGCAACTGTAGAAAACGGTAAATTACTTAAGCCAGATGAGGTCACAGCCATCAATCATCGGAAAACAGGTACTCACTACTAAAAAAGTGAAATAGTCAAAACATCAGAATTTGTATAAACCTTGTGCTGCAAGATTTATACAAATTTTTTTGTGCATAAAAAAGTTCCATCTGCAATCAATTTAATAAGTTAAGAAGCGTTAAGTATCAAGTTAATTGCAGTTAAACCCTGTGTTAAGATGCGGCTGAATTTACTGAGACCCTCGTAGTTGGTAATACCAAGAAACACCAATGGGTAATATCAGAAATTCTAATGAGAGAAAGATAAAAATAAGTATCTCAAACTACACACTGTAAAAGTTAGGAGATTTCATGACCGCACAAACACTATCCCCAAAAACTAGCAAAGGTTATAACAACCTCTATCAAGTTAAAAACCAGTGGGGTGGTTCTTCTGCGCCTTGGAATGATGGTGGAATCTGGGTTATAGGTTGTCGCTCAGGTCAAAACGTAGTTGCGATTGATGTCACCTCCAACGACAATGGCAACACCCTGACAGGAACTATGACCTATAAAGGTGAAGGGCCTATTGGTTTTAAAGCCACTCGTACTCAAAGCAATACCTATGCAGTACAAAACCAGTGGGGTGGCTCTTCTGCACCTTGGAATGATGGTGGAGTGTGGGTAATCGGTTGTCGCACCAATCAGAATGTTGTCGCCATTAAGGTTCAATCCAACGATGGCGGCCAGACCCTAACCGGAACTATGACCTACGCCGGTGAAGGCCCTATTGGCTTTACCAGCAGTCAGATTGATGGTGGTGTTTATAATGTAGGCAATCAATGGGGTGGTTCTTCTGCTCCCTGGAACGACGGCGGAAAATGGGTAATTGGTTGTCGTGCTAATCAGGGTGTAGTAGCGATTAACGCTCAATCTAACGATGGCGGTAAAACCCTCAACGGAACTATGACCTATGCAGGCGAAGGCCCCATCGGCTTCAAAGCTGCTCTCACACAAAGCAACACCTACGCAGTCCAAAACCAATGGGGTGGCTCATCTGCTCCTTGGAACCCTGGTGGTACTTGGTTACTGGGTTGTCGTGCTGATCAAAGAGTTGTTGCTATTGATGTTAAATCCTCAGATAACGGCAACACCCTCAATGGAACTATGACTTATGCAGGTGAAGGCCCCATCGGCTTCAAAGGCACACTAGTTTAATTCAGAGGGACTAGGAGAAGGAAAAAGGAAAAAGTAAGAGATTTTTACCTTTTGCCTTCTACTACCACTAGTTCACAAACCTCTCTTTTCCACAGGTATAAAAATGAGCAACAGCGATATTTTTATGCCTGTGGAATTTTGGCTTGATATTGACTGTTAATAAGTAATTTTTATCACCATCGACTTAACCTATGCCTGAAGATGAAAGGAAAGAGGTTAAGATAGATTCGACACAGCTATACCAAACTCTTAGCCATCAATTGACATCATAAAGAGGGTGTGGAATTTGGTTTATAGCCATTACAATCAACTGTGAATCAGAATTTTTGAGTCAAAATTATGGAGCCAAATCAGCCACACAGTCGCCTCGAAGCTGCTCAAGACTTTGAACAAGCCTTAGAACAGTTGGAGGATATCTTACACGACAGTTCCACAGATGATGAGGAGATACCAGATAATGCTGCTGGTAATGTCAATGCTGTGGCACAAGGTGAAGATGTAAACGATGCTGATTTAGCAGCTTGGGAAGATGCGGTTGCTGATATTGAACAATATCTAGAAGAAAGAGCAGGAAGTAACAAGGAAATTGCGGACTAATGACTAATGACTAATGACTAATGACTAATCTCTGTTTTGTCTTTGCGCTTCGTATAACATTAAAGCGGCGGCGATCGCTACATTTAATGATTCTACTCCTGGACTCAGGGGTATATTGACTTGTTGATCTGCCATTGCGACTAAATCAGGGGACAAACCCGCACCTTCGTTTCCCAATAAAATCAAACTGGGTTTTCGCCAGTCTACTTCCCAGTAAGTTAATTTCGCGGTGGGTAAGGTGGCTATTACCTGCATTCCCGCTTGCTGACAATTCTGGACTGTGGTTTTTAAATCTGCACTTACCGCCGTCGCCAGACGAAACCACTGTCCCGCCGAAGCACGCAACACTTTCGGGTTATCCAAATCTACACTATCTTGACTCAACCATAAACCCGACGCACCAGCAGCTGCCGCCGTCCGAATCATTGTCCCTAAGTTACCAGGGTCTTGGATAGTTTCCAAAGCTAAAACAATCCCTGTGTAGGGAACTAGATTTTGCTGTTGCTGGCGTTTGGCTGTAGCTATGACCCCATCTGGTTGTACAGTAGTAGCGATCGCACTTAACACTTCTGGACTGACAACTTCACTGCGATCGCACAAACTACAAGCTAACTCCCACAATTGGCTGTGATTTGCTTGCCATTCCTGCGTACAACACACCACCTCTAACGGATAATTCACCGCACAAGCTTCTGCCAACAAATGCGTACCTTCCAGCAAAAACAACTGCTGCTTATGCCGTTCTTTCGTAGATTGCAGCTTGCGGATTTGCTTAACTAAAGGATTTTGTAAACTCGTTAACATTTTACGTGCTGAGTGATCAGTGCTGAGTAGTGAGTAATGAATACTCAGCACTCACTACTCACAACTCAGCACTTAGTTTCATGCGGAACCCGGGACTTGAACCCGGAAGCCTTGCGGCACTAGAACCTGAATCTAGCGCGTCTGCCAATTCCGCCAGTTCCGCTTGCGGTTTGCATACTCACGATTTATCATTATCGCTTAATTATTGATTTGTGTCAACCAGCCCGAAAAGGGGTGTAAGGGTATAAGGTAGGGCTAATTCATTGTCAAAAGAGAAAAAAGCTGATTTAAATCATGGCAGAGAAATCGAAGTGCTTTGGTCAATGAGCGATAACCCTGGCCACGGAGCAGATTAATCACGAAAGTACGAATGATTGACCAGTTAGTAGCAGCATTGTAAGTACGAATGGGAGCAGTATCTTCACCAAAAACAACATCTTTGACCCAATGTAATCCGTTCTCAATATCTCGATGTCCGCGAATAGCATGAGCAAAGTGAAGAGCAGATGTCTTGAGACTACTGAGGTAGTAACTCAAAGTTGCAAAAGATTGCCCATCTCTGGAACCATGACGCTCAACAACAATCAAGCTTTGCGCCTTTTCCCAACTGGGGTCAATGCCATCCATCAGTTCATAGACTTTGACACTACGTTGAATAATACGTCCGCGTGTGCGTTCGATTTGAATGTCGATAGCATCTGGGAGAAGTTGTTGTGAAATGGTTTGTGCATAATTCAAGAGTTTGGGTTGGTTGGCTTTAATGCCCACTAAGTAATCATTGCCACTGTTAACAATTAACTGCAAAGTTTTTTTTGACAATGTAAAGCATCAAAGGTCAACACTACACCCGTCAGTTCCAAAGTCTGGATTAGTTGTTGTACGACTTTGATTTCACTTTGTTCATTGTTCTGGAATTGCTTCAAAGCTACCACCACTCCTTTGTGATGACTGTATACAGAGACGACATTAACAAAGTTTTGGTAGGACTGATTGTGTCCAGTGACCGTACTTTTGATACTTTTGCCATCCACGGCTAACCATTCTCCCGCTTGGATGTCAGCATCGATTTTTGCCCACCCAACAAAGCTCTCTGTCAGTGTTTCAAAGTCTAATTGCTCAAACAGCCGCCGAAAAGTCGAATCACTGGGCAAACGCTTATACTTGACCCCTAAATGTTCACATAATCCTTGATAATGTCGTACACAAAAATCTTCTAGTGCGGTATATCCGTAGCATTCACTTAATGTTCCTAAAATTACTAGCAATAACATTACCCATAGTGGATAACGTTTGCCACGAGGAGCGCGATAGTCTTCTATGCTTTGTAATGCCGCTATCAAACTACTACTCATTTCACACCACAGTACACTTGAGGTCGGGATGATTTCTAGTTTAATTTTTCTCTCATTACAATGAATTAGCCCTAGGGTATAAGGGTGTAAGGGTGTAGAGGTGGAGTGAAAATGAAAAAATCACTCAAAGCCTCATGCCTCCTGCCTATTTCCTCCTGTCTCCTGCCTACAAATTGAGACAAAATGTATACAAATCAAATCTTTACTGTAGAATCAAAACCAACTTCTAACTTTAAAATTATGTATTTATTTTGGAGGTAGGCTTATTAATTCTTCTAGCAGCTTACCGGAAGCTAAACCTGCTGTAGCAGTAGACTCCTCAGTCTTGCAAATATGGGGTGGGCATCCTTTAAAGGGACACGTCAAAATCAGTGGGGCTAAAAATTCTGCCTTAGTCATCATGGCTGGAGCTTTGCTTTGTTCTGGTGATTGTCGAATTCGTAACGTTCCCCTGTTGGCGGACGTAGAACGGATGGCTGAGGTCATTTCAGCATTGGGTGTACGCCTGACCAGACAAGGTGATATTTTAGATATCAACGCCAGTGAAATTGCTACATCAAAAGCTCCCTACGAACTAGTTACCCAACTGCGGGCTAGTTTCTTTGCTATTGGGCCAATTTTAGCCCGCTTGGGAGTGGCACAAATGCCATTACCAGGGGGTTGTGCCATTGGTGCAAGACCAGTTGACCTGCACGTCCGAGGACTGCAAGCAATGGGAGCCGAAGTACAGATTGAACATGGTATTTGTAATGCCTATGTTCCGGGAACTAATGGCAGATTAAAAGGTGCGAAAATTTACTTAGATACTCCCAGCGTCGGGGCGACAGAAACCTTGATGATGGCCGCCACCTTAGCTGATGGTGAAACCATTATTGAAAATGCCGCTAGAGAGCCGGAAGTAGTAGATTTAGCCAACTTCTGTAACGCAATGGGCGCGAAAATTCAGGGTGCTGGTAGCAGCACTATTACTGTAGTTGGCGTACCACAGTTACATTCCGTTGACTATCCTATTATTCCCGATCGCATCGAAGCCGGGACATTTTTAGTAGCTGGTGCTATCACTCGCTCAGATATTATCATTTCCCCAGTCATTTCCGATCACCTAATTCCAGTGATTGCCAAACTGCGGGATATTGGTGTCACTATCATCGAAGAAGCACCAAATTGCTTACGCATTCTTCCCGCCGAAACCCTGAAAGCAACGGACATCGAAACCTTGCCCCATCCAGGTTTTCCCACAGATATGCAAGCACCATTCATGGCTTTACTCACCTTAGCAGAAGGCGACAGCATCATTAACGAAGCTGTCTTTGAAAATCGCCTGCGCCATGCTTCCGAGTTAAACCGCTTAGGTGCAGATATCCGTGTCAAGGGTAATACCGCATTTGTGCGGGGAGTACCGATATTATCTGGCGCGCCGGTCATCGGTACTGACTTAAGAGCATCAGCCGCCTTAGTCCTAGCCGGACTAGCAGCCGAAGGACAAACCACCATTCAGGGATTACATCACCTTGATCGGGGTTACGATCAAATAGATGTGAAATTGCAACAACTAGGTGCAAGAATCCTGCGAGTTGGGGAAGTTCCAGCCGAAGCAGAGAAAGCAGCGAATTAACAGGGACTGGGGACTGGGGACTGGGGACTGGGAATGGGGAAGTGTGGGAAGTGTGGGGAGAGAAGGGGGAAAGATTTCTTCCCTATCCTCCCACCCCTCCCACACTTCCTGCTTGCCCCATTCCCCATGCCCCATTTCCCAAATCGTTATACTAACTGTGGGAGGCTGTTGATATTTTGTTTTTCCAGCCGGCTAAATCATGTCTGTGTTTAAATCCTCACTCATCGGTTTAAAAGCTGACTCATTTCGTCATCCATTAGATTTGGAAGCTACCCAAGCTCTTAAGCAAATACCCGGTTTGGATATGCTGGTGAGAAACGTGCTAGGGCCAATGGCAGAGCAGGTTTTTTATGTAGAAAATATTGCTTCTAGTGTGTTGGTAGGGGAAAATCAACTACCTGAGTTACATCACCTATTAATAGAAGCTTGCAAAGTTTTAGACATTGAGCCACCGCAATTATACGTTAGGCAACACCCTGCACCTAATGCCTATACTTTTGCAATGCGGGGTAAGCAGCCTTTTGTCGTGCTGCACACTTCTTTAATTGATATCCTGACCCCAGAAGAGATACAGGCGGTAATTGCCCATGAGTTAGGACATCTCAAGTGTGACCATAGTGTTTATTTAACACCTGTGAATTTATTAATATTAGCCGCAGGTGTACTACCTAACATTGGGGCTGTCGTGGCTCAAGCTATCCAAGCACAACTTTTAGAATGGGTACGCTGTGCTGAGTTTACCTGCGATCGCGCTGCTTTACTAGCCACCCAAAACCCCAAAGTGGTGATGTCTGTGTTGATGAAATTAGCCGGGGGTTCACCAACTCTTGCACCCAAACTCAATCTCGATGCTTTTATTGCCCAAGCCCGTGCTTACGATGATATTAGTAAAACCGAACTTGGGGAAATGCTCAAAACAGCCCGTACAGCCGAATTAACTCACCCTGTACCAGTCTTAAGAGCCAGAGAAATTGACCGTTGGGCAAGTAGTCAAGAATATCAAAATTTATTACAAACCCACGGACAAGAATACATTAGTGAAGCAGCACCCAAAGGAGGTTGGCGTAACTGGTAAATAATCTAGGGGTGTAAGGGTGTAGGGGTGTGGGGGAAAAACTAATGACTAATGACTAATGACTAATGACTAATGACTATTGACTATTGACTGAACAAGTTATTTGATATTTTTGCTGAGTTAAAACGTCAGACTAAGGGTGATGAAAACCGAATTAAGGAATCAGAATTACCCCGACTTTGGATTTTATCACCAACGGCTTCTGAATCTATATTGAGTGGGTTTAGAGCCAGTTTAGATTTAGAAAACTGGGAAGCAGGAGTTCATTTTTTAGCAGATTATCTACGGACAGCAATTATCGCAATTCATCAATTACCACGTACTGAGGAAACATTATGGTTGAGAATTTTAGGTAAGGGTAGAGTCCAGCAACAAGCAATAGATGAACTAGAAGCACTTCCCCAAGACCATCCTTTCCGAGCAAAAGCAATTGATTTATTGTTAAGTTTGAAGACTACTTTAGAAGTGAATCAAAATGTAGACGAGGAGGATAGAAATTTAATTATGCGCCTATCACCAATTTACGAGCAGAAGTTAGCAGAAGCAAAACAAGCCGGAATTGACGAAGCACGCCAACTGTATGAGCAAAGGTTATCAAGCACTAAACAAGAAGGTATTCAAGAAGGTATTCAAGAAGGAGTGAAAGCAGAACGTCGTCAAGTTATAGAAAACTTGTTACAAGTTCGATTTGGTGAAATAGATGCTCAATTAAGGGAGGTTATTACACCTTTATTAGCATTAACTCCAGAAGAATTCACACCTTTATTGCTACAACTATCACGGGAAGAGTTATTAGCTAGATTCCTGTAGAGGAGATGGGCAATTTAAATTTACAAATCAATGACGTGTTTTACTCGGTGGCGTGAGATGAGTTGCTAAAAATTTTGGATGAGCGATCGCCATCTACTCTAAAATAAGTCTGGTTAAGTTGCGATCGCTACCATGACAGAGGCTGTAAATCCCATCAATCTCTTTGAATATGAACAGTTAGCACCAAAGCATCTGTCTAAGATGGCACTCGACTATTACAGCAGTGGTGCTGGGGACGAAATTACACTACGAGATAATCGTGCTGCCTTTGAGCGTGTGAAATTACGGCCGCGAATGCTTGTAGATGTGAGTCAATTGAGTCTAAAAACGACAATATTAGGTGAAAATCTCGAATTTCCCCTATTAATTGCACCAATGGCTTTTCAATGTCTGGCTCATCCTGAAGGTGAACTAGCCACCGCAATGGCGGCTGCATCGACTGGCGTGGGTATGGTGTTAAGTACCATGTCTACTCAAAGTTTAGAAGCCGTCGCTGGGGTTGGACATAAATTTCCCCACTCTTTGCAATGGTTTCAATTATACATCCACAAAGACAGGGGTTTAACTCGCGCCTTAGTTGAAAGAGCTTACGCAGCAGGTTACAAAGCTCTTTGTCTGACGGTTGATGCGCCTGTGCTGGGTCAGCGAGAACGGGATAAACGTAACGAATTTACCTTACCATCAGGGTTAACTCTAGCGAATATTACTACTATCTCCGGCTTAAATATTCCTCAAGCACAGGGGGAGTCTGGGTTATTGACTTACTTTGCCCAACAGCTAGACCCGTCATTAACGTGGCGCGATTTAGAATGGTTACAATCTTTATCACCTTTACCTTTGGTAGTCAAAGGCATTTTGCGCGGTGATGATGCGGCGCGTGCGGTGGAATATGGAGCTAAAGCCATTGTAGTTTCCAATCATGGCGGCAGACAATTAGACGGTGCGATCGCTTCTTTTGATGCTCTCCCTGAAATCGTCGCCGCAGTTGATGGTCAAGTAGAGGTCTTATTAGATGGCGGTATCCGGCGCGGTACAGATATACTCAAAGCCTTGGCTATGGGTGCTAAGGCCGTATTAATTGGCAGACCTATTCTGTGGGGACTAGCAGCAGGTGGACAAGTTGGTGTATCTCATGTGATCTCGTTACTACAAGATGAAATGAAAGTGGCAATGTCTTTAAGTGGCGTAGCTCAGATACAAGATATTGACCCTAGTTTAGTGACACACAACAAAAAATAGGGAATCAGCAAAAATTTTCGTCTGACTCCTTGCATTAAAGTTATCTAGTGATTATAATAGGAAAGTTGCATCAAGGGCGGGTGGCGAAACTGGTAGACGCACCACACTCAAAATGTGGCGACCTTGCGGTCATAGGAGTTCGATTCTCCTCCTGCCCACTGTCCACCAGATAAAAACAAAATATATGAGACTCAAAAGATGGGAATCCCCCCGTCGCGAAGGGAGAAACGACAAAGGTAAAGGCGGTTCAGCTAGAAAGCGACAAATCAAAAAGCAACGCCAAATGTTACGCCAAAAGCTCAAAGAAGCTAACAAGCAAAACAAGCAAAACAATCAAAACGACAACAAAAACAGGGAAGATTTTTTCTTCCCTGTTTTTTTATTGGTTTTACGTATAAATTTGCATATTTGTACTTATACAAATATTAAATGCGTTATGGATATGTCTGAGAAACACACAAGCAAAATTAAATGAGAATCATCAAGATATTTACCTCAGTGATATTAATGAAATCGTAATGAAAATGTAATGCTTGTATGAACCAATTTAGAGAAAATCAGAGAAAAGTATGAAGTAAATGTAAAGTTTATGACGAAGGTTGTAACAATCTGGAATCAGCTAGTAAGCTAGTATGCGGTTGCGGGTAATTATTACTAACACGATTTAGTGAATAAAAATCCCAGCTAACCCAAGTTTATATCAGTGTGTTTCCCTATTGGCTATGTCAGGATTAAAATCATTCAACTATCTCAGCATGAATTGCTGCTGTTACAAGATTAAACTATCTATGGTGTGTATTAGTTAGTTTATATCTACTAAGTCTTTCACTACATAACTAACAATAATTCTCTCGGTTTTGCGGTTTACTGCACACAGCAAAACAAATATAAGCTATTTAAGTTTAGCTGTAGTTTCTGTTGTCTATTAGACCTCAAATACGAATAATTGAACACTTGGAAAACATACTTCAAGAGTTAAATGTCTTTGTGCTGCTTGGCTTTTTCTCTGTGGTTTTGCTTGAACGTGGATAGACCTCACTCTTCTCAAAGGCGAGAAGCAAGCTACGCGTAGCGTCTTTTTTAGAAGACGGAGAACAAAGAAGAATGTGGTCTTTACTAACCTCTCCTTGTAGGAGAGGGGTTGGGGGTAAGGTCAAAAAGCACTCATCTAACTCACGTTAGGTTTTAACACAGTTAAACCCCAATAAAAATATATGTATCTCAGGATTTTTGGCAAAGGTTCAAAATATCAAACTTTTAATCCATATTATTGGTAAAGCTGGCGATGGAATCTCCAAAAGCATCATCAAATTTACGTCAGAAAGCTCTTTTAGGAGTATTTTGGTCTGCAATTGAAAGTTGGGGTCGCCAAGCAATTTCTTTTGGGGTTTTCTTTTTATTAGCGCGGTTATTAGGGCCACAAACCTTTGGTTTAGTCGCTTTAGCAAGTATATTTTTAAATTTTTTACAGGTATTTGTTGACCAAGGATTTTCCCAGGCAATTATTCAAAGGAAAGAATTAGAACCAGAGCATTTAGATACTGCTTTTTGGACTAATTTAGGTATGGGGACATTTTTGGCAATAATTACTATTGCTAGTGCAGATTTAATTGGCAATTTCTTTAAAGAACCAGCCATCATCCCCATCATACGCTGGTTATCTGTGAGTTTTATCTTCATTGCTTTGAGCAGTGTGCAGAATGCGATTCTTCAGCGTCAATTAGCATTTAAATCTTTAGCCAAACGGACACTTATTGGAGTATTTATTGGTGGTGTCGTTGGCGTAACTATGGCGTTGATGGGATTTGGTGTGTGGAGTCTAGTCGCACAACAAATTAGCAGCAGTTTAGTACAAGTTTTAGTATTGTGGCGGGTGTGTGACTGGCGACCAGGATGGAAATTTTCCCAACGCCACTTTCATGATTTATTTTCCTTTGGCGTGAATGTCCTGGGAATGAATATTTTCAACTTCTTAAATCGTCGTTCTGATGATTTTTTAATTGGTTATTTTTTAGGGTCAGTGGCTCTGGGATATTATACTGTAGCTTATCGCTTATTATTAGTTGTCACAGAACTGCTAACTAGTGTTATTTCTAGAGTTTCTTTACCGACATTTTCGAGATTGCAAGACGAACCAGAACGTTTGCGCCATGCTTTGTATGAAGCTATCAAACTGACTAGCTTAATTACGTTTCCTGGCTTTTTTGGACTGGTAATTTTAGCACCGGAAATAGTAAAAGTCGTATTTGGCGAACAATGGCTAGCAAGTATTCCAGTCATGCAGGTGTTGAATTTAGTAGGGATTCTTTATGCTTATTTCTATTTCAATGGTTCTGTCATTATGGCAGTGGGAAAACCTGCTTGGAAATTAGCCTTAGACGGTGTGCAAGCTGTGAGTAATATTATTGCTTTTGCTATAGCAGTGCAATGGGGAATTGTGGCGGTGGCTGCTGCTTATGTGATTAGAAGTTATCTCATGTCACCTTTGACGGTTTGGGTAGTGTGGAAACTAGTGCGGATTAATATATTCACCTATTTACGCCAAGGTGCTGCACCTTTAGCCGCAACAATAACTATGTTAGGCGCGATATTTACAGTCAAATATTTTCTGAGTAGCTTAATAAATTCTGAGGCGATATTAGCTATTTCTATATTAGTTGGCGCATTGGTTTATATTTTATCAATTTTTTTGATGTCACCGAAACTATTTTGGCAAGTAGTCAAGATTGCTCGTTAGAACAGTAAAATATAGGACTAGTGAGGATGACGGAACAAATTACAGCAAAAATTCAAAATTCTGAAATTAACCAGTTACGAGAAACGGTGATTGAGGGGGGTTATTGTGTGGGTTGTGGTGCTTGTGCGGCTGTGAGTGGTTCACCAATACAAATGAAATTAGATGCAGATAAGAAATTGCAAGCCACTACCGACACAGTAACAAAATCCACATTTTCTAGTGGGGGAATCTTATCTGTTTGTCCATTTTCTAATCAGAGTTTAAATGAAGACCAAATTAGCCAAGAATTATTCGGTCGTGATGGTAAATATCATCAGCAAATTGGTTATTATTTAGATACTTACGCAGGTTATGTGGTAGAAGATAATTATCGCGATCGCGGTAGTTCAGGAGGAATGGGAACCTGGATTGTTACAAATCTCCTCACTCAAGGTTTAGTAGATGGTGTTATCCACATTCACCAACGTCATCCCTCACCCACTGACCCCAGATTATTTCACTACCAACTTTCCACCACCATAGAAGAGGTACGCAACGGTGCTAAGTCCCGTTACTACCCAGTGGAAATGTCACAAGTTATGCAACTGATTCGGGAACGACCAGGACGTTACGCCATTGTAGGAATTCCCTGTTTTATTAAAGCCGTGCGTTTATTGATGCGCCAAGACCCGATATTAGCTGAACGCATCCGGTTTTGTGTGGGTTTAATTTGCGGTCATCTCAAAAGTACAGGCTTTGCTGAAATGTTAGCTTGGCAATGCGGTATTGAACCAGATAACCTACTAGCAATAGACTTCCGCCACAAATTACCCGATGCCAACGCTAACCGCTACGGTATAGAAGTGACAGGGCTGCAAGCTGGTAAGATAGTCACTTGTAGTAGTCCTGTGTATGACCTCTACGGGACAGACTGGGGTTTGGGTTTTTTCAAATATAAAGCCTGCGATTATTGTGATGATGTGGTAGCAGAAACCGCAGATGTTACAGTCGGGGATGCTTGGCTACCTCAATATGTCAAGGATAGTCAAGGTACAAATGTAGTGATAGTGCGTCATCCAGTCATTCGCGACATGATGGAAGCGGGGATGAGTGCGGGAAAGTTACAGATGGATAGAATTAGTGCGGATGAAGTAGCAAAGTCACAAAAATCTGGCTTTCAGCACCGACGAGAAGGTTTAGCTTATCGCTTGTACTTAACTCAACAAGCTGGTGAATGGTATCCCCAAAAGCGGGTGAAGCCAAATGCTAGTCATCTGAATCAAAACTTGCAAGCACGCCAAATCATGCGAGTAGCTTTAGCAGCAGCAAGTCATATTGCTTTTAAAAATGCTGTTAAAGCGGGTGAATTTTCTGTATTTAAACAGCAGATAGACCCCTTAGTGCGGAAATACAAACAGCTATATCAAGGGTCTTTAGGGAAAAGAATTGCCAGACGGATTAAAAATATCTTGCTCAATTTTCTGGGTAATTTTAATAGAGGTTAAACTGCCATGAAAGCAATCATCACTGGAATCACTGGACTACGCAATCGAGGCGTGGAAGCTTTAGTTGTACCTACAATTGAACAGTTGCAACAACGTCAGCCTGATTTAGCTATTAGTGTATTAACTGATTCTCCTGATTATGATGAGTTACGTTTGCAGTCCTTGGGTGCAACGCCAATTAAAGATTACTTACGAAGATTTAGTAACAAACAATGGCTAAAAAAATTAGCTCCTGTTTTGAAGTTTTATCAACCTTTATCACTCGGCTACCAATCTAATTTACAAGAGATTCGTAACGCATCAATTGTGATTGCATCGGGAGGAGATGTTTTCAGTTCAGACTATAGTGCTTTAGATAGACATTTGTATCCCTTAGAATTAGCTTTAGATGCTGGTGTAGCAGTTGTTTTTTTAGCTCAATCAATCGGCCCATTCAAAACTCAAAAAGAGGCTGACAAATGGTTAGAAGTGGCGCGTCGATGCCAGTTAGTTTCGGTGCGAGAAGAACTATCTTATAAATATGTTACTAAAGATTTAGGTTTAGATGCGGCATTAGTTAAACATACTGCTGACCCAGCTTTTTTATTACAACCACCATCTTCAGAAGTTGTGGCTACAATGCTGAGTAATTATGGTATTGAGCTAGATAAACCAAAAATTGCGATCGCACCAAGTCAAGCGATTTGTCGTTATGCTGCTCAAGACTATGAAAAGCATATTCTTGTCTGGACTGAGGTAGTCAAGCTGATGGTGAATGAATTTCATGCTCAGGTGTTAATTATTCCTCATGTTCAAGAAACTAATGCTAATAATGATGATCGCATTTTTGCCACTCAATTGCTACAAGCATTAGAGTATAATGCCCAAGTTCATTTAGCTGGTGCAGATCATTCTGCGGCTGAGTTTAAGGGCTTAATTGCCGCTTGTGACATGATTGTAGCTGAGAGAATGCACCCTGCGATCGCTGGTCTTTCAAGTGGTATCTGTACCATGCCAGTTGGTTATTCTGTCAAGGCTGAAGGTATCATGGCTGATCTTTTAGGCTCAACAACACTTCATCATGAATTACTTATCTCAATTCAAAAATTTCTGAATGTTGATTTAGCTTGTGAAGCTGTTACTAATGCTTGGAAACAACGTCATGAAGTCGCTCATCATCTCCAGCAGGTTTTACCATCAGCCAAGCAGGCTGCTGCTGCTAATTTTGACATGATTTCAAATATTCTCAAATCATAGAAATTTGGGTGTTGCTGAAATTAAAAGTTAGCAAACAAACATTGCAATTTTTAATCATCATCAGCAATACCTAAAGATGATATTTATCATATATTTTTCCTCATGATGGCACAAATCACATCAATTTTTCTACCCCGTGTAGACGGGAATCCATATCAAGAGCAATTAATTGATAACTTGAGAAAAATCGGTTTAAAAGTAGAGATACAACAGCCGTTCTCTTCCTCTACTTTTTTCTTTCCGATGGTTATTAAACATTGGAAACCAGATATTCTGCATTTACATTGGGTAGAACCATCATGTATTTCAACAAATGGGTTTTTATCTCTGTTGAAATCAGTTGCTTTTTTAATCCAGTTAGTCATACTCAAAATAATTGGTATTAAACTGGTATGGACTGTACATAATCTCAAAAATCATGATAATTTAAATCTCTTTTTAAATAATTTATGTACTAAAACAGTCATTAAGTTTGCTGATGCAATTATCACTCACTGCGAAGCCGCACAAGAGGAATTAATTAAGACATTTGACCTCAAAGATAAAAATAAACTCTTTGTAGTTCCACATGGCAATTATGTAGAGTGGTACGAAAATAAAATTAGCCGAGAAGCCGCCAGAGCAGAATTAAATATCAAAACTGCTGAAACTGTATATTTATTTCTGGGGTTAATTCGTCCCTACAAAGGAGTCCCAGAACTAATTGAAACATTTCAGAAGTTAAAGAGCGAAAATATTAGATTAGTAATTGCTGGGAAGATTAATAGTCAAGATGCAGATTTAACTGAATTAATTCAGCAAAAAATTACTGATGATCAACGCATTAATTTTATTCCGGGTTATATAGAACCAGAAAAAATTCAAGTATATATGAATGCGGCTGACGTTGTTGTCTTTCCTTACCGAGATATTTTAACATCCGGTGCAGTTATGTTAGCTATGTCCTTCGGAAAAGCTTGTATAGCTCCCCGTAAAGGCTGTTTAGGAGAAGTGTTAGATAATCAAGGGGCATTTTTATATAATTTATCTGATGAAAATGGCTTAATACACGCTATGAATCAGACATTAGATCAACCAAAGGCAATACTGGAAATGGGTCAACATAATCAACAATTAGCTGCCAACTATAGCTGGAAGAATATTGCAGAGTTAACTTTAGAGGTATATCTTTCTTGTCTTTAGAATTACAAAATTATTTACCGAAAAATTTCATAGTTGCTGTATCTAATTGATAATAGTTTTGTAGTAGCTCATAAAGCAAAGGATGATTCTGCTGTAATTGCTGCGGCTTTTCAAAAAAAGTCTCCGTCGCTACAGCAAAAAATTCGGCGGGATTAATTGCACCATAACTATCAATTATAGTCTTCAGACCTTGCTGTACATCCCGACAAAGTTGTTGATATTCTGCTGTCATCACCCTAGACCAAATTGCATAATCTGACTGATGTCGCAAAATAGGAACACCCTCAGCTTTACCATCTTCTTGGTCTAACTGATGGGCAAATTCATGCAACACCACATTACGCCCATCTTGCCAATTTTGCACATCTATTTTTATCTGTTGCCAAGATAATATTACTTGGTCTTTTATCCATGATTCTCCTAATCTGGCATCGCGTCTTTCTGTCACGATATAATTATCAACTGCCACAGTTTGGTTAACAAAATAAGTGCTAGGATAAATCAAAATTGACCGTAATTTAGGAAAGTATTCACCCCTTTCATTGAGTAGGAGTAAACAAGCGACAGCCGCAATAATAATTTTCATTTCTTCTGTCACCTGCAATCCTTGACAGCCAATGAATTGTTTTTCTGATAAAAATACTTGTATATGTCCTTGAAGTTGTCGCCGTTCCGCAGGAGAAAGACAAAGATAAATTGGTAAATTATTTTCAATAACAGCATTCCACAACGTCGGAAATTGACGCTTTTGAATACGATTTCTGCGCTTTTTCCTGAGTATTGGACTTAACCAGATTCCTGACAGAATCAGGCTAATGAGGATAAAAATAACAATTGCCTGTACCATTGATAATCAGCGATCGCTCTCCTTTAGCTTACTCAAATCTCATCCAGCATGGGAATAATTAGCGAAGCGGGTACACCAACACCAATAATCTTCAAAGTATTGGGGCAAACTTAACGTAGAATTAATATTCATCTAGCCCTTGCTCATTTCATCTACCCCATGCTTTGCGACTACCTAGTACAAATACTGACTGCTCGCGTATACGAAGTTGCTCAAGAATCGCCTTTAGAGTATGCCCCGAATCTTTCTGCCAGACTGAATAATCAAATCCTGTTGAAACGGGAAGATATGCAGTCTGTGTTTTCCTTTAAGTTGCGCGGTGCGTATAACAAAATGGCCAACCTCCCGCCAGATTTACTGGCACAGGGTGTCATTGCTGCTTCTGCGGGTAATCATGCCCAAGGCGTAGCTTTAGGTGCGCGACAGTTAGGCACAAGGGCTATTATCGTTATGCCTGTGACTACACCCCAAGTCAAAGTAAACGCAGTCAAAGCGCGGGGTGGGGAGGTGGTATTGCATGGCGATACCTATGATGATGCCTACGCCTATGCTAGACAATTGGAAGCAGAAAAGGGTTTAACCTTCATTCATCCCTTTGATGATCCTCATGTCATCGCGGGACAGGGTACTATAGGCATGGAAATTCTCCGGCAACACCAGCAGCCGATTCATGCAATATTTGTGGCTATTGGTGGCGGTGGTTTGATTGCTGGTATTGCTGCCTACGTCAAACGTCTGCGTCCCGAAATCAAAATTATTGGTGTAGAACCGGTAGATGCTGACGCTATGCACCAGTCATTAAAAGCCGGAAAACGGCTGCGGTTATCTCAAGTCGGTTTATTTGCCGATGGGGTAGCAGTGCGGGAAGTCGGGGAAGAAACCTTCCGGCTGTGTCAAGAATATGTAGATGAAATTATTTTGGTCGATACAGATGATACCTGTGCCGCCATTAAAGATGTATTTGAAGATACACGTTCCATTTTAGAACCTGCCGGAGCATTAGCGATCGCTGGTGCAAAAGCCTATGTAGAACGGGAACAAATCCAAGACAAAACCCTCATCGCCGTCGCCTGCGGTGCGAATATGAATTTTGACCGTTTGCGTTTTGTTGCCGAACGCGCCGAATTTGGCGAACGCCGCGAAGCCATCTTTGCAGTCACCATCCCCGAAGCCCCCGGAAGTCTGCATAAATTTTGTGAATGTATCGGCAGACGTAACTTAACTGAGTTTAACTATCGCATTGCAGACGAGAAAATAGCCCATATTTTCGTCGGGATGCAAATCCAAAACCGCGCCGATAGACTCAAAATGGTAGAAACCTTTGAAAATTGCGGTTTTGCCACCCTCGATTTAACTGATGATGAACTGACAAAACTGCATTTGAGACACATGGTTGGCGGACATTCGCCCCTAGCCCACAATGAACTACTCTATCGCTTCGAGTTCCCCGAACGTCCCGGCGCGTTAATGAAATTTGTAGCTTCCATGAGTCCTAATTGGAATATTAGTATGTTCCACTACCGCAACAATGGCGCAGATTACGGACGGATTGTCGTCGGAATGCAAGTTCCACCCCAGGAAATGAGCGAATGGCAAGCGTTTTTAGATACCCTTGGCTACCAGTATTGGGATGAAAGCCAAAATCCGGCGTATAAATTGTTTTTGGGATGATACCAGGGTATGGGGCATGGGGCATAGGGCATTGGGCATGGGAATACAGTCGCCAATGCCCCAAGAGACGGGGCGATGATGCTCCGCCCCGCCTTCGGCGATCGCTTAAGATTAGCAGAAAGTCTAATACTGTCCGTTCATAAATTGATGTAGGATGCGATAGTAAAATCGGCGTTGACTGTGTGAACAACGGTGACAAGCTACACAAGCAATAAACACCGAGACACAGTGACAAATTTACTGAGAGGAATCAGCAGATGTATGATAGACAACACAAACCTACCCGAAAATCTGCAAATTCCTCTAATACACCAGCCAATCAGTTGACAACCCCTAGCTTTATCGTTCAGCCCAAAGTCGAACCCGCAGATTCCCCAGCCAACACTAAACCAGATTTACAGTCAATATCTAGTCAACTGTTGACGAACATATCCATTTTTCCCCCTGGACATCAACCACCACCACCCCCAACAGTACAGACGCAACTCATTCAGCATCAGCCGGGATCTACACTTCAGCCAGAGATCAATCAGCAGAATCTTTATCACCATGAAAATATAAATTTTCCAGTCAGAGAAACACCGATACAGTTGGCAAGAGAAGCAGGAATGACTGCAACCCCAGATATTGAAGGGTCAATTCAAAAAGCACAAGGAAGGGGACAGCCATTAGCCGATAGTATTAAACAACCAATGGAAAGGGCTTTTGGTGCTGATTTTAGTAGAGTTAATATCCATACCGATGCTCAAGCTGATCAACTCAATCAATCAATTCAAGCTAAAGCATTTACCACCGGTCAAGATATCTTCTTTCGTCAGGGAAATTATAACCCTGCAAACAGAGGAGGCCAGGAATTACTAGCCCATGAACTCACTCATGTCATACAACAAAATGGCAGTGGTTTGTCTCGTCGTGCTATCCAACGTCAACCAGAAGCAGATCCCAAACACCCTGGCTTTTACCAAGATGATAAAAAACCTAAACTTAAACTCAAACTAATTAAAAAAATAGAAGAAGACAAGAAATCACATTTTCAAATTCGTAACCAACTGCAACCTTTGTATTGGAAAGAAGAAACTCCAGATACTTACTATAAAGATGATGGCTTTAGTGAAACATTTCCCCTTGATGATTTCTTGACTACCTATCAATTTGGTGGTTGGTTAGAAACATATCAAGAAACCCTAGCCGAACACACACGCATTGATGAAGATAAAAGCATAGAACCCGCAGAAAAAGAGCGGCGTAAAAATGCAATTTCTATGTATCTGCTGCAACAGTATATTACTAATGCTCTGTTCCGTGCCGAAGAAATTGAACGGATGGATTATCAATCTTCGCCACTGAATTATCAAGATAAAAGTCAATATCTCCGTTCCTTTGCTACCAGTTATGTTAAAGCTCTGCAAGATAAATTACCTGCAAAATATCCTGCTAGTAAACTATACTTGACCCGCACAGACAATTTTGCTGATGTCTTAGATAAATTCTTTGAGGTACTAAAAGTTTCTGGTATTGGAGATGTCAGTCAAGTCCAAACAGGTCTGAGCAAAACTATTACTAAAGCGGCTGAATACCTTTACTACAACGATAAAGACCTCAACGAATATTGGTCTGTGCCAGGTAATCCCCAAGCTTTCGTTGATATTACCCCCATGCTGGAGAAGATTACCACATCGACAGAGCATCAAAAGACTACTGAAAACATTGGTAATTTAGTCAAAAAAGCCCTTGTAGAAGGTATTGCAGAACAATTAGCTAAAATAGAAATTAAGAAAAAGTATAGCTCTGTGCCACAAGAGGAGCAAGAAAAACTTCAGCAAGAGATTGCTAATTCTCTCAAAGTAGAAATTCCAAATGCTGAGATTGATGCAGAAATAGAGGTTTTTCAAGGTAAAAGCAAGAAAAAAGATGAACTGTTAAAATTGGTTTCAGATAATGATAAAAAAGGTTATTATCAATGGTTAAAATCCCTAAAAGCTAAAAAGACTACTCACCAGAAAAATTTTATATCGGCAACAGAGGCAATAGAAAAAAACTCAGAAGACACAGTAGCTAAAGAACTACAAAATAAGAGTTTTCAGGAACTTATAAAAAATGATTACACCAAATATCTAGAAAGTAAAAAGAAGACTTTTAGACAAGAAGATTTCACCGCAGGTGGTGGTAAAGGTTGGGACAGCTACAATCAACTTAAAGATAAGATTAAGCGTGCTTTTTCAACGGCCAATATGGTGGTAACTACAGGTGGGATGATTACCTTTGAAAAGACAGACAAATTTGAGCAATCTGGAATTTTAGTTGATGACTCAAAAATGGAAATGGCTGTAAAGACGGCTATCAACAAATCTGGTAATGTTCCTACCCCCACTGTCGCTAGTCGTAAGCTGTTAAAAGATGCCACACTGAAAGAAATTGTCACAGAAGTGATTGAAAAGCAAAGGGACAAAGCTAGCAAAGAAACTAGAGATAAACTCCAGAAAGTCAAAGATAAAATAACTAAATTTGATCCGAAAACATACACGAGTCTGGTACAAGTAGAAGATCAACTCAAAGAAACTCAAGAGGCCTTAAAGAAATTTAAGACCGAATATACAAAAGATGTTGAGTATGTCAAAGTAGAAGCGGAAGCTGCTATCAAACTCCTCGAAGCTAGCGGCGCACTGAGTGACGACTCTCCTTTACCTGCATTTGTGCTGCGACAGTTACAGCAACATTTACAAGATGCGATCGCCTCTCAAGATAAAATAGAAGACTTCGTTCGCAACATTCAAGGCATTCATGAAGCTGTAATTCTGGCATTGGAATTAAATAATCAAGAATATGACAAGGATTACAACTATCACGCACCCCAATATAAAGAAGGTACCAGCGATAAAGACCAATTCTTCCAAGGGGCGCACCTAACAGACTACGGCTTAAAAGCATTTTCTCAAGCTTACGACGCTGTAGCCGCACAAGTTAAAGCCAACGGTAGTGACAAGCTCGATATTGAAGCATTTTATAACATCTACTTTGAACTCAGAGATAAGCTTGATTCAACCACGAGTAGCAGTAAAGATAAAGTTCGGCTGCAAACTCCCAGTTCTGTAGATGAGTATCTCAAATCTATACGTTGTCGGCAAATAGCCTGGACTCAAAAAGCAGTGGATGTGATTATGATTGACATCCACCCAAACGATGCTACCAAGATGAAAATTGCCCGCAATGAGGTAATTTCTCTGATGAAAGATTTGTTTGGGAAGATATACCAGCGTCCAGACGGAAAAGATTTCCGCCTGACTATCATGATTGACATCACCCTCAATCATACTTCTGAGCCAGAAGTTGCCGCTATTCGTGAAGCGGCTCAACCTTACATTAAAGCAGGCAATCTTAACCTTGTTTTTGTGCAGAGTCTCACCAAATTTGCCCAGTTGGGTATGGATAAACAGAGTGGTGGACTAGTCTTTGCTTACAATGATCCCAAAAAATGGGCGAAATTCAATGAAACCTTGCAGTCTGCCAAACAGCAAGACGAAGTAGATCCCACCATTCAAAAGTATTTTCAGGCATTGTTCAAGCACACCAAGGACGAACAAGTTAAGTATATTGAGGATGTGCGCGCGAATACCAAACAGCTGCACAAAATGTTAGTTGAAACCTTCAAGAAACTGGATATTAAACAAAATGCCATCCAGATTGCTGAGAACACAGATCAAGGTACTTGCTACGTAGCATTAAGATATGATGAATTTGTTGCTAAAATCTACCCCTTCGCTAAGACAAAGAGTTTCGATGAAATACATCACTTCAACGTTGACATTTTAGAAAATGGCATCAACCAAATTCTACGTCAAACAGGATTACCTGTAGCCATGCGCTTTAGTTTCGGCTTCCCAGTATCAAATTTGGGCGAAACAGGGAAAGAAGTACGATTTACTATTGGTTTAGAAGGTAGAGAACAACTGCAAGATTATGTAGATGTTCTTGCATATATTAATGGCAAATTCGCTAAAGAATATGAAGCCTTAGCAAGTAGTAAGAACTTTGATAAACTCACAAAAGACACACAAAGGAAACAATTACTAGTAGAAATTACTAAAGATATTCAATCGTTGACGGATTTAAGAGAGAAACTTAAAGACTTATTAAAAAAAGAGGGTATTTAATAGAGAACGGGTAACAGTGATCAAGTGACTGGTAACTGATATTAAATAAGGAGTGCTATGGACGTATATACCCAGGATGGCAATATTATCCGTCAGTTTCCCAAGGACGACGGAACAACAGAAATAGAAATAGAATTTCTGTTTAATGACCTATTTTGGTCACGATTGTATGGCATCACAATTTTTTATGTTGCTTTCTACAAACGGCTGCACATTGATTATGTAGTCAGTAGCCACACCTTTACCAAAGTAGTAGTAAAACAGAGTGATTTCGACGATCGCGCCCAGCAAGAACTCATTCAAATCATGCTGGAGATTAAAGAGAATAGTAATATGCTCTTGGGTATGGCTGAGAAATATTTGTTTGATCAGCCAGATAGTGGCAATGTAGAGACAAATCGATATCAACCCCTGTTAAGTTACAAAGTTACAGAAGTCGAAGGAAAAGAGTTTCTGGAGAAAGTTGCAGAAAATCTGTGAATAATAATCTCAATGCTGGCGATCGCAGTTATCAAGAAACGTCCAGACACAAATTAACCAACTTAACAATATTCTTCCTTCTCCCCTGCCCCCTGCCCCCTGCCCCCCTGCCTAAACATCCGTAGGTTGAGCCGATTTCATCCGTTCTTCACCCACTTCCGCCTTAGCTTCTGCGATGATATCTTCCCAGTTGTCGCGCAATTCTTCTAAAGCCTCTTTATTGTTTTCATAAAGAGCCAGGCCTTTTTTAACCACCGCTTTAGCTATTGGTCTACCAACACTACCGATAACTGGCAAGAATATGGGTAAAAGAATTATCCCCACAATCCCCGTAACGCCTAAGCCTTCCGTTAAATCTCCAAGGTCGGGTAAAAGCTTAACTGACATAGTGATTTTTCCTCCCTTGTTGTACTTAAACTTATTTTAATGCAAATATCACTATTCAAACTGAGTGGTGAAGCATTATGCAATGTAATGTTACTTTTTCGTAACTGAAAAATTATTGTGTAAAAGATATTTAACAAACTTTGCAACTCAAACCGGAAATCTTGATACAGCGAAATCTCGCTAGGACTATTGCAACGGTTTATACGCGCTACATTATTATTTAAACTGATTTTTCCGGTGCGATCGCTCCTTTCCTATGACGAATGAAGAACTGCTGCGAATTATTGAGCAAGCTGCTAAAGAAAAAGTTACAGAACTAGACCTTTCTAGACAAGGTTTAACAGAATTACCACCAGAAATTGGACAACTAGTGAACCTGCGATCGCTTTACCTCAGCAGTAATCAACTGAGCAGTCTGCCACCGCAAATTGGGCAACTGGTCAACCTGCAATCGCTCTCCCTCAGTGCCAATCAACTGAGCAGTCTGCCGCCACAAATTGGGCAACTGGTCAACCTGCGGTCACTCTCCCTCAGTGGTAATCAACTGAGCAGTCTGCCACCGCAAATTGTCCAACTGTTCAACCTGCGGTCACTCTCCCTCAGTGGTAATCAACTGAGCAGTCTGCCACCGCAAATTGGGCAACTGGTCAACCTGCAATCGCTCTCCCTCAGCAGAAATCAAGTGAGCAGTCCAAGATCAGAAATTGGGCAACTGGTCAACCTGCAATCGCTCGACCTCAGTGGTAATCAACTAAGGAATCTGCCACCGCAAATTGTCCAACTGGTTAACCTGCAATCGCTCGACCTCAGTGGTAATCAACTGAGCAATCTGCCACCGCAAATTGTCCAACTGGTCAACTTGCGGTCACTCTCCCTCAGTGGTAATCAACTGAGCAGTCTGCCACCGCAAATTGGGCAACTGGTCAACCTGCAATCACTCTTTCTCAGCAGAAATCAACTGAGCAGTCTGCCACCACAAATTGTCCAACTGGTCAACCTGCGGTCACTCTCCCTCAGTGGTAATCAACTGAGCAGTCTGCCACCGCAAATTGTCCAACTGATCAACCTGCAATCACTCTTCCTCAGCAGAAATCAACTGAGCAGTCTGCCACCGCAAATTGGGCAACCGGTCAACCTGCAATCGCTCGACCTCTGGGGTAATCAACTGAGCAGTCTGCCACCGGAATTTGGACAACTGGTCAACCTGCAATCACTCGACCTTCGCAGTAATCAACTGAGCAGTCTGCCACCGGAATTTGGACAACTGGTCAACCTGCAATCACTCTTCCTCAGCAGAAATCAACTGAGCAGTCTGCCACCGGAATTTGGACAACTGGTCAACCTGCAATCGCTCGACCTCTGGGGTAATCAACTGAGCAGTCTGCCACCGGAATTTGGACAACTGGTCAACCTGCGATCGCTCTACCTTCAAGATAATCCTCTTGAATCACCGCCACCAGAAATAGTTAATCAGGGGACAGAAGCCATTCTGAATTTTTGCCGACAACAGTTAGAACAAGAAACCGACCGCATTTACGAAGCAAAGTTACTTATAGTCGGAGAAGGTGGCGCAGGTAAAACGACACTTGCTAAAAAAATTCAAGATGAGAATTATCAACTACAACAAGATGAGAAATCAACAGAAGGGATTGATGTTATTCAATGGAAGTTCCTGTTAGATAATGGTAGAGAATTCCAGATTAATATATGGGATTTTGGCGGACAAGCAATTTATCATGCTACTCACCAATTTTTCCTCACTAAACGTTCTCTTTACACCTTAGTTGCTGATACTCGTAAAGAGGATACCGATTTTTACTATTGGCTGAATGTGGTAGAACTACTAAGCGATAATAGCCCCGTACTAGTTATCAAAAATGAGAAACAAGAACGGAAAAGAGAAATTAACGAGCGAGATTTACGGTCTAATTTTACTAACTTCAAAGAAACACTCTCTACTAACTTTGCTACAAATCGCGGCTTACCAGAAATCTTAAATAAAATCAAACACTATATTAGTAACTTACCCCACGTAGGCACAGAACTTCCGAAAAAATGGGTTGAAGTCCGAAAAGCTTTAGAAAGTGATGAACGGCAGTATATTACTTTAGAAGAATATTTAAATATTTGCCAACAACATGGATTTACCAAACGAGAAGATAAACTCCTACTTAGTGGTTATCTACATGATTTAGGTGTATGCCTTCATTTTCAAGATGATGATTTATTAGGAAAAACCGTAATTCTTAAACCTACTTGGGGTACAGATGCAGTCTACAAAGTATTAGATAACACACAAGTTATTCAAAATTTAGGCAAATTTACCCGCAATGATTTAGAGAATATTTGGAGTGAAAACAAATATGTTGATATGCGACCAGAACTATTACGTTTAATGATGAAATTTAAGCTATGCTATGAAATTACTAGTTTTCCTAATAATTATATTGCTCCTCAATTACTCTCTGCGAACCAACCTGAATACGAATGGAATGAGTCTAATAATCTTATTCTACGATACAGTTATGAATTTATGCCCAAGGGTATATTAAGCCGCTTTATTGTTGAAACCCATAATTTTATTGAACAGCAAAAACTTGTTTGGAAAACTGGCGTTGTTCTCAATAAAAATGAAACCCGTGCTGAAGTAATTGAATACTATCACCAAAGAGAAATTAGAATTCGTGTGTCAGGCATTCACAAAAAAGAATTATTAGCCATCATTAGGCATGAACTAGAAAAAATTCATAATTACTACGAACGTTTGAAGTATCAAGAACTAGTTCCGTGTAATTGTGATCAATGCAAAGGTAGCCAAAATCCCTATTCTTACCCTTTGCAAGTTTTATCCAACTCTCTAGGAATTAATAATTATCAAATTCAATGCCAAAAAAACTTTCAAATGGTAGATGTACGTGGGCTGATTGATAATATGCTAACAACTAATTCTAAATTAAAATCAGCAACAGTTACACATATCAATAGAAATCAAGTTTTTATTAGCTACAGCCACTTAGATAAAGACTGGCTAACTAAATTACAAACCCACTTAAAACCCATGATTCGCAATCAAAAATTAGTAGTGTGGGATGATACAAAAATCGAACCTGGAAATGAGTGGCGTGAAGAAATTGAAGACGCTTTAGCAGCAGCAAAGGTATCATTGCTAATGGTCAGCCCTAACTTTTTAGCATCAGATTTTATCGCAGAAAATGAGTTACCACCATTGTTAAATGCAGCCAAATATGAGGGGCTAAAAATTATTTGGATACCTATAACTTTTAGCTTATACGAAGAAACGGAAATTGCTAAATACCAAGCAGTCCATGACCCCAAACAGCCTTTAAAAAGCTTGAGTGAATCAGAACAAGATGCAGCACTAGTAGAAATCTGTAAAAAGATTAAAACGGCATTTCAGTCTGCAAATGACTAAACATTTTATATTTACATTCATCTACTGAAATTAATTCTCCCGCAAAGTCTCAAGACAAAGCTCAAATGCTGTAGGATGAGTAAAAAATACATTTGATCAAGTCCTGTCAAGGAAACCGTTTATATTGAAACCAGTATTTTAGGATACTTGACTGCCAGATTAACAGACAACTTGATTCTGGCGGCAAATATAAAAATTACGCAAGATTGGTGGAATGCTCGTCGTGGTTTTTTTGTGCTTTATGCTTCTGAGATTGTAGAGGATGAAGCGGCCAAGGGCGATACAGCGATCGCATCTCAAAGGCTGAATTTACTACAATCCCTGACTTTTCTGGATTTAACAGAAGAAGCTATGGAACTTGCACAAGAATTTTTGCAGCAAAGCAATTTACCACCCAAAGCCGCTAATGATGCGTTACACATAGCACTTGCCACCGTTTATGGTTTGGATTACTTGCTAACATGGAACTGTAAGCATATGGCAAACGCCCAAATCCAACGCAAACTATCACAGATTAGCTCTGGACTGGGATACGATTTACCCATTATCTGTACACCTTATGAGTTAATGGGATTTGATTCTTGAGGAAAATAAATATGTATGAGGACGATATCGTCAAAGAAATCCATAAATACAGAGAGGAATATGCTAAGTCTTTAAACTATGACCTAAAAGCTATATTTAGCGATCTACGCCAAAAGCAAATTGTGAGTGGACACGAAGTTGTGAAACTTCCTATCAAGCGACGTTATCCCCAACAACCACAACCAACAGCATCATAGACTGTTTACGAGCCTAGTAAAAAGATTAAAACGGCGTTTCAGTCTGCAAATGAATAGTCGCTTGAGTGTGGGGATGCTGAAAGCGGAGTTCTTTGGCGTGTAAGTGTAAGCGACTCACCCCAGCATTGCAACCATACAAGCGATCGCCTAATATCACAACTCCCAATCCTACCAAAGCATGAACTCGCAATTGATGGGTGCGTCCGGTTAATGGTTCAAATTTCACGCGGGTATAATTCCCTTCTCTCGCTATCACTCGAAAGCGCGTCACGCTGGGTTTACCAAGTTCCCAATTAACTTGCTGATAAGGTCGATTTTCGGGATTTCCCCACAATGGTAATTCAATTACACCCTCATCTTGAGTGACAACCTCTGCAAGTATCGCCTCATAAACCTTGTGGACTTGTCGCTGTTGAAATTGCTGGCTAAGTTGGCGATAGGTTGGTAAATCACGCGCTAGCAAGAGGATTCCAGAAGTTTCTTGATCTAAGCGATGTACAGCAGTTAAATTATCGCCATCAGGTAAGGAATTACGCAAGCGACTAATGACGCTATCTTGAGTGTCTAGATAGCGTCCAGGGACAGAAAGTAAACCAGGGGGTTTATTGACAGCAATTAAATATTCGTCTTCGTAGATGGTTTTGACCTCTCCCCAAACCCCTCCCCTACAAGGGGAGGGGCTTACAACTCCCCCTTCCTTTGTAGGGAAGTTAGGTTTCAAACCAGACAACAAAAACCCCATCAACGGCTGACAACGTTCAGCACAAGCACCATAAAATTCTCCCTGCACTTTATCGAAAGCGGCGGGAAACTCCATCCCCTTGCGGGTGGAGAAGGACAGCAGCCCCGCCACATGGGGCATAGGGCATAGGGCATTGGTAGCTTCTTCCCCATGCCCTATGCCCGATTCCCCATGCCCAAAAACTCCATCCCCTTGTGGGTGGAGTTTTTTATCTTGATGGGATGTTCCCCACCAAAATTCTGCCATTGCTAGGGGTTTGAGTCCGTGGGTAGCGGCGTAGTGTAGTAGCTTCGGCGCGCAACAGTCGCCTGTTCCCGTGGGTAAACCATTGGGCATTAATTGCTGTAATGATGAAGATTGCCCTAAAAAATTCATCAGGGAGTAAGCCGCGTGCATCTGCGTTTGTAATTGTCGAGATATGGCTTTACGCTTTTGCTTTAGTTCCTGGATGCGTGTATCTGCTGTGGCGATCGCTGTTTTTAATGTCGCTAAAGTCACATCTCGCTGGCGTTTGAGGTTACGGCGTTCTATCCCCTGTTGGCGGCTTTCCTCATCTAACTGCGTTAAAGCTAAATTTAAAGCTTCCCCTGTGAGTGTATCGGAAAGTTGCTGGCGTTGTTGCTGACGTTGCTGTTTAGCATGAGCATGGCGATCGCTCATGATTTGCAACTGTTGGGCAAATTCCTGGGATAATCTCTCATACTCCTGTCTGGCGGGTAATTGCTGGAGACTAATTAATTCTTGCTTAATTGCAGCCAATTCAGCTAAAGTTTGGGCTTCTTGTAAAGCTACTTGTTTCCTTCCTGGAATCGGCGGAACCCAGCCATCAACTACACTCTCACCATTGAGTAACCCAGAAAAAGCCTTTAATACTTGCTGTTCCCCCGTGGGTGACTCCACCAACAACACACCATACATTTTCCCCTCACGGGAATAATGCTCATCTTCAGCTAATTGTTGCATTAAACCACAGGCGATCGCTTCTACAAAAGATGTGCGCGGAAGTCTCAGTAAATCACCAGTTTGCAGACAACGCCCCTCATACCAATAACGAGGGGATTGATTAATATTATTCCAATCAGAGTCTATAAAATCTGCAAGTCGATGTAGAAGCATTGACACTAAGGAACAAGGATTAGGAAAGCAAAGGAAGCAGAAGGTGAAAATCCAATCCCCAGTCCCCAGTCCCCAATCCCCAGTCCCTATCTTTAATCCACCCTAGCACGCAACGCCGGATAGGGGAACAAGGCTTGGAATCCTGCTTGACGCTCATCTAAAGATTCTGAAGAGTAGTTCCACATACTACTGTAGTAGAAGAAGGCTACCCCTAAGCCTCGTTGCTGGGTGGCTCGGACTTGAGACTTAATTTGTTGGATGGAAACGGGATTATTTCGTAAACCTGTCATCACCCCAATTGCGGTGGGAATGGTTTTTTGGGCTTCTTGAATTTCTGGGCGGGAAATATTAGCCACAAAACTTTGCAAATCAGGACGGTAAACTTGCACAATTAACTCATCTATCAAACCTTGTCTTAACCAAGTCAGCCAATCTTGTAGCTGAAACTTGTAAGCAAAATCATAGTAATTAGGTGAGACAGAAAAAATTACATTGGGTTTTCTGGCTTTGACGGCTTGATGTAGCTGAGTCATGAATGCAGTAATTTTATCAGCTCGCCAGCGCAACCAACTGGGGTCTTGGGGATTAGTGGGAGGACTTTTCTTAGTTTCTTGGGTGTAGAGAGCAATGGTGTAGCGATCGTAGCCAAACTCATGAGGTAAACTCATGTGATCATCAAACTGAATTCCGTCAACATCATAGTTACTGACAATTTCTAAAACTAGATCACTGATTAACTTTTGAACCTGGGGATGAAAAGGATTCAGCCATACTACTTCCCCAGCCGCACTCATAGAAGTCTTGCCACCATTACGTTTTTGTGTCAACCATTCTGGATGATTCACAGCTAGTTCTGATGTAGGAGGAGCCATAAACCCAAACTCAAACCAAGCATTCGCCAACAAACCCCGACGATGGGCTTGGTTAACTACATCTGCTAAAATATCGTGTCCATCTGAGCCACGAAAAACAAAAGGTTGAATACCAGCCCTTTGCGCTACAGCACTGGGATACATCACATAACCAGAATTCCACACCACAGGATAAACAGTATTAAAGTTCATTTCCTGGAGTCGATTCATCGTCTCTTGGACTTTGCGGCGATCTCTGAGGATATTAAAATCATTATTCGTCAACCAAACGCCACGAATTTCTTGACGTGGTAATTGGGCAAGTACAGGAGTGAAATTACTCACCAACAAGACTGTAACAAACGATATGATAGCCAAGATGGGGAACAAGCGTCTTAGTTGGATGTTTCGCCGCCAAACTTGGCTCAAGAACATAAATCTTACAGGTTTTAATGATGTGTGAATCAATGCAACACACCATTGCCAAATTTTGCAGTGTAATTTACTAGCCATACAGTCTAAAAGTTTGGATGCTGAAATAAAGAATCGGTTGATATTGATTTTTCAGTAGAGCGCGCCAAATTTTTGCATCAGGCTAACTGACGCATACTTAGTAAGGAAAGTATAGTAGATGCTCTTAATGTTAATTGGTGTATGATGAACTGTTCTTTGTAATAGTCATCAATCAATCACTTGGATGTTACCATGTTATGGCTAATAGCTCAAATAATACTTAAGGTAGATGTAAATTAAATAACTTTATTGTGAAGATAGAAAATTTTTTTAGCGAGGTTGAGTCAGTAATCACCGTAGGTGAGTGCTGAGTGCTGAGTGCTGAGTAAGGAGTAATGAGTAATGAGTAATGAGTAATGAGTAATGAGTAATGAGTAATGAGTAATGAGTAATGAGTAATGAGTAATGAGTAATGAGTAATGAGTAATGAGTAATGAGTAATGAGTAATGAGTAATGAGTAATGAGTAATGAGTAATGAGTAATGAGTAATAACTAATGACTAATGACTATTGACTGGTGAATGCTGGGTTGAGAAATAAATTCTACCTTGTCTACCTTGTCTACCTTGTCTGCCCAATCCCCAATACCCAGTCCCCAATTCCCAAACTTGAAAACCCCAGTTTTTTGTACGAAACTGGGGTTATTAGCTAGTATTGAACCACACACGATATGATTGTCAACTACCGAGCCGTGATGGCTTGAGTATTATTCGCTTCTGTGTTGGCGAAAGCTGCGGTTTGAGGTTCGAGGTTATGAGGACTGAGGTAAGCAAGCTTTGTGTCTGGTAATTGACAAGCAATCATGGTTTTAACGTGTTCCATCTCGTCATCACGGATGGCGACAAATACATCATAGAGATTTTCAATTTGTGGACGACGTTCGGCGGGGGTGTGTGCTGTTTGGAATTCATCAAACATATATAAGTCGCCGTCACGATAATAGAGTCTAGCTACCTCTAGTGCAGGTTGGGCTTTTAATTCCGCTTCGTGGGATGTGAGAAATTTATCATAGCTGTTGTAGGCGTGTTTTTCTACCAACTCCATGAAATGGTAAGCAGCACCAGGAGAGACAATATACAACGCCGTAATAATCCAATAATAAATTAAAGCAGTTGTGCGGGCTAAGAGGCGATCGCCCCAAAATGATGCACCCCCCAATTCTTCCATAATCAACAGGTGGTGCAATTCATTCCAAGATTCTGCAAAGTGAACCTTCAACCAGTCAGCCTTACGCCATAAACCTAGAGTTTCGTAGAGGTGGAGAACCGAAAGATAAGAAAAATAAGGTACTCTGGCAACAGTTTCTAAAACATAAAAGCGAGGATAAGGGCGATCGCGGTAAATTGTATTAATTACAAAAACTAAGATACCCACAAGTAAGCGAATCATAGTTATTCTCCGTCAAGCATCAACAATTGAATCAGGCTATAATCCTGGATTTTCCGCCTTCATCGTTAAAGCAGTTATAAACAGAAAATTTGAGGAACTTGTGAGGAATGATACTTAGGGTTGGGGATTGGGGATTGGGGATTGGGGATTGGGGACTGGGAACGGAGAAAGACTTTAACTCCAAATTGGGATAGCTAGTATTGTTTCGAGATTCTGGAACAGGCTAAGAATGTAGGCTTTTAATCCAAAATCCAAAATCCAAAATCCAAAATTGTTATACCCTGTAAGTTGTCATCGGATTTTTACAATGAGTAATCTACTGCAAGACTATAATCCTAGTGGTGTCGGCGAAATCAACGGTAATCTTTTGGGTTTACCGTTTGATTATGAATCTGCAAACTTAATTGTCTTTGCTGTACCTTGGGAGGTTACTGTTTCCTACGGTGCAGGTACAGCCAACGGGCCACAGCGTATTCTTGATGCTTCCATTCAACTGGATTTATTTGACTTTGATAATCCTGAAGGTTGGAAACAAGGAATTTATCTTGTAGAAATTCCTCAAGATATTCTCGAAAAAAATCAATATTATCGTGATTTAGCTGGACAAATTATTGAACGGCTAGCACAAGGAAAAGAACTGACAGATGCACCTGATTTAACACCTGTATTAACTGAAATTAATCAAGCTTCTCAACAGGTGAATCAATGGCTATTTACCCAGTGTCAAGAAGCAATCAATCGGGGTAAGAAGGTTGCTGTAATTGGTGGTGATCATAGTTCACCGTTGGGTTATTTCCAAGCTTTAGCTGAAAAATATCCTGATTTTGGCATTCTCCACATAGACGCACACGCTGATTTACGTGATGCCTATGAAGGGTTTGAATTTTCTCACGCTTCCATCATGTTTAATGCGATGAAAATACCGCAAATTTCTAAATTAGTGCAGGTAGGTTTGCGTGATATTTGTCATGATGAAGTTAACATGATTGATGAATCAAACGGTCGCATTGTGGCATATTATGACCCAGCGATTAAACAACAACTCTACTCTGGGAAAACTTGGATAGATTTATGCCAAGAAATCATTAGCCATTTACCAGAATATGTCCATGTTAGTTTTGATGTGGATGGATTAGATCCCAAACTTTGCCCCAATACAGGTACTCCCGTCCCTGGTGGTTTGGAATTAGAGCAAAGTTTTTGTTTGTTTAGAGAACTAGTCAAAAGCGGGCGAAAAATTATTGGCTTCGATGTCTGCGAAGTTGGGGACGATGAGTGGGATGGCAATGTAGGCGCGCGAATCGTCTATAAATTAGCGAATTTGACGAATTTGTCTCAAAAATAACATGAGGCAATTCAATTTTGGATTTTAGATTTTGGATTTTCGATTGAAATCCAATCCAAAATTTAAAATTCAAAATCCAAAATTCTTTCCCCTACACCCCTTTCACCGCTTCCAGTAGTTCCACAATCTCTGCCATCGAGTTGTAATGTACTAAGCCAATTCGCAATAAGCCGCCACTGGTTTCTAAACCTAGCCTTTCTGTTAAGCCAAGGGCATAGAAGTTACCGTGCCAGGTGAAAATACCGCGATCGCCTAAATTTTTGGCTATACTTTCGGGGCTTTTCCCTGCGATTGTCATGGCTACTGTGGGTGTACGCCAGTTAAAGCGATGGGGTTCGGTAATTCCATATATGCTTAAACCAGGAATTTCTAAGAGTCCCGAAATTAGTTTATGGCTGAGTTCCCTTTCATATTGCTGAATGGCTGACATGGCTGCAACTAACGCCGCACGCCGACTATGATAGGCTGAGGCGATCGCATCTGGGTGTTCTGATGTTAGAAAGCGGGGACATTGGAAATGTTCTAAGCCTTCCTTGTCGGCTGCCATCAACGCTTCTACTAATTCATTATTCATAGTGGGCGATACATGACAACCCAATTTTGTCAAGTAATTAATTGCTGCCACTACACCCGCTAGTCCTTCATGATTGAGAGTACCGTTTTCCCAACGGGATGGTACTTCATTACTCGCAGGTTTAACTTTATAGGGTTGGAGATTTTCTAGATGCTGGCGTTTACCGTACAAAATCCCAACGTGGGGACCGAAAAATTTGTAAGCGGAACAAGCCAGAAAATCGCAGTCTAAAGCATGAACATTAATCGGTGCGTGGGGTGCATAATGAACAGCATCAACAAATACCCAAGCACCGACAGCATGAGCTAAACGCACGATCGCAGCTACATCGTTAATTGTCCCGACAGCGTTGGAAGCATAACTGACGGCTACTAACTTGGTGCGGGAATTAATTTGCTGTTCTAAATCGCTCATGTCTAAGGTGCAATCAGTGACATGAATATCCACTACCCGAATAATTGCGCCTTGTTCCTCTAAAGCATACCAAGGAGAAACATTTGCATAATGGTCTAAACGAGTAACAATAATTTCATCACCTGGTTGAATAGTGCGGGCGATCGCTCGACTTAAAGTCAACGTCAAAGTGGTCATATTCGCACCGAATACCACCTCATCACTACTGCAACCCAAAAAATCTGCGATCGCCACTCTCGCCGCCGTAATCACCGCATCCGTTCGCGCACTGGTAGCAAATGCACCATGAGCGTTGGCATTTGACCTCACTAAATAATCACTAATCGCATCTAACACTGCTCCTGGTACTTGTGTCCCACCAGGCCCATCGAAGAATATAGCCGGTTGTCCGTTGATTTTTTGGTTCAGCGCAGGAAACTGTCCGCGAATCCATTTCAGATCCAGAGATTCCATAATCGACTCCTCGGTTAGTAAATTTTTACCCATACCTTGAGCCATAGCTAGAGAATGCAGGTATCAGCATCACCTCAAAAATATCAAATTAATTACTAGATAATAATTAGAACGACTTGACAAAACCAAACTATGTAAAGTGATGTAAAAAATTGCATTTAGTTCGTAGTAAGGACTTTAGTCCTTATGAGAGGACTAAAGTCCTTACTACAAACCTTTAATTATTTACACCGTTCTACTTATCTCTACTTGCGAAAACAGTAGTTCTAAGTAAGCTCAAATCTTAGGAAAACCCTGTTTTGGCTATTGCTCTGGTATCGGAATTCTTTGATACCACAATTCTAGCTAAATAGCTATGGGTCTACTGAGTTCATTATCCATGCTGCATAAAAAATTAGCTTCCGACATAGATAGTAAGTGAAGGTGTTAAACAACACTGTACAAACTTCACCACTGAATCTAAGGAAACTACTATGAATTTCGTTCGCACAACCATCATGGGTATGACAATCCTAGCAACTGCCCTAGTTTCTACCGGAGCAATGGCTGCACAACCCCAAGCAGAAGTTATTTCTCGTAACTGTGCTGATGCTGTTCACGCAGCAAATTATACATTAGTTAGTGTACTTCCAGCCCCGACTAATACCCAAAGAGCGATCGCACAGCCTGGTGGTTCAACAGAAAAGAAAACTTGTGAAACCACTAATGCACCTGGTACCAATAGTCAGGGAGTTAATGGAACTAATCGCTGTACAACTTGCACCTACTCTTCTAGTGGTCATGTCACAGTTAACTGTATTTTCATTAAACCGAAGTAGAAAAGTGCAATTGGGGATGACGCAGAAAGCACATAGTAAAAAATGCTTTCTCGTCCCATTCCCAATGCCCAATTCCCAATGCCCAATCCATATGACATTGCGCTAAATTCAAAAGAGCAACTGTTAGTATTTTTGGATCGGTCTGATGGTTACAGCACAAGAACCAAAACAACAGGTAAAAATTGGCGCAACTCGGCTGCTAATTAATAATGAGTGGGTGGATAGTGTTAGCGGTCGTAGATTTGAGACAATTAACCCAACCACAGGTGAAGTCATCTGTGAAGTAGCAGAAGCAGACACACCAGATGTAGACAAAGCCGTAAAAGCAGCGCGTCAGGCTTTTAATAATGGAGAATGGTCGAAACTATCAGCGACTCGTCGGGGAGAGTTGCTTTATAAGTTAGCTGATTTAATAGCAGACAATATTGATGAATTGGCGCGCTTAGAAACCCTAGACAACGGTAAACCACTGCGTGATTCTGTAGAAGATTTAGAATTAGCGATCGCCTGCTATCGTTATTATGCAGGTTGGGCAGATAAGGTACAAGGTAAAACCATCCCCATTAGTGGCCCTTACTTCTGCTACACTCGCCATGAGCCTGTGGGCGTAGTTGGTCAAATTATTCCGTGGAATTTTCCTATAGTCATGCAAGCGTGGAAATTAGCCCCAGCTTTGGCTACAGGTAATACCGTAGTTCTCAAGACGGCTGAACAAACACCATTATCAGCATTGCGTGTGGGAGAGTTAATTGTTGAAGCAGGTTTTCCCCCTGGTGTAGTGAACATATTATCAGGATATGGCCCGACTGCTGGAGCTGCGATCGCTCATCACATGGATGTGGATAAAGTCGCCTTTACTGGTTCTACTGAGGTGGGACATTTAATTATGGAAGCGGCGGCTAAAAGCAACCTTAAGCGTGTCACTCTAGAACTAGGCGGAAAGAGTCCCAACATTGTCTTTGCTGACGCTGATTTAGACGCTGCCATTGAAGGCGCACACGATGCCATATTCTTTAATCAAGGTCAATGTTGCTGTGCTGGTTCACGGCTATTTGTAGAAGCAAAATGTTATGACGAGTTTGTCGCTAAAACCGTAGAAAAAGCCAAAAATAGAATTGTCGGCGATCCTTTTGATAGTAATACACAACAAGGGCCGCAAGTAGACAAAGACCAATTCGACAGAGTCATGAGTTACATCGAATCGGGAATGCGAGAAGGGGCGCAGATGTTATGCGGCGGCAACCGTGTCGGAGATAGGGGTTTCTTTATTGCACCCACCGTATTTGCTGATGTCCGTGATGAGATGCAAATTGCTCAAGAGGAAATCTTTGGCCCGGTGATGAGTATTATCAAATTCCAAGATATCGACGAAGTGATTCAACGGGCAAATAACACCATATACGGACTCGCCGCCGCCGTATGGACGAAAGATATTACCAAAGCTCATGCGATCGCGAATAACGTCCGGGCTGGTACAGTATGGGTAAATTGCTACGACGTATTTGATGCAGCCGCACCCTTTGGTGGCTTTAAACAATCAGGTATTGGGCGTGAACTCGGTGAATATGGCTTACAACAGTACACCGAAGTTAAGACTGTTACTATCAAGTTGTAGATTGGATGTATCGTTACTCTTTGGCAAGAGGTAACTAGAACGATTTGAAACAACCAAAATATGTTAAATAGTGTAAATACACTAAGATTTAGTTCGTAGTAAGGACTTTAGTCCTTTTTTGTTCGCGGAGCGTCTCGTAGAGAGAACTTTAGTTCTCTCTACAAACCTTTAATTATGTACCCTGTTCTACTTAAATACCTAACTTGCCAAAGAGTTTCTTACTCATCCAAACAGTGATTAAGTAACTGATCACTAATAACCCTCGTCCTCAATTTCTCGCTAGTATTGTCACAACGGCATCTCAAACTTGGTAAAATTCAGGGTGCGAGAGAGGAGAACATTAAAACATGGTAGCCATCCATACCGATTTAAATATTGCAGCCTTAGAAGCAGAATATAGTCAAAAATCCCCAAGAGAAATTCTCAAATTCGCCTTGGAAACCTTCGATAATCTGGCAATTTCTTTCAGTGGTGCTGAAGATGTTGTATTAATCGATATTGCATCGAAAATTACCACAAATTTCCGCGTATTTACACTGGATACCGGACGTTTACACCCAGAAACATACCAATTTTTAGACCAAGTCAGAAAACATTACGGAATTAAATTAGAAGTCATGTTCCCTGATGCGGCGGAAGTTCAAGCTTTGGTAGAAGAAAAGGGATTATACAGCTTTTATCAAGATGGTCACAAAGAATGCTGTGCAGTCCGCAAAGTTAGACCACTACGCCGTAAGCTGAATACCTTGGATGCGTGGGTGACAGGACAACGTAAAGACCAAAGCCCCAGCACTCGCAATCATATTCCAGTCATTGAACTTGATAGTGCTTTCTCTACCGAAGACCACCAATTGATTAAATTCAACCCCTTAGCAAATTGGTCTTCTGCTCAAGTGTGGGAATACATCCGCGCCTTAGATGTACCTTACAACAAGTTACATGAGCGTGGCTTTATTAGCATTGGTTGTGAACCTTGCACCAGACCTGTGTTACCCAACCAGCACGAACGTGAAGGCCGTTGGTGGTGGGAAGAGTCCACAGCAAAAGAATGCGGTTTGCACTCAGGTAATTTACAGAAATAGGAAGATTCAGATCCCCGATTTATTGAAAAATTCGGGGATTTAACTATTAATTGGATGTACTAGCGTTGGAATTGAGAACTTCCTGCAAACGAGTTCTAAATTCACCTTTAGGATGTCCGCCTTTAACCTCACCGATAATGTGAAATTCTCCTTCCGGTGAATCACAAATAATATAGGTAGGCCATCCCATCTGAGATTTATCGGGATACTGAGTAAGCAAAATCTGACGATATTTGCGATAGGTAGCGGTATCCTGCATTTTTACGTCAATAAATTGCAAGCCTAGTTCTTCAGCAACTTTTTGGTCATAAAAAGACATCTTGTGGCAGATACCGCACTCTTCAGAAGAAAATTTTACAACAGCTAAACTCATACAATTTTGGATTTTAGATTTTGGATTTTGGATTTTGGAATAGTTGATAAAACCGATATATTTAAGGATACCTCCATAGCCGACTGCTGAGATTAGGGAATGGGGCATTGGGCATTGGGCAGGGGAAGAAAAACTCATGAGTGCTGAGTAATGAGTAATGAGTAATGAGTAATGAGTAATGAGTAATGAGTGCTGAGTAATGAGTAGTGAGTAATGAGTAATGAGTAGTGGGTGGTGGGTGGTGAGTGGCGAGGCGAGCAGTGACTAATGACTAATGACTATTGACTATTGACTAATGACTATTGACTATTGACTAATGACTAATGACTATTGACTATTAACCATTGCGCGACGTAAAAAGTCTCGAAAGGTTTCCGAGTGTGAGCAAATCTAGACATACGCGCTCAGATATGCTCTCTCTGCACAAAAATCATCGATAGTTCTCAACTAATATATAGCCATCGCCTGAAATCACGGGATGTTGAAGCTGCAAATTATCCTTGAAATCAGGTATTTTTATGTCAAATGATTGGGCGATCGCTGTGCTATTCTCTTAGCTATATATACTTGCTTAAGTATAAATGAACACTACAAACATAGCGACTGAGAAGAGCCAAGAGGTCACATAAGGATAAGTAATGAGAAAAACTCTATGGGAACTTTTCTCAAATTACTTATTCAAGGATGTATGTGATGACTTCGCGCTCGATTTACACCTATACAGTCATCAAATAGGTTATAATGCCCACGATTGGAAAAAATCTAGTCAAAAGATTGTGACATTCCTGGCAATGACATATTATCTGGGCTAGAATATAACTCCAATCTTGAGATAGAATGTAACACCAAGCAACTACCGATCACTAGGGCATACCAGTTCAATATCTGCTCATCTACCCGTAAAAGCCCTTGTGATGAGAGAACTACCAGGGAAGCTATTTCATTTCAGGTGTCTTCACCAATTATTTTTTCCAGGATAAATTTCAGTCTTCCGGATAAATTGCTGTAAGGGTTGACTGTAGTTTATGCAAAAAAAAGCCCCTAGCTGGTGGCAGCCAACCAGGGGAGTCAATTATCAGGGTGCATCTACCAATTAATTGTTCTAGATTCCACACTCAATTCCGGAGGAATTGTCACAAATGGCGTTGCTTTTTTGCATTAGAAAAAAAAGCTCTCGTCGGTGGCAGTCAATTAGGGGAGTTATTGATTAGGGTACATTCGTCAATGTAATTTATCGTTTGCTATGACAATTCAGTGACTTCTAAATACATCAATTATTTCTGGAGTTGCTGATTGTCAATCATAAAAAAAGCCCCCAGTCAGGTGTTAGCCAGCTAGGGGAGTTAGTTATCAGGGTGCATCTACCAATTAATTGTTCTATGCCTCATTCTCATTTTCAGGATGAATTTACCAGAATTGCGGATTGCTGTTTGCTGAGGCGAAAAAAAGCCCCCAGTCAGGTGTTAGCCAGCTAGGGGAGTTAGTTATCAGGGTGCATCTACCAATTAATTGTTCTATGCCTCATTCTCATTTTCAGGATGAATTTACCAAAATTGCTGTTTGCTGAAGAAAAAAAGCCCCCAGTCAGGTGTTAGCCAGCTAGGGGAGTTAGTTATCAGGGTGCATCTACCAATTAATTGTTCTATGCCTCATCCTCATTTTCAGGATGAATTTACCAGAATTGCTGTTTGCTGAAGAAAAAAAGCCCCCAGTCAGGTGTTAGCCAGCTAGGGGAGTTAGTTATCAGGGTGCATCTACCAATTAATTGTTCTACACCTCATTCTCATTTTCAGGATGAATTTACCAGAATTGCGGATTGCTGTTTGCTAAAGCAAAAAAAAGCCCCCAGTCAGGTGTTAGCCAACTAGGGGAGTTAGTTATCAGGGTGCATCTACCAATTAATTGTTCTACACCTCATTCTCATTTTCAGGATGAATTTACCAGAATTGCTGTTTGCTGAAGAAAAAAAGCCCCCAGTCAGGTGTTAGCCAGCTAGGGGAGTTAGTTATCAGGGTGCATCTACCAATTAATTGTTCTACACCTCATTCTCATTTTCAGGATGAATTTACCAGAATTGCGGATTGCTGTTTGCTAAAGCAAAAAAAAGCCCCCAGTCAGGTGTTAGCCAACTAGGGGAGTTAGTTATCAGGGTGCATCTACCAATTAATTGTTCTACACCTCATTCTCACTTTCAGGATGAATTTACCAAAATTGCTGTTTGCTGAAGAAAAAAAGCCCCCAGTCAGGTGTTAGCCAGCTAGGGGAGTTAGTTATCAGGGTGCATCTACCAATTAATTGTTCTACACCTCATTCTCACTTTCAGGATGGATTTACCAAAATTGCGGATTACTGTTTGCTGAAGCGAAAAAAAGCCCCCAGTCAGGTGTTAGCCAACTAGGGGAGTTAGTTATCAGGGTGCATCTACCAATTAATTGTTCTACGCCTCATTCTCACTTTCAGGATGGATTTACCAAAATTGCGGATTACTGTTTGCTGAAGCGAAAAAAAGCCCCCAGTCAGGTGTTAGCCAACTAGGGGAGTTAGTTATCAGGGTGCATCTACCAATTAATTGTTCTATTTCTCATCCTTACTTTCAGGATGATTTTCTCAATGCTAAAAAATCCCTAGTGGCGATAACCAGCTAGGGGAGTTAATTATCAGGGTGTATATACATAATATTAGCATATTAGTGGTATCATAAAATACGTATTATTCTCCTGATTGGGCGGATATCCCGTAAAAATTAGAAATTTTGCCCTATTTCCTGGGATGAAATAGACTGGAAATATTATTAAAAGAAAAAACCCCTAATCAGGCGTTAGCCAATTAGGGGAGTTGAAGATCAAGGTGCATCTACCAATACAGTGTTCTGGGTGGATGGCAACTAATCCGGATAAAGTTGTAAATGTAGATAAAGGAAAACCTCTGATTTGGCAAAAATCAGTAGTATAAGTTATCTACAGTATAAAAAGGAGCAGAAATCGAATTGAAACTTTGGCGTTTCAAGTTAGATTGAGGAGGCAAACGGGAAAAGTTGTGACCCAGGAATTCCATATTTCCGTGACACCAGTAGGGCAGAATGACTATTTGGTGCGGACGGAAAAAGTAGCGACAGGGGTGCCATTGGCAGAGGAATTAGTGAATTGGCCGGTGAATGATTGGCTGGCTATGGCTAGTCATCTGATGAATGACCCCCTAAAAATAGTCTTACAGGGAGAGACGATCGCATCTGGTGCGATCGCTAATAACTCTGTAAACTTAGTGGCATTGGGACAACAACTTTATCAAGCCCTGTTTCAAGGCACACTCAGAGATAGTTGGATTACAGCTCAAGGAATTGCCCAAAATCAACAACAAGTGCTACGGCTAAGATTAGGGCTGAAGGATAATAGATTAGCACGCCTACCGTGGGAAGTCATGCACGCAGGCGATCGCCCCCTGGCTACAGGCCCCTATGTTGCGTTTTCTCGCTTCCAAAGTGGCATTTCTCCCGCCTCTGGTGTTCCTTCTAATAATCGGCCTCAACTCCCAGAAGACGGTGTGATTCGAGTGTTGATGGTACTAGCCTCCCCTTCCGATCAGGCTAGTTTAAATTTACTCAAACAAGAAGCCATCAAACTACAAGCGGAATTACACCGTCAACTACCTAGATCCTTAAATGGCGGTTATTATCTCCCAGAAATTGAACTCACTTTGTTAGATCAACCAGGAAGAGAGGAGTTAACCCAAGCTTTAGAACAAGGTAGATTTCATGTCCTCCATTATTCAGGGCATAGTAATTTAGGGCCAAATGGTGGGGAAATCTATCTAGTCAGCAATAGAACAGGCTTGACAGAAACCCTCAGTGGTGATGATTTAGCAGGTTTATTAGTTAACAACAATATTAAAATGGCGGTATTTAATTCCTGTTGGGGAACATATACTGCTACTAGCGGCATTCCTAGAGATTCTTGGGAACGTAATCTGACAGAAAGTTTAGTCAAGCGGGGTATTCAAAGCGTTTTGGCGATGTCAGAAAGAATTCCTGATGAAGTCGCACTGACACTTACCCAATTGTTTTATCGCAACCTTAGCCAAGGCTATCCTGTAGATTTATGCGTGAGTCGTGTTCGTCAAGGGTTAATTTCGGCCTATGGTTCGCCTCAGCTGTATTGGGCATTACCGATTTTATATCTCCATGCAGAATTTAACGGTTTTCTCTATCCCAAAACTACTAATGACAATCATACAGATGCCCTTGCAGAATATAGTCCACCTGTGAGCAATAATTCCCTGCCGGCTGTGGGTTATTCTGCTGTGGTTGATGAACCTGATATGTCTGTACCCATTGAAGGGACAATTCCTTCGGAGTTAGCCCGTGACAATTCTGGTTTAGATTGGTTAGGAGAAGATACTTGGGGTGATTTAGTCGATGAAATCGAGTACGATGATCCCACCTATGCTGAAGATTATGCTTTTGTTTCTGATATCTTTCGTCAGTTAGAACAGCCAATCACGGAAAACGAAGTCGCAGAAGCACAGCCACCAAGTCCACCACCCAAACCTAATCAAACTGCGTCAGAAACTCCTGTTAATGCAGCACCCAAAGAACCAGAGTCACCCAATTTAGTACCTGTGACTAAAAATGCTAGCTCTCAAAGTGTATCCAAGGTGCATAATTTCCGCCCTGCATCGTCAAAAAAACGTCAACGCCGTCAAAAAAGCCCAATATTAGCGATGGTTGGTGTAGGTGCGATCGCTTTTATAGTATCTTTTGCTTTGTTGTGGCAAATTCGCCAATCCTCCATACGCAAAACTCCCCCTATTCCTTCCCCGACTCAAACTAGTCAGACTCCTACAGATATTCAGCAAATGTCTACAGACATGGTAACAACTGTTGCCACCAGCAAATTAAATCAAGGTGAATTAGAAGCAGGGTTAGCAGCTGTAGAAGAATTACTAAATCGCAATGCGCTAGATAATGCGGAAATAGCTTTGAATTTAATTTCTCGCCAGGACATTCAAAAACCTGCTGTTAACTTTCTCAGAGGCCGATTAGCTTGGCAATCTCTCAAGCGAGAAAACACAAAATATAGCATTGACGATGTGCGTCGTTATTGGGACAATGCTGTGCGGGGAAATCCCGACTCATCTGAATATCAAAATGCTTTAGGTTTTGCCTATTATATGGAAGGCAACTTAAACCAAGCTAATGCTTCTTGGCTACAGGCTTTAAGTTCAGCATTGGCAACACAAAATTCTGATTTTCAGGCGCAATTACCGCCGGAAGCCTTAACTTCCTATGCTGGTTTGGCCTTGGGAATGTATAAATCTGCACGAAGTTTCACAGGAAATAGACGTACTCAATATCTCAAAGAAGCGATCAAATTGCGACAAACTGTTCTTCAGCAAGATCCATTAAATTTCCAAGCTGAGAAACTAGGGAATAATTGGTTGTGGACAGAAAGGACTATAGCAGATTGGCGATCGCTACTGCGACAAGAGGAAATCACTGAAAATTAGTTGATGATGGTTTTGCGATGTTCTAGCCATAGGATAGTTGCTGTACCTATGGCATAAGCAATTATATCTTTCCAGTCAAATGTACTGCCTAAAGCCACGGCTAGAATTTTATACTTTTGCCATCCCAAATAATTCACAAAGTTAAAATATTGCAAAACTTCGATAAAACAAGCAAAGGCAAATACTGATAAAGCTACAGTAGATGATTTGATTTGCCAAAAGGATTTGATAAAGCAATAAATCAGAATAACTACTAAAACATCTCCAATCAGGGGACGGATAAAACCATCATCTATAAATACAGCAATACATACCTCGATGATGAATAATATAATTGTCCAATAAAAATATTTTTGGTTGAATTTGAGCATAATTATTTAATTGGGCATTGGGAATGGGGCATAGGAAGCATAGTAGATGCAGTTATATAGTGGTTATCCGTTGAATTTATTACTGTTTTTACCTCTTTCCTTGTAGGAGAGAGGCTTTGAGTTTTATTCCCCTTCCCTTGTAGGGAAGGGGTTAGAGGTTAGGTTTGTATTCCATTCAACTGCAAACCCATATAACTTAAATTTTGCATGAGGAACAAAGCAACGTGACACAGTGGTTAGCATTACTAATTTCTTTGGTAATTGAAATACCAGTGGTATTTTTCATATTAGTAATTATGCGTCAGTTGTCTTTAGATCATATCTATAAAGTGTTGATTTTCACCTGTGGTGCTACTCTTTTTACTCATCCTTTAGCTTGGGAAAGTAACCAGATACTGATTCCCTATATGGAATTTCCTTGGAGGTTAGGGTTAATAGAAATTATTGTAGCGATCGCGGAAGGTATTTTGTATAAGATAACTTTAAATTTGGCTTGGCGACAGGGTTTATTTATATCAATCATGGCTAATACAGCATCGTTTTTGGGAGGTTTATTTATTGCTCAATTTTTGGGATGATATACCTTGAAAACTTATTTGGCTATTTTCAGGAATGGCTAATGCTAGTAATAAAATCGGTATCTCTACCCAAGCATGAACTGCGGCGATAATTCCATATACAGCGCGGGTATGAATAAATTCTCTAGTAAAACTCACAAATAAAATCACACTGAGAAATCCCACTAACCAGGGAAATACATAATGCTCGTTTTGAGATTTATGATGCTTTTCCCACTTGGGTAAAACTCCGATAACTACGGCGTAGTGCATAGTTTGTAAAAAGACGGCGGCGGAAAAAAGGGAAATAGCGATCGCTTCATCTTGTAGTTGTGGTGGTACAAATATCCCTAAATGGTTTTCCAGTCCACCAACGGGAAATAAAGAGGCTTCTAATCCTACTAAACCCAGATAAGATAAAACTTGATTGGGAATTCCAGAAATAATCAGTAAGGGAATTAAAAGAAAGACCACTACACAACTAAATAAAGCATTATTTCTTGGCTTACCTCGCAATTTTTCCGCAATAAATCCGACAGGGGTGATGTTGTGCAGAATCGCGAAGATTAATAGTGTCAGAGTAGCTGAAGAAAATATCCCGACTGTCAAAGTCAAGCATAACATAGTTCCGAAAATTCCAAGCCGCCAGTCTTTTTTGGCTAATACTGGAATGACAAGAATAACTAGTCCTACTACACAACTTAATTCTAAAGTGATGCTTAACCAGGTGGGTATTAAACTCAATACTTGTAGACTTCGCAAGCCAATGATGAGAATTAATAACTGACTCATCCGCCAACATAGATTGTTTCCGAGACGTTGACGAAAGCGATTATCAACGTAATGCAGTTCAGTTAAAACATGAGTCAGACCAAAGGCTGCTAGAGTAAAAGTATAAGTAGCTAGAGGAAACGCTACTGATAATATGGCACTAGTTAGCACTAAAGCAACAGCCGCGAATATTGACATCATCTGCAAATTAATTTTGATTTCTGAAAATTTTAGTGCGGCGGTAAAGTAGCATAACTCCAAAGATAGATATGCTCGGAATTATCAAGTTAAATAAATTAAATTTATGCTTTAAAGAAGGTGAAGGTCGATTATCTTGTGATTGATAAGGTTTTCTTTCTGAATTACCTTGTTGATAGGTGTAGATGATTTCGTGATATTTTAATTCCAGAGACTTAGGGGTAATAGATATAATTTTGAGGATTTCAGTTACTTGTTTAATTCCATATCTATCAGGTAATCTTTCTACAGGGTTAATAGTATTTTTGGCAGGAATTAATTGAGATTTTTGGCGGTTAAAGTCTTTGAGTGATTCTCTATCTCCATCAATGATAATATCTTGGGATTTAACCTGAGATTTTCTGATGGCATAGATATTACTGTACTGTCTGTATCCATTTAGCCTTTCACACTGTCCTGGTTTGAGAATTACATTGTATGTGCCTAAACCGGGATTGGCTGATTGGATATGGGCAATTAATAAATAATTAGAATATTTGTTAAGATTTGCTACTTGAAAACAGTAATCTACGCGAGATGTTCCTGGGGATAAAACATCAGCCGAGGCTGTAGGTAGTTGGATAAATGTAATCAAAGTTATTAAGATTAAGCCTTTGAGGATGTTCTTGAGTAATTGCATGAGACTATTAGAACTAAATTCATCGTTAATAGTTATAACCTCCTCATTACCAATCGTCAGATACTCGAAACCACCACTATTCAACATACTTAGATAAATGCTGATGATCAGCACTGCTGTGCAAATGACGGAAACAACAAATAATGCTACATTAATAATAATTTTCATGTTAAGTACAATGACTTAAAAAAAGAAACTATATTATTAAGTAATGTAAAAATACTAGTATGAGTCTCGCAGAGAGAACTAAAACTCTCACCACAACACTTTAATTATTTAGCGTAGTCTACTTATATATATAAGTTTTTTCATAAAATTGGCATCATGCGAACGATAGTAGTTGGTGACATTCATGGTTGCTATGAAGAATTGCTTCACCTATTGACCAAAGTCAAGCTTACAGAGGAAGATTGTTTAATTTCATTAGGTGATATCGTTGATCGCGGTGTTGATTCCGTGAAAGTATACGAATTTCTCAAACAACGTCCTAACACAATTGTGTTGATGGGAAATCATGAACGTAAGCACCTACGTCAGACTCTCTCCTATTCACAGGAAATCGTCAAGTTACAATTTGGCGATCGCTATGTAGAATTTTTAGAATGGGTGAGTCATTTACCCTATTATCATGAAACTGAAAACGCCATTTTCGTTCATGCGGCTGTAGAAGATGGAATACCTCTTCACCAGCAAAAAGAAGAGGTTTTATGTGGCTGTACGGCTGGGGAAAAGCATCTCGAAAAACTCTATGGCAGGACTTACTGGAGTCAGTTGTATACTGGCACAAAACCAGTTATCTTTGGTCATCATGTTGTAGGAAATGAACCATTAATTATCACAGGAAAAATTTACGGTATTGATACTGGAGCCTGTCATGGAGGAAGATTAACTGCATTAATTTTACCAAGTTTTGAAATTGTGCAGATACAAGCCCCTAAAGATTATTGGCACGAAGAGATGATTAAATGGCAATTACCCGTGATGCAGGCTAAACCGTGGGGTAGTTATAAGTGGGATAAAATTCAAGCAATCTGTAATGATTTTAAAACCTCTTCTCATCGAGACGTAGCAGCTTTTATGCGTGAACAGCAAAAGTGGGTGAATCATTTACTCAGTTTTGCTCCTACAATCATTCTGAAAGTAGAAGAAAAACTCACAGAATTAATTGCTATTCATGGTCAAGATAATTTCAAGAAACCAGCTAGTTGTTTAAGCTATGCCACTCTCTTATATAAAGCTAACGCCAGCCATCTTACAGTAGACTTCCTCAAGGAAACATTACCAACACCCGATAAATGGTTGCAGGTAATGAATGATTTGGGGATTAGATATTAAGTAAACACAAACAGCTTCCTAACTTCTTACCTTTTTACTTGCTAAAATTTATTTAATTATGCCTTGCTTAATCAAGAAGGTTTTAATAGTGGCATAAATTTGCTTTTTCTGCACTTTACTAAAACCTCCATGTTCTGCACCTTTAACAGTAAATAATTGATTTATCGTCCCAATCTGACGTAATGCTTGATGTAATCTAACTGCATGACTGTAAGGAACAAAATTATCCTTTTCTCCATGTATAGTCAGAATCGGTGGTAGATTTCGACGCACAAAGTTAATCGGAGAAACATTTCTGGCAATTTCCATTTCTTGTGGGGAATTACGATTACCAAACCACTGCACAGCAAAATACTTTTGATTACGACCAACTAACAAATCATTAACATCCGTAATTCCAGACCAATTAACTATGGCAGCAACTTTTGTTTGTTGACTTTCTGGACAATTTTGGTTAAATTTTTTCACATCAGGCATCATTCCTGTAGTTAATGCTAAATGTCCCCCTGCGGAAAATCCAGTCAAAACAATTTTTTTCGTATCGAAGTTATATTTTGACGCATTACTCATCACCCAATTTAACGCACATACAGCATCTTCCACTGCTGCTGGTGCTAATGCTACATTTGCTAATCTATACTCAATATTAACTACAGAAAATCCCCAATCAAAATAAGGTTTAAAGAATAATTCGTCTTCTTTTTTACCTTTAATCCAACCTCCACCATGAATTACCATTAATGTAGGACGTAAGCCAGATTTTTGATTTTTATAAACATCTAGTGTTAGTTGATTGGAGTTGACTGTTTCGTAGATAATATTACGCTCCAAAGCGTAATTTTTTTGCTGCTTTAATTGTAAAGTAGTATTGGCAAATACTTGTTCCCAATTCAAAAGCGTAATGGCTAGAGAAACAATAGCTGCAATTATATAAAAGTGATAAGATTTTTTTTTGAGCATCATGAAACTAATTCACTTAAGAGAAGATTTTTAGTTATTTTTGAGTCTGTGTTGGGGGCTTTGCTTTTGGTCTTAAAGCACCCTCTTCTATCATTCTTTTTTTGAGAATTTCCATCATAATTTTAGCTCCATGTTCAGTAGGGTGTAGACCATCGTTATATCTAACTCTTGCTTTTCGACCTGTACTATCGGCGGCTATAGGATAAAATTTACCATTGACAGCAAAGACATTCCAATAATCGACAAATTCAATTTTAGAATGGACTGCTGAGACTTTTTTATAAATCCGGTTGAAAATAGGAAAAAATTTATTATATCTAGCCACATTAGATATAGGATGACCTATCCAGTAAACTTTTTTTACAGGATATTCATCCAGCAATTTAGCATATCTTTCTACACGCTCTTCATAAGCTTTTTCCCATTCTGGGGTTAATTCTTCGTGGAACTTTTTATTGGCATCTAAAATATTTTGGTCGTCATTACCACCAAAAATGACTACCATAACATCAGGGTTATTCTGTTGAATAAGTTCTCGTGTGTGTGAATACCAATCATAAAAGTCGATGCGATTTAATCCCGTAGAGATTTTATAAAAAACTTTGATTTGTTCCAATCCATAATCTGATTTTTTAACGTTATTCTCAAATGCAACTCCTAGAAAACCCATAATAGAATCACCCAGAAATAAAAAACGTTTGGCTGGTTCTAGTTGCTTGACAGGCGGACTAGTAAATGATTGTTTTGGACTCGTAGTTGCTGGTTTTTTCTGAATCTTAGTTTCGGTTTTGATATCCGATGCTTTAGCTTGGGCAATTATTTGAGATTTACCGTTGATTTCTTTGATACTGTCCCAAAAATCAGATTCAACTTTACTAAATCCTTCTAATTTAATTTGTTGAGCAGCCTGTTTAATTTCTCTAGGAGCAATTTTACTAGATGCTAAACTCTTAAAAAAGAGAGGTTTATTAACCATAATGAGACAGAGTGAGACTAAACCACAAAGAGTTAAAAACTTTAAGTCTTGCATAACATCAGTAGAAAATAGCTAGAAACCAAAATAAACAAATGGTGGTACAGTATTTGGCCCTAATCTAAACACTGTATAGAGGAGAGTAGATATCAATATTGTTTGTAGAATCAGATTAGATTTTGCCAGGATATTTTGTAAATAGTCACTGAATTTATCTCCATAAAAATTCATAATAAATATGATGATAAATGTTATGTATAATTGCCAAACATTAAATTGCGATCGCATCTCTATATTTGATGACATATTTACCATCTGCCGCAAGAATTTTAAAGACGTTTCCCAGTTAGAAGTATTGAAAAATACCCAACATAAAGTCACGTAACTGAAGGTAAATACACAAGCAAATGAAGGTCTAAATATAGATGTAAATCTTAGAAAATAAAACCGCAACCAACTAATAAATACTTGCTTGTGACTAATCTTAGAGGCAACAATAATATGATGATTTAATGAATCTTGATCAGATGGTTTTCGGTTTTTAAAATTTTTAATTAAATCTTGCCAAAGGTGACTCACAACTAAACCAATTCCATGTAAGAATCCCCAAATCAGAAAATTTAACCCCGCACCATGCCAAAAACCACCAATTACCATCGTCAGCAGCAAATTAAAATACTTTCTCAAACTACCTTTGCGACTTCCACCCAAGGAAATATATAAATAATCTCGCAACCATTGCGATAGACTAATGTGCCATCTCCGCCAAAAATCCTGTAAACTTTGCGCGCAATAAGGCATATTAAAATTTTGAATAGGTGGAAATCCTAAGAGGCTAGAAATAGCATTGGCTAAATCAGAGTAGCCACTAAAATCAACGTAAATATAACAAGAATAAGCTAGTGCAGCGAGAATTAGGTCAAAACTGGAATATTGTTCTGGTATTTGAAAAGGTGATTGGGTGAAATTAAACAGAAAGCTGGATAATGTATATTTTTTAAACAGCCCAGAAATGATTAATATCACAACTCTTTCTGTCTGATAGTTATATTTTTGATCACTGTTTAACTGCTGATAAAATTCCTTGGCTCTAGCTATAGGCCCTGAAGCTATTTGAGGAAAATAAGTAATATATACTAGATAATCTAAAAACTTTGGCAAGGTAAGCTGATTTTTATAGGAGTCAACTAAATGGGAAATAATGCGGAATGTGTAAAAAGAAATACCGACTGGAACTAAGAAAGATAAAATTTGAATATCGCTAGAAATTTTGAGTATATTCAATATTTCTTGTAAGGAATCTATAAAAAAATTATAGTATTTAAAAAATCCCAAGTAAGTTAGATTAAAAATTATACCGGAAACTAGAAAAAAAAGTTTATTTTTACCTGTATTTATAGCTTCAATAATTAAATAATTGATTATGACATTTATGATTAATAATTCTAAAAATTTTAAGCCAAAAAAAGCATAAAAAATTATATTAACAATAAGAATAAAGTATTTGTAGGTACTTATGTGTTTTTTTAAGAAACTACTACAGACAAATGTGATGATAAAGAAAACTAAAAATCCGTATGTAGGAAATAACATTTTTCAAGTTTAAATAGCTGGTTGTAATGCCTAAACAAATTAGAACAATCCAGTTACTCATGAATTATTGTAAAAATTAAGTAACCGAAATAAGATAAAGGTGTATTTTCTTAAGAATGTATTGAATGATATTGCATACGAAATTTTCTCCTTTATCATTCAATACATTCTCTTCCTAAGTACAAACAATCAAATTTTCTGAATATTCGTAGTTATTATTAGGAATGAGATGGAAGAAGGTAGAATGCAGGAGGTATTGCTTACATCGTAGGAAATTGATAATTTTATGATGAAGCTATTACTTAATATTAAGTATATTGTGATTCACACTAGTAGATTTTGTCGCCCGTGTATTTACTTGATTGAAAATCACTAACCAATTAAATCAATTCTACTTCTGCGTGAGGATACTGCACCTATTAGCTTGAGAAGAGGGTAATTAGTGATAACTATAAGAAATCTCACGTAAAATAGATGTTATATATTTAAGATGTAGGGGTTAAAATTCAATCCAAAAATTAAAGTAATAAATCTTTAATCGCAATAAATGGAGATAAAATAAACTGGAATTTTTCCTCTTATTAAAAATACATAGACCCACTTAAACTTCCAGTTTTAAACTGATTTTGACTAGGAATAGTATAAATAAATGTAGTGGATAAAAAATATAAAAAAAGTAGGTTTTCCTACCTTGTTGATAATTGGTTAATTTAAAAATCAAGGGTGCAAAAATAGCGAGAAACTGGGCTAAGTCGCCCGTATCATTTGATATCATTTGCCATAAATATAAAATGTGTAATCCTATCCATAAACCTACCCCTATCAGCCAACTTGAACTAGTTGTAATAAGCTTAACGAGATAAACTAATACTATCCCATAAGCCCCATACTCTAAACCTGCACCTTCAGCAAATATGATGGCAGGTAGCCAAAATAGAATTTGGAGTTTAGGTTTTAATCTCTCCATTCTCAGACAAATTAGAGCTAAGGATAATGTAAATAAAATATTGAGAGAAGTTGAATTAGATACATTCGTATATATGCTTTGAGAAATAACACCTAAAATGAGTAATCTAGACAGATATAGCCAAAAATTGCGCGTGTGAGATTCTCCTTGTACCAATAACCAAGCAAACAAAGGAAAACTCAGGCGACCAATCAAATGGAGGGAAAACAAATATCGGTTTATTTCATGATTCTGAAAAATATATGCAATGTGATCCCCCAGCATGAGAGTAGCTGCTAAAACTTTAATTTGGTAATTATTCATGTTAAAAATTCAGGTGTAGCTATTGACAGTAAATATATTGAGATATAAATATATTTTTATACTAAAAAATGTGGTTTCGCTAGGGAAAAGCTATTGCAAGTGAATTTTTAATCAAGTTGTGCGTGAAAATTTCCTCAAGTCTGAGCCACTCCGCAAAAATTTCTGGTGAAAAAACTGATCTGCTTGAGGAAGAAACCAGGATAATGAAGCATAATTAACCTTTATAGCTTGGAGTTGCCATCAGCCAAAATGGTTCATACTCAAAGCTTGTGATTCAACTTAATTAATTGACTATGAGTACAGCAAATATTGCGCCAGCTATACGTGTGGGAGTATTGGGTTTCGGTGGACTCGGACAAGCCGCCGCTAAGGTGTTGGCTGGGAAACGGGAAATGAATTTGGTCGCAGTTGCAGACCAAAAAGGCTATGTTTACGCAGCTGCTGGTTTGAATTTTAAAGATTGCATTGCTAGCTATCAGTCTCAAGGTTCAGTGGGTTATCTAGAACCTATTGGCAATTTAACCAATAACAGTATTCAAGACTTAATCGATAGCGCGCAACCTGTAGATGGTTACTTTTTGGCATTACCTAACCTACCCAATGATTTTATTCCTTCTGTTGCCCGTCAGTTTATCCAATCCGGTTGGCGCGGTGTGCTAGTGGATGCAATTAAACGCACTAGTGCAGTAGAACAGCTAATTGCGATGAAAGACGAACTGCAAGCAGCCGGAATCACCTACATGACAGGCTGTGGTGCAACACCAGGGTTATTAACCGCCGCCGCCGCCTTAGCCGCCCAAAGCTACGCGGAAATTCACAAAGTAGAGATTACCTTTGGTGTAGGTATTGCTAACTGGGAAGCTTATCGTGCAACTGTGCGGGAAGATATTGGGCATATGCCAGGTTATACAGTAGAAGCTGCACGCGCCATGACTGATGCAGAAGTAGAAGCACTACTAGATAAAACTAACGGTGTGTTGACCTTAGAAAATATGGAACACGCTGATGATGTGATGCTAGAGTTAGCAGGAATAGTAGATCGCGATCGCGTCACTGTGGGTGGTGTAGTCGATACCCGCAACCCTAAAAAGCCCCTCAGCACCAACGTTAAAGTTACAGGACGCACCTTTGAAGGGAAGATTTCTACCCATACCTTCACTTTAGGTGACGAAACCAGTATGGCTGCTAACGTCTGCGGCCCCGCTTTTGGTTATCTCAAAGCTGGCATACAATTACATCAACGTGGCATTCATGGTATATTTACAGCCGCCGAAATTATGCCCCAGTTTGTGAAATAGATAAGTAGCATTGCTACATAAGTGATGTTCTCTCCCGTTATACCGCTAGGTTAACGGGAGCTGTTAATAATCAATGCCGACTTACCCAACGCTGAACAAATGGCATCATTTTGGGGTGTATGAATTCGACTACAAAGCACATCCCGATAATGTCTTTCAATGGGATACTTTTTAGATAAACCAGGATTTCCAATTAGTTGCAAGCCAATTTCTACAGAACGAATCGCATTATTTGTAGCCAAATATTTCACGGTTTGGGCGTGCAAATTCACATCTGGCTTGTGTTCACCTTTGTCAATATCTTCTGCTAGAGTGTAAATTAATCGCTGGTTGGCGTATAGTAAGGCTGCGATTTCACCAACGGCTGTTTGAAAGTGCGGTAAAGTTGCTAGACTTGCACCTAAATTACTAGGCGATCGCTCATTTAAATATTCTACTAACCAGTTGCGTGCGGCTATTGCAACTCCCTGATACAAGGCACTTAAGAATAAACTGCCAGCTGCTAACATTAAAGGATGAGGGTTTGACCAAGCCTTCACCGGACGAACATCTAAAGCATACTCAATGGGAATGCAGACATCTTCTAAAATTAAGTCATGACTGCCTGTCGCTCTCATTCCCAAATGATCCCAAGTGTCTTCAATCTTCACCCCTGGAATGTCACGCGGTACTAAAAAACTCCCGACTTGCGGCTCATCATCATCTGTACGCGCCCAAACTACAAAATAACGTAAAATCGGACTGCCAGTAGTGTATTGTTTATGACCAGTTATTACCCAACCATCAGCTGTTCGTTTAGCGATTGTCGCAGGTAATCCGCCTCTGGCTGGTGTACCTAATTCTGGTTCAACGCGGGCAGCATTAATTAAGGCAATTCCTTGCACAGACTCCCGACACAATTTTTCATAAATAGTGGGATTCCAGCGTCTGTGTCTAGCGGCGTTAGCGTGTTGTAAGTAGTGCATTGTCAGCACCAAAGCTGTAGAAGCATCGCCACTGGCTATTTTTTCAATTACCTGACAGGCTGTAGTGTATCCTACAGCTTGCCCACCAAACTCTACTGGTACAGTGAGACTCAATAGTTGTGCTTGATGGAGGGCAGCAAAGTTTTCAAAGGGAAAGGAACGATCGCGATCGTGGGTGGCGGCACGGGTGGCAAAATCCGCAGCTAGAGAATCAACAAGCTCAAACAGATTGGGCAATGACTTGGCTGTTTTGGTAGTAGAAGCTTCTAAAACAGGTGATTTTGACATTTAGCTACTCCTTGGGGTGTCAGGGGGTAAGGGTGTAGGGCTGTCAGGGTTCAAGGGAGACAGAACTTACGCAGAATTCTTTTCCGTACACCCCTATACCCTCAAACCCCTACACCCTTAGTTTGATCGGCATTTGGCGATCTCTTTGTTAAAATTATTATCCCAAAGTTGTTTGACATCTACTTTCGAGGGAATTACACCTGCTTATAAAAAGGTATCAGCAATCTGTGGTTGAGAAGCAATAGCATAGCGTCGTCAGCAACCAGAATATTTCTTGACGACGCTGTTTTTGATTTTGCTGGACATCTTGATCAAGAAGAGTCGTTATCGCGGAGTCGGTTGTGTTAATAGGCGTTGTCCCATTTGCAAGTGTCTTTGGGCAACGGGTATATTTCTGGCAGCAAATGCCCGTAAATCGGTGTCTTCACCTAGTTGTGATTGTCGACGTTGCACAACTAAATATTCCATGTGTAAGTTAATACCGGCTTCTTCTTTGTAGGCTTGGTCAAAATCTCTAGGAGAAAATTGTGAGAGTCTAGCGATCGCCGCCTGATATTTTGACCCTATAGTAGTTGGGGCAGCAATTCCTTTTTGTCTAGCTAATTGCAGTAGTTGTTGGTTAACAGGTGTATGTTCCCGGATCATCTGCTGGGCATATTGTCTAATCTCATTATTTCTCGACTTCTGTAATGCGACTCTTGCCATTTCCACTTCTGCCAGTCCTCCCTGAGCCGCTTCTGTGACATACAATCTATCAAGTTCACTGACTCTATTTTGTGGTCTTCTTCCTCTTGGAGTAGTATCAGGAGTTTGGTTAGATGGTCTTTGGGGAATTGTCGTCGGTGATGTTTCCTGAGATAACAGTGTTGAAACTTGCTGACTGGTGGAGAAAGCTGTAGGTGAGAAAGCAACAGCAGCAGCAGTAACGCCAAAAATGGCGATAAAGTTAGTTAACTGTTTGATAAATCTTGGATGTGGTAGATTCATATGGTTAATTGTTGTGATGTAAGTGAGGTTTTTTTTGCCGTGCAGCCAGCTATGACAAACATTAATTAAGGGAGAAATGGTGGAAATAGCTAACTTTTAGCTGCAATTAGCTGTCATCTTTCAGTGAATTAGTTTCGTTAACATAGTTGACAGCTTCTTCTAAAATTTCAGATGGCAACATACCTGCTCGATGAGCATCATCAGGCACATCGTGAGGATTTAAAATGCCTTTTGGTAAGTACACTAATTCTCGTAGAGGTGTCACCATTGCATCTTCGGTAACTTTGTAAGGTAATCTGCCCATCGCTACATTATCTAAGTTCAACTCATGACGGTCATAAACGCTAAGTTCATATTCTTCGGTAAAAGATAGACAATTTGTGGGGCAGAATTCCACACAATTACCGCAAAAAATACAAACTCCGAAATCTATGCTGTAATGGTTGAGTTTTTTCTTTTTAGTAGCTTTGTCAAATTCCCAATCTACTACCGGCAGATTAATTGGGCAGACTCGTACACAAACTTCACAAGATATACACTTATCAAACTCAAAGTGAATTCGTCCGCGAAATCTTTCAGAGGGGATGAGTTTTTCGTAAGGATACTGTACAGTAATGGGACGACGACGCATGTGGTCGAAAGTTACGGACAAACCTTGTCCTATGTATCGACCTGCTAGGAAGCTGTGTTTGGCATAATTGCCAACTTCTTTAAGAAAATTAAACATGAATAATCGACTATTAACTATGAGTGTCATTAATCAGCACGTTAATAGCAATTACTAACACTTAACTCCCTCAAACGAGAGACTTAACCTAAAAGTTAAGTGTCAGTTTAAATATAATAAATTATCAGAAGATACGAAGACAAAATTATCTGTTATTAGGCTTTTTTTCTTACTTACTGAGGTAATGTGCCAATAATTTAGTCTTTTTGTCTTAACAAATACAATTAATTCTTTTGGCGTAATAAATATCTATCTATAGTAGAAGTATAGACAAAATATATTATCTATTCTTAGTTATTAACACTATTTGCACTTCAAAAACTATTTTATTTGAACTTTTTATGTAAAACCTCATGAGGTAATGAGCATTAATTGTTTAACTCAATTAACAATATATATCTATTTTGTTGAAATATGACACAAAGAGAATCTGACATTAAAGCTAACAAATCTAACCAGATGGCATCATCACAAGTGAGTAAAACGATTTTATCCAATTTAGCGGAACAGAAATCTTCAGGTTTATCATCACTGGACTTTGCTACTAGCCAAAAAGCGCACCAAAAAGTTAAACTCTTTACACAAACACCTGATATAGTTTGCTTTTCTCATTTACGTTGGAATTTTGTCTATCAAAGACCACAACATATTTTGAGTCGTTGTATTCAAGAAAGACGAGTATTTTTTATTGAAGAGCCAGTTTTTAGCCAAGAACCGTTAGGGCGGTTAGATATTAAACAAGATGATAACGGGGTGATGGTGGTTGTACCACATTTACCATTAGGTTTAAGTGAAGAAGGACTCAACGCAGATTTACGTCTGTTGCTTGATGGTTTATTTGCAGAATACAACATCAGTAACTATATCTGTTGGTATTACACACCAATGGCGATCGCCTTCACTAATCACTTGCAACCCCAGGCGATCGTTTACGATTGCATGGATGAATTATCTGCTTTCAAAGGCGCATCACCTAAATTAAAAGACTACGAAGCAGAATTATTTCGCCGTGCAGATTTAGTATTTACAGGCGGACAAAGCCTTTACGAAAGTAAAGTCAATCAGCATCCCAATGTTTATGCTTTTCCCAGCAGTGTAGATGTGGCGCACTTCGCCCAAGCAAGAAGTATTGCAGAACCAGCAGATCAAGCAAATATACCCCATCCGCGTCTCGGCTTCTTTGGCGTTATTGATGAACGGATGGATATTGAACTGTTGCGGGGGGTGGCTGAGGCGCGTCCCGATTGGCATTTGGTAATTATTGGGCCAGTGGTGAAAATTGACCCAGCAATTCTGCCACAAAGTGAAAATATTCATTATCTAGGTAGTAAAAACTATAAAGAACTACCTGCATATTTAGCTGGATGGGATTTGGCGATGCTACCATTTGCACGCAATGAAGCCACCCGCTTTATTAGTCCGACTAAAACCCCTGAATATTTAGCAGCAGCTAAACCCGTTGTTTCGACTTCGATTCGCGATGTGGTGCGTCCCTATGGTGAGTCGAAATTAGTAAGAATTGCAGATACAGTTGATGAGTTTGTAGTTGCTGCCGAACAGGCAATGCAGGAAGATAATTCAGCAACAGGGTGGCTAAGTCGAGTTGATGCGTTTTTAGAAAAGATTTCTTGGGATCGGACTTTGGCATCGATGATGAAATTAATAGATTCGGCGATTGCCTCCGGCACTGCGCTCCGCACAAACGCCACCCACAGCAAAGAGGATAAAATGAGTTCCAATGGTGCAGTTGCAGGTAAACAAGCACCCAATATTATTACTAGAGATTTTGTTTTTGATTATCTAATTGTTGGTGCAGGCTTTTCTGGTAGCGTCATTGCCGAGCGTTTAGCAAGTCAGTCTGGTAAGAAAGTGTTGGTTGTGGATAAACGCAACCATATTGGCGGTAATGCCTACGATCATTACAACGAAGATGGTATTCTCATCCATAAATATGGGCCGCATATCTTTCACACCAATTCCCGCGAAGTTTTTGAGTATCTTTCGCGCTTTACTCAATGGCGTGCGTATGAACATCGCGTGTTAGCTAGTGTAGAAGGGCAACTTGTTCCGATTCCGATTAATTTAGACACTATTAATAAACTCTATGGCATGAACCTCAATTCCTTTGAGGCGGAGGAGTTTTTTAAATCACTGGCTGAACCGAAAGAATACATCCACACTTCCGAGGATGTGGTAGTCAGCAAAGTTGGACGAGTTTTATATGAAAAGTTTTTCCGGGGTTACACCAAAAAGCAATGGGGATTAGATCCATCGGAACTTGATAAATCAGTGATAGCGAGAATTCCTACCCGCACCAATCGGGACGATCGCTATTTTACCGATACTTATCAAGCCATGCCACTCCACGGTTTCACCCGGATGTTTGAGAATATGCTAAATCACCCCAACATCAAGGTAATGTTGAATACCGATTATCGAGAAATCGAAAAAGCGATACCTTGTCGAGAGATGGTTTATACCGGGCCAGTAGATGAGTTTTTTGATTACCGTTATGGCAAGTTACCTTATCGCTCCCTGGATTTCAAACATGAGACGCACAACATCCCACTATTTCAACCTGCACCAGTAATTAATTACCCGAATGAACATCTTTATACCCGTGTGACTGAGTTTAAATACTTGACTGGACAGGAACATTCTAAAACTAGCGTTGTTTATGAGTTTCCTAAAGCAGAGGGCGATCCCTATTATCCCGTACCGCGTCCTGAGAATCAGGAGGTTTACAAGCAGTATAAAGCTTTGGTAGATGAGACTCCCGGAATCTATTTTGTAGGACGGTTAGCGACTTATAAGTATTACAACATGGATCAGTGTGTGGCTCAGGCTTTGTCTGTTTACAAGCAAATTGTGGTGAGGGTTTGAGAGAAGCAGAGGGAGCAGAGGGAGAATATAGCGGCAGTTGAATGAAATATAGACCTAACCCCTAACCCCTTCCCTTGAAGGGAAGGGGAATACAACTCAAAGCCTCTCTCCTTGTAGGAGAGAGGTTTGGAGAGAGATCAAAACTGTGCTACACCCAACCGAGAACAGCTATATTCTGAATTCTGCCCAATGACTAATGACTAATGAAGAATTGGTATGAGTTATGGTCTTCGATGCGAGATATCCGGTGGAAGTTTGGGCTGGGGTGGAGTGTACGGTTAATCGTGTGGGTGAGGAGTATTTTGACCAGTTGGAATCTAATGGTCATGCAAGGCGTTTGGATGACTTAGAGTTGTTTGCCCAACTTGGGATCAAGAAAATTCGCTATCCGGTACTTTGGGAAAGAGTTGCACCTGATGGGTTAGAAAATGCCGACTGGTCTTGGGTAGATGTGCGGTTGGAGAAGTTAAGGGAACTGGGTATTACTCCAATTGTGGGGCTGGTGCATCATGGTAGTGGCCCCCGTGATACTAGTTTAATCGACCCGGCATTTCCGCAGAAATTAGCTCAATTTGCTCGTGCGATCGCTGAACGCTATCCTTGGCTAACACATTACACGCCGATAAATGAACCACTGACAACAGCGCGATTTAGTGGGATGTATGGTCACTGGTATCCGCATGGTAGAGACAATTTAACTTTTGCCCGTGCTTTGTTGAATCAGTGTCAAGCGATCGCATTTTCTATGCAAGCAATTCGAGAAGTTAACCCCAATGCTCAACTTGTGCAAACCGAGGATTTGGGTAAAACTTACAGTACAACCAAGCTGGTCTATCAAGCAGAATTTGAAAACGAACGTCGTTGGTTGAGTTTTGATTTATTATGTGGTGACATTACTCCAACTCATCCGATGTGGGTTTACTTGTGTGACTGTGGCATCAGTGAAGCCGAACTAGAAGATGCTTGCAAAAATTGTTATTGTCCACCAGATATTATTGGCATTAATCATTACCTCACAAGCGATCGCTTTTTAGATGAACACCTAGAAAATTATCCAGCTTGGACACACGGTGGTAATGGCTGGGATAAATATGCAGATGTTGAGGCTATAAGAGTTTGTGCTGAAAATGTGGCAGGGGTGTATACATTACTCCAAGAAGCATGGGAACGTTACAAGCTAACACTAGCTATTACTGAAGTTCATCTCAATTGCACCCGTGAGGAACAATTGCGTTGGTTTTATGAGGTGTGGAATGATGCTCAGAAATTACAAGCTGAAGGTGTAGATATTCGCGGTGTTACAGCTTGGTCACTTTTGGGCAGCTACGATTGGAATAGCTTAGTTACGCGCTCAGTTGGCTATTACGAAGCAGGCGTGTTTGATTTGCGTTCGCCGCATCCTCGACCAACTGCGATCGCAAAATTAGTCCGTGATTTGGCAACTGGTAATCAACCCCATCACCCCTTACTTAATACACCAGGATGGTGGCATCGACCACAACGTTTACTCTACCCAGTCGTTAGCTGTCTCAATGAAGGGAGTAATAACAATAAATTTACCAACTCAGCACTCAGCACTCGCCCTTTAATCATAGTCGGCGCAAGAGGCACATTAGGGCAAGCTTTTGCTCGATTGTGTGAAGTAAGAGGTATTACATATCGCTTACTGACACGTCAAGAAATGGATATTACCAATCCTGACTCTGTAAACGCAGTGCTGGAAGAGTTAAAACCTTGGGCAGTTGTGAATGCTGCTGGATATGTGCGAGTAGATGATGCAGAACGCGAACCCCATATTTGTCTGAAAATTAATACTGAAGGTGCAGCAATCCTAGCTACTGCTTGCGCTCAACATAATGCCGCACTGTTAATGTTTTCCTCAGATTTAGTCTTCAACGGTGCTGTAACTAATCCTTATGTAGAAAGTGATCATGCTGCTCCTCTGAATGTCTACGGTTGTAGTAAAGTTTTAGCCGAAAAGTTAGTATTACAAGCTTACCCAGCATCCTTAGTAATTCGCACCAGTGCATTTTTTGGCCCGTGGGATGAGTATAACTTTGTGACTATTGCCTTACGTGAACTGAGTGCTGGTAATAATTTCGTGGCGGCTGAGGATGTGGTTGTTTCACCTACATATATACCGGATTTAGTTCATGTTAGTCTCGATTTATTAATCGATGGTGAAAGCGGTTTGTGGCATTTGGCTAACAAAAGTGCGTCAGCGCAGCTTACCGTTCGCGCAGCGTCTCGTAGAGAAGGTATCGCTTGGGCTGATTTAGCGCGATTAGCAGCAAAACAAGCTGGTGTGAGTACCAAAAATTTGATTGCTTTGCCTATGCAAGAAATTAATTTACCTGCTAAACGTCCTACTTATAGCGTACTCGGTAGCGATCGCGGTCAATTAATGCCTTGTCTTGATAGTGCTATGTCTCGCTACTTTAATGACAGAGGCTAACTCATTCGTTATTCACTAGCCTGCATTCACAATGTCAAACCTTACAGTAAAAACGTATTGACAAACATTAACAGTGTACGCCTCTACATTAACAATGTATTTCGACACATTAATTGTAGAGTGCGATCGCTCATTTCTATCCTCAAATTCAACAATATTAATACGGCGATACTTATAATTTTACGGTTGCTTAGTCAATAGATCAGTTTGCTTGTTATAAATAATTAATAAAGCTTTCTCTGGGGAGATATAACAAGTATATTAACTTGTTTCCCTTGACAGATTAACTATTACTTTAAAAAAGATAAATATAAACTAATTCACTTTAAAATAGCATTCACTACAATTGATTAATTTGTTGTAGTAATGCCTGTCTGGCGAAATTTATTAAAATTAGTACGAAAATTATGGTGTTAAGTATTATTGTTCACGGTGGAGCAAAAACCATCTCGGAAGATAAAGCTAAAGCTAACATTGAAGGTTGTAAAGCTGCCGCAGAAGCCGGTTGGAGCATTTTAACTGGTGGGGGAAATGCTAAAGATGCAGTTGAGGCTGCTATCCGTGTGCTGGAAGATAACCCAACTTTTAACGCCAGCATTGGTGCAACTCTTGATACTGAGGGCGAAGTATTCTTAGATGCCGCCATGATGGAGGGTGACAGCTACGGTTGGGGGGGAGTAGCAGCCGTACAAAAAGTACGTCATCCCATCTCAGTAGCGCGGAAAGTTATGGGTAACAAATCCATGTTGCTAGTCTCAGAAGGTGCAGAAAAATTCGCCGCCGAACATGGTGATGAAATGTGTGCGCCCAGCGAACTAATCACCGATGAGCAGCGACAGGAGTGGGAAGAACAGGGAGCAGTTTTAGATCGTCCTGCAACTGTGGGTTGTGTCGCCCTTGATGATAGCGGGTTGCTAGTTGCAGGAACATCAACCGGAGGACTTGCCAATCAACCGCCTGGACGTGTGGGTGATTCGGCGTTGGTTGGTAGTGGTTTATATGCTGATAACAACTTGGGGGGTTGTTCAACTACAGGTGATGGGGAATCAATTATTCCTGCGGTTTTGGCAAAAACTGCAATCGATTTTTTGATGGGAGGTAGACACCCAAATGAAGCAGCACAAATGGCTATTGATACTTTGAAATCTAAAGTCAAGGGGGAAGCTGGGTGTATTCTTTTAGATTCTCAAGGACGAGTTGGCTGGGCTTATAATTCGCAAGATATGGCTGTGGCTTATATGAATGAAATTATGGAAGAGATAGCTGTATTTACTAGAAAATAAGCCATTAATTCATCCAGAATCATACCGTTTTATAGATAGCTGCTATCTCTATTCCTCGCATTAAATATGAACTCAAAATACAACTTTGATTACTTTCAAGGAAGTTGTTTTTCTGATTTGTTTGCTGAAGACATCTCAGATGGTAATTATGCCTTCATTTTGAATTATCCTGCCACAGCTAGCTGGGCTACTTATCCCAATACCAAAAAATATTTTATTCAAGATGGTAGTAGTGAAGCGACTAAAACTTCCTACGATAAGATTTTTCAAAAAGAACCTTGGAAAAACTTGGCTGTGTTGGGTAATGCGATTCCGGGAATTGTTACCAGTCCACCACCACAGTTGTTAGTAAATTACTGGCGGGAGCATTTTGGGTTTAACTATGACAACATCGAGGTGATACCGCGATCGCAGTATCTAGATGAGTTAAATTATAGTGATCGCTTTCACAAATTAATCACTTTATTTCCCTTTGATCACCTTAAAAAAGAAAAACACGCCGTTCACCCAGATACTCACTACCACTTGCTCAACAAAGCGACATTAGCTGAAATAGGAGTACCACATCCACAATACGAAACTTATCATCTCGACCAAGTTAATCTTGCAGATATTCACTTACCAGAACAATTTCCCTATCTCATCAAAACCTCTCATGGGCTATCGGGTGAAGGCACTTATATTATCAACAACCCCAGCGATTTGAATTACTGCTGTGAAGAATTAAGAAAATATCTCAATATTAAGTTACTCAATACAATTATTGTTTCTGAGTACATCAACAATGTTGTACAAAACTACTGTGTCCAATTTTATTTGAGTAAAACAGGTGATATTAAACTCATCGGCACTACAAAGCAGCTTGTTACCTCTGAAGGTAACTATATCGGCGGTATTATTCACTACCGCGAAATAGAAATGAATCGATTCTCTGAAATGATTGCTGCTATTAGTCAGTATGCTCTTCAGCACCAATATTTCGGCGTTATCGGCTTTGACGTTTTAGAAGATAAAGAAGGAAACCTTTATGTCATTGATGTTAATTTCCGCGTTAATGGTTCAACCCCACTTTGCTTGCAACGTCATACCTTATTAAATCTGGGGAAAGAAGTGGCTAAATATTCCAGTAATTACCGTATACTTGGCTCCTTAGAATCAATTCTTGTTAATTTAAAGGCAGAATTAGATAGCAAAGATGTGATAATTTTATCGGCTCTAGAAAAAAGTGAATCAGGAAAAAATTATACAGAAATATACGGTATTATTTCAGGAACTACAATTGCAGAAATACAGCAGACAGAACATAAATTAAGCTGCTTATTAAATGTCAATTCATGGGAATTTGTGTAAAGTATAAATCCCCAAAATGAAAGCTTTGGGGATTTTCAAGATTCAATAATCATCTTAACGAGATTCTGTCCCTTGATTGGGAAGACCAGGAACTGTAACAGTACCTCCAGCCGCTTCCGGTTCAGCACCCGGACGAGTTTCTGTACCTGATTCTTGACCAGTCATCCGATATCTTTCATCAAGCGGAGTATCCCCTTCTTCTGTAGTTGGCACAGTTGTTTGAGTCCCAGGATTATCTTCTGGGTCATATTTATTTTCATCTTGGCGATTATCGGGAGGTGTTTTTGATGTCATATATTTGCACCTTTTAATCCAGTTATTCTCTAATGATAGTGTTGATTTTCTAATAACTTTACTATCCATAGATAGAACTATTTCTATAACTAACTCAGAAAAAAATCACTGTGGATGATATCAATTGCTTTCGCACAGAAGTAATTTTAAGAGTTAGTAATAGTCTGCGGTGTCCAAGTAGGGCCTTGGCAACGTGGCCCCTTTGGTGTCCAACTAAGTTTATCTAAACAAATTTGTCGTTTATCCATGTTTTGTGTCCAAGCATGGTAAACAACATACTCAGTTTGAGCATCTGGCCCAAGCACAATAGAGTTATGTCCTGGCCCTCTGACAAAATTAGGCACAGACTTTAACACCCGTGGCCCGGTTTCGTTACCAGCATCAGAGTAAGACCCCATCACATGATCAGCGACACCATAATCTACACCATAGTCTTCAGTTTCCCAGCGTCCACCACTATAAAAGCAGTAGTATTTACCTTCATGCTTACGAACACAAGGGCCTTCTAAAGTGTGCCAATCATAGATTTCACCGTACATTAAACGCTTGGCTAAAAATCTTTGCCAATCGGAACGCGCCCGTAAAACGACCTTTCCCTCTCCAGCCAGTTTGGTCATCGTTTGGAGTCGGTCTACAAACAAAGCTGTACCAACACGCACACCGCCTTCTGTATCCAAAAAGTCACGAGCGTAAAATAGATACCACTGTCCATCATCATCACAAAATGGATGCGGATCAATCGCAAAGGGACAAGTATTTAAGTCTGTAAGTCCTTCGCCAATATCTTGATAAGAACCCAAAGGAGTCTCACTTGTAGCTACTCGCAATTGATGATTTTTATCTTCATGTCCGACAGAGTAGTAGAGATAAAAAATTCCATTATTGTAAGCAACTTCAGGGGCCCAATAATTATTGCCGAGGGCTGAGTCTGGTCGCAACAGTGCGTGATCAACAAAATGCCAATTGACAAAATCGAAGGAACGTAACAGAGGAAATACACGTGATTGTTTTGTTCCTTCTGCCTCTGCTGCACCAGTGCCGATCGCATAATATACGCCTTCGTGTTGCCAAACAAAGGGATCAGCAAAATAACCTTGATAAATGGGATTAGTGTATTCCATAGTTAATAGTCATTAGTCATTAGTCATTAGTCATTAGTCATTAGTCATTAGTCATTAGCCATTAATAACTAATGCCGTGTGCAACTTTATCTCAAACTTAACCCCCAACCCCTTCCCTACGTTCGCGCAGCGTGTCGTTCGCGTTAGCGTTGCGTAGCAAAGACAGGGAAGGGGAGTTAAGATTCAAAGCCTCTCTCCGTTTCGGGGAGCCAGTGCGTTGCGGGGGTTCCCCCCGTTGTAGCAACTGGCGTGAGAGGTTTGGAGAGGGGTTTTTCCCAACTATCGAATTCACGTTAACTAATGACCAATTACTAATACTTGAAATTGATATAAGTTTCGACTTTTTCTTTAGACAATTGCTCTACAACTTCGCACCGTAGCATCTGCCTCAGTTCTGCTGGGAGACTATCATAATAGTCTCGTGGCAGAGTTAAATCTACCTTTGGTGTATGTAACCAGTGCATAGCGTAACCCATGACTACCATAGGTCTAGGCTGGTTTGTCCGATTTGGTGAACCTCGGTGTAGTGCTAAAGGCGATCGCACCATCACATCTCCAGGCTGCATATAAAATGATTCCATCGGAATTTCACCCGTAGCAATCTTTTGTAGTCCTTCTTCTCTTGGTAAAAGATGAGTTCCCCTCGCCATTTGAAACGGGCCGTTGTCTGGGGTAACTTCCACCAAGGGAAAGTTAACTGCTAGGGCGTAAAGTGGTGTAACTATGCGATCGCCTACGGCGGGGCTTAGCCCATCGCTAAATAATGGGCGAAAGTCCCGATGAATTTCTTGATAATCTGAACCCTGGAATGGAACATCAACCCCCAACTGCACCATGACGTATTCTTGATAAAAGACGCGCTCAAGAATACCCATAATGACTGGGTTTGCAAAAACCAACTCATTTGCAAATGGGTAAACCCAAGGCAAAGTGAGATAATAGCGGGAGGTTTCACGAGGAGCTAAACCACCTGGTTGATTTTGGCGATCGTGAAATAACTTTTCAAACGCTTCTAACCACTCATCAATCAATTTTTGCTCAAAAAGATTACGAATTACACAAATTCCGTCTTGATTCAATTCTTGAGCAAATCTATCTAGGTCGGTAGCTGAATATTTAGCTATACCGCCTATACTTTGCACCATTTCTCTTAACCTCTTGCATTAATAACTTGAGAGCCAAATTTAAATCAGACTCTGACAACAGTTTTTTGTAATTGCTAGTCGATAATAGCGTATTATATTGATATTTGTTTTATTGATTTTTATAAAATTTACTGTTAGTAATATAAGAAATAAGCGAACTCATGTATTAGTAAGTTCAACTATAAGGATACTGGCAAATAAGTAGATAAATAGCTACAAATAGCTATCATGCTGTGAAATAAAGATTAGAAAATATAATTTAATTTTGTTTCTATCTGCCTTACTTCAACCGCACACCTACACTATCATTCGGTACAGAAGGCCATCTCACGGTCACAATCGTACAGTCAGACTGAGCAGTCCAACAATGCGGCACACCTTCACACCACAACACATAATCACCTTCACGAGATAAGGTAATCTCTCTATCCTCAAATTGCAGACAAAATTTACCATTAATCAAGATAGAAAGTGTAGCAGCTTGATTATTTACTGCCCACTCAGTTCTACTTTCGCCTGCTTGATGCACACCCCACTTAATTTCTAGTGCTGTAGTTGAACGCGGATCATCATCTGGAGTGATGAAGTGTCCCATAAACCAACCCCAACGATTTGCACCTTCGCTGACAGCATTGCCAAAAATAACATTAGGCTGCATTATGCACCTCGAAGTTAGGTACTAAAATTTGTCCTGCATAACCTGCATTGTTGTACTGCTTGAGGACTTGAGAAGCGATGTTTTTTTCTTGCCCTAAAGCTACCAACGCCACACAAGCACCCCCAAAACCTGCACCTGTCAGCCTTGCACCAAATACACCTGGGGTTTTCTGTAAAATTTCTACCAATGTATCCAATGCTGGTACAGAGACTTCATAATCATCCCGCAAACTAGCGTGAGATGCGTTCATCAACTCACCAAAACGCTCAGGTGTGACTCCCTGCAAAACTTCTAAAACACGGTTATCTTCTGTCACCACATGACGCGCGCGACGGTTTAATGGTTCTGGCAGTTTTTCTGTCACCTGAACTTCAGTAATATCTCGTAGTGCTTTGACTCCCAATAAATGCGCCGCTTCCTGACACTCAGCACGACGTTGGTTATATCCGCTAGTTGCTAGGGTGCGCGGTACACCACTATCTATAACTAAAATTGTTGTGCCTTCGGGGAAAGGAAGAACTCGACGTTCTAGTGTTCGAGTATCTAAAAACAGAATATGCTCAGTATCAGCAAGACTGGAAGCCATTTGATCCATGATGCCGCATTGTACGCCTGCATAGTGAATTTCTGCTTGTTGGGCAAGTCGAGCAATTTCGACATCATCGATTGGTAAGTCTAATAATTGGCGAATTGCTCGCAGTGTTGCTACTTCTAAAGCCGCACTACTAGATAAACCAGCACCCATAGGCACTGAGGATTGGACATACATATTCAGCGAAGGAATCGTATATCCGGCTTGTTTTAAGACTTCAATACAGCCAAAAATATAACTGGCAAATCCAGAAGGCGTGTGATGACTATCTAAAATACTCACACGCTCTTGCAGATTTTCTGAATAAAACTGGTGTTCTCCTTCATCACTCAAACCAAGCTGTACCGTTGTCTGTTGCGGAATTGCTGTTGGTAAGACAAAACCATCGTTATAGTCTGTATGTTCGCCCAGTAAATTAACTCTTCCTGATGCACTCGCTTGAGTCTGAGGTATTTGATGAAATATTTGTGGAAAAGTCATAATTGTTAGTAAATTTCTCAGTCATTTCTCTAAGGGTACAGGGCGTAATCTTCCTTCTACCTCCACACTAGGGAAGTTTGGATCAAAAGTGAGATTTTCTAATTTCCCATCCTTGAGAATGACAAAAGTATCTTCAACCTTCGCACCTGTTAAACTAGGATTCCAGGCGATCGCCATATTTTCTGTTAAAAAGTCGGTTGTTGTGGGATTAGCAACAATCTCTCTGGCTAAATAGCCTGTAGTTCCTCCCTGATGATGTTCACGGATAGCATGAGGAAAACCATGTTGTTCATACGCTTGCGCTAAAGCATAATAAACTGCATCCAGCGTCATTCCAGGTAGAGATGCTGAGAGTGCTTTGGCTTCTATTTCGCAGACATGACGATGTAATTCAGTTTCATCATCTGTTAGGCTACCAAAACAAACAAATCTAGTCAGATTAGCATACAATCCATAGCCTCTAGCGCAAAATACCAGCATTGCTTGTCTTCCTATCTTTTCCGCCGTCGGTGTAGCATGACGGTATAGGGGTAAACGCCTCTCACCAGCTACCAATGTCAAAGCCGGATGTAAACCTCTCGACCACAACGCTTCCGCACCTGCACCCGCTAACTGATATTCTGTCCAAGTAGGTTGGGCAGCTTGTAGCACTTCTGTCATCGCTGCGCTGGCTTGTTGTCCGACGTGGCGATATCTGTCTAACTCAGTGGGCAATAATACCCATTTATGTTGTTGTAGAGATTTGGGTATTGGTTGTTCTAAAGGAGAAAGAGGGCGTACGCGCTTCGCGTTGTCGCAGACATCGCTGATCACTTTTCCCCCATCTGTAGCCTCACGGACAAAAGCTTCACGAGCCGTAGCATCAGCCCAAGGGTTAATATATAGCTTAAAATTACTGGGTAGTTCCTCATCTTTGAGACGTTGCGCTTCAATTTCATCCGTTAATACCCACGCATCTTGCCCAGTTACTAATAATTCTGCAACGCCAGTTTCAGCAGTCAGCAGTACGGTATTAGAAGCACCAGCAGTTGCCCAAGCAAACCAATCTGTACCACGCAGACGCACACCCCCAACCTCAGTTTGAGAGATGGTTTCTCTGATGAATCGCAGTTTCGTCGAGACTTCTTCGCTCATAGGAAGAACACAGATAGATACAGTTAATTATCAAATTCATCTGTGTCTTTCTGCGTCTGTCTGAGGTTGAGCGATCGCACGTTCTGGAGTAATAACTGGATGGAAAAAACTAGTTTGAGTCTGCCATTAGAGTTCTTTATCTATACAGAACCACAACTCGCAATACTTTTAGACTTTTCAGGTGGCGTAAAGTTAATTAATTGGGGCAAAAACCTCTACCTTAAATCTTTATCCCAGTTTTACCCCAGTAATTTCCTCAAAATACCCAAAATAACCTCAAAAATTGTTAAAGCTGTGAAAACAAGAGCTTTAACTTCCAACAAAAAAGGGCTTGTAAGCCCTGTCAATACTTATATTTTCTTAATGTACAAAGTACAAGGCGACACCCGGATTTGAACCGGGGGATAAAGGTTTTGCAGACCGGCACTGCTGAGGCTTAGGCGGCTCAAATGCCCATATTGTCGGCAAATACAGATAAACACCCATTGACTTTGGCTATCACATTGGCTATCATTTGGGGATAAAGGTTTTGGATAGCCAAATGAATACCGCTAAGAAACCCAGAGGTAGTGTAGGGGTTGAGGAATACAGAGGTAAGCTGAGACTCAGATTACCTAGAGTAGTCACCCAGGCAGGTCAGAATAGATATCTGAATACTGGGTTAGATGCCAATGAGATTAATAGGCGCAGGGTAGCCGCAGTAGCTAGCTGGATAGAGGAAGAAATACTCACAGGGAATCTTGACCCGACATTAGACCGCTATAGTGAAAAGTTGGAGACTTACAGGCAGCCTCAGTTAACCCTAGTGAAGCCTAAGACCCCCCAGACTGACCTAATGGAACTCTGGGATAGGTACTGTGAGTTTATGAAACCTCAGCTAGCCTCTACTACATACCTAAAGGACTATGTGAGGAAATACAGAAACCACATCAAGTCCCTACCCACCAAAGACATAACCCAGGCGATCGCCATTAGAGATTACTTGTTAACTGAGTTATCACCTAATGCAGCTAAGAGAGTCTTAACCTACCTGTCAGCCTGCTGTAAATGGGCTGTAGGTTCAGGACTGCTAAAGGATAACCCATTTGTAGGGATGTCAGAGGATATTAAGCTACCTAGACATGATCGGGATGCCATAGACCCTTTCAGCCGAGATGAGATGAATACCATCATCAAGGCATTTGAGGATACTAGAACCCACTATGCGCCTTTTGTTAAGTTCTTGTTCTGGACTGGTTGCCGGACTGGGGAAGCGATCGCGCTTCAGTGGAAGCATATAAACCCTGAGTGTACCCAGATAACCTTTGCTGAGTCCTATGACAGCCAGCTAGATATTAGAAAGACTACCAAGACAGGTAAAACAAGGAAGTTCCCATGTAGCAGCCAAGTTAGGGAACTATTACTAAATATCAGACCCTCTGACCCAGACTTAGAGAGTTTAGTATTCACTAGTCCCACAGGTGGCATTATCAATAACACTAGATTCTCTAATCAAGTCTGGAAAGGTGGCAAGATGGGCAATAAGAACTACAGAGGGGTCATCCAACAGCTAATGAATGAGGGTAAGATTAACCGCTACAGATGCCTGTATAACACTAGGCACACCTTTATTACCTTGATGCTGGCTGAAGGTCTAACAGTTACTACAGTAGCCAAGTTGGTAGGGAACAGCCCAGAGATGATCCTTAAGCACTATGCAGGGAACACAGTACCCCTAGAGTTACCTAATATTTAGCCTTTGATGTAGCACTGTTGGTAATAAAGCAAAGCCCTGGAAAGATAGCCAAGGGCTTTTCTTTTGTGTAAGTAATCAAATGTTTCAGGTTCATGGTGTTCTAGTTCTAGCTCTAGTCTCTCAATAAGGCTGATTATGGTTTCCTCAGTGACCATCGGTAATCTCTATAAATCTTAGTTGACATATTAGAAGTATACAAATGAACACAAAGAAGTTTCTATGAGGCGATATACCGCACATCAGAACATTCGGCTATCCCAAGAGGACAAGGAGAAACTATTAGCACTCTGTAAGTCTAGAGGGTTAAAGCCAGCCGAACTAATCAGACAACTAATAGACAACCTAGTAAACAGATAAGGTATTTATGACTAAACAATCCAACTATGGCTACAAGGCTCAAGGTTATATGACCAATGCTGATGATATTGAAACTGCTAGACAGCGAGTAGCCGACCATGACAAACAGGTAGCAGAAACAGCCCGAAAGGTAGCTGAGGAGTTAGCCTTTGAGCGCAAGAGTAAGCAAAAGGTCTTAGAGTTACTACATCAGTTCATCAAAGCCAAGATTAAAATCGGTAATCTGACTGCTGATGATGTGGCTAATGTCTACAGTAGATTTAACCTAAGCTATAACCCAGAAATCTTAGAGCTAATCTATGTGCGATGGGCTGTCATGCTGCTTAGTCATCCTCAATATGGAGTCGAGCTAGCTGGGCATCGAGTAGGTAATGGCGGTTTAATCTGGCGCGGTAAGAGCTACAAGACATCTACAGACCTATATATTGATATCCAAAAACTGCTAGGTAATGACCCCCTAGACTCTCAAGTATGGTTTGATTACTGCCTACAGTCCATATTTGATGATGGTACTTTCTTACCTGCTGAGATTGAGTTAGATAGATTCTCAAGCTTTATGTACCAGCTTAAGGAGTTAGTAAAGCTAGAGGCTAACCCTATTGATATCCCTGATAAATCAGAGTTAACAGCTAGCGATATGTTCTTCATTGCCAGTCTGTTTAATGTAGTCTAAGACACACAAGGTTAAGTCAATAAACCCTAGTAACCCTAGCAACAAACTAGGGTTTTATTTATGGGGTAATAAGGATTTGACTATATCTAGATATGTCCTGACAAAGTAATGACAGATAGGAGGTCATTTATGAAAACAGAAAAACTAGAAATCAGAATAGACCCTAATACTAAGCAATGGTTAACCCAGTTAAGTGTTGAGACTGGGCAACCTGTATCAGCAGTGGTTAGGGATGCCCTTAGCTTTTTACAGATGGATAGGGGAACTAGAGCAGCCTATTTGATGATTCTGGAAAGTCTAGTAGGACTTAGCCCTACTGACACCCTAAACACTCTTGGCGCGATTATAGAAACCATTAAGGAGATTAAAACCAATGGCACAGACAAAGCCCTGTGTAGTCAGTAATCTACCAGATGATATTAAGTCTAAGGTAACTGAACAGCTAGCTAAGGGTATCCCAGCACCATCAATAAGCCGATGGCTGGCTAGCCAGGGTCACAAGGTTACACCCAGGCAGCTATATAACTTCAAGGATAAGACAGTACCCACAGTAGCCCCTAGAGAATCAGGCGATCCAGTTTATGAGGAAGATGCTACTGATTCAGTGATGTTTAAGCGGTTACTTAAGACCTCTTTAGATGCGGTCGAGAATCTTAGGGATACCTACAGGTTAACAGGAGATTTAAGAACCGCTAGGGTACTCAGAGAGATGTTAGAGACTGCCTCTGGGATTCTTAAGTACCGCCTACAGTATGACCAACCTGACCCTGTGGTTAATGTTCAGCTTCAGATAGCCAGTCTAGAGGCAGAGCTAGCCCTAGCGGAAGATAGCAGAGATTTCCGCAATCCCGATATAAATACCGGAGATTCTTATGAGTAACCAAATGTACCGAGTGTTCTATTCAGTCCTACCATCTAACCCAGATTACCCAGGTAGGTTACAGGCTTATCTAACCAACCCTAGTAGGGTATATAACCATTACCTAACACCTGATAACCACATACCAGACCAAGATTTCCCAGACCTCACAGAAGGTCAGGCTGAGTATATATGCCTAGTCCTAGATAAAGGATGGGATAATCCTACATTCAAATCCTTTGAGACTAAAGAGGAAGCCTTGTTTTTCATAGAGTGCCTTGAATCTCCAAGCTACATACCAGCAATCAGAGAATATTCAAATGAACCCATCGAGATTGATGAGGCTCTATATGAGGATATATGGAAAGCTTTTTATGATTAGTAAGAAAAAAGTAAGAAACAGACTAACCCATAAGTAAGAAACCTAAGCCCAGTAAGGATTACAGAAGCCAGAACTAAGCAAACAACTTGCTGAGTCGAGCCTTTTCTTACCACCTAAGTACAAATGCAAAGCCCTTGAGTAGTTCGCAGCTACCCAAGGGACTATCAAACAAACTTCAAAGATTCTGATGATTATTATAACACATATTGCGCTCAATGGCGCAAGTAGAGACTCTGATTACTTCAGAGACTCATTTAGCGATCGCCTAGCCTGCGGTAACTCATGGGAATACAGCCTAACTGAGTACCTGAAAACTCAAGGGTTAGACAAGGTATACCAGCCAGATCAGTACATGACCTATCGGGCGCACTATTGGAACTATAAGCCTGACCCTGAGAACTGGAGAACTCGCAGTCAGTCTAAGCTAGCCCAAAGCCTCTATGCACAGTTCCAAAGGGACATCCGAGTTATCCACAATGGTAAAGGATATAACTTAGAGGTTAAGTCAGGGGCTAATATCTTCCAGAAGAATAACATACTAGTCGGTGGTATAGCAACCAGATGGGACAGATATAAGTTCCCTGTTCACTTCATAGTCGCCATTGATAGAACCACAGGAGAAGCCAGGGTCACTGAGGCGGATAGGCTGACCAGAGAGACTAGCTGGCTTAGGGTTAAGTCCCAAGAGTTATCCTATGGAGTCCCCAGGCACTTATTTAAACCCTTGGATAGCTGGCTGGATTTCATTAAGGCTTCTTAGCCACTTAGTAGCCCTATGTAGCTACTTGACTAAATAAGTACACAAATGAACACAGGGTATTTAGATCACCCTGGCAGCTATGAAGTACAAAGTATCTAAACTATCCGGCAAGGTAATCAGACTAAGAAAACTCAATGCAAATAACAGACCTAAGCAGAAACCAGTTACTCAGGCTAGCTCAAGTCCTACTAGAGAAGCTGGACAAGTATAAGGAACTCTATGGAGAACTTGAAGAGGATGAAGACTATGAAGACTGAAGTAACCCTGAAACTTGATAATGAGTTACTAGTAGCCCTAGAGGCTGAGGCTATCCGCCTGGGGATTACTATGGAGGCATTGATTAACCAAGGGCTGACTAAGGAACTGTTGCCAGCGATCGCAATCTGGCAATCTGGTAAGGCTGACTGGGCAGTTAGAGACTACCTAGAGATTAAATAACACCTTAGACCCTCTAGGTTAACCCTAAGAGGGTTTATTAGTTTCTAAGGGTAGGTGTAGAGGGTTATGTGATCTAGTAGGTATTCAGCTATCCTAGTGATATGAGAGAACATCTGATAGATATAGCAGTAAAAGCATATAAAGACATCCACAGTGATCCTAGAACACCTGGGCAGAACTAAGAAGACTAAGTGACTGCAACAATACACAGTGGAATATGTGTGTAGTAAGATACTAGTATTACTTAATGTATCTTTATGAAACTCATCAGAGTACCTAGACCAATAATAGTTCTCCTCATCTCCGCAGCAGTAGCTCTCGGCTTGGTTCAAATCACTACAGGCGAGTCTTTAGGATGCCACATAGACCCTAATAACTCATTTGGCTGGTGTCCAGAGGATTATGACTAAACCAGGGGACTTGTCTAAACTTCAGAGCTACTAATCTATCACTCTCTTATCTTTAGTATGGTATCTGATACCAAGGGCAACCTTAAAGCCTCAGAATCAGCCGACTATTCTAAAACTTTATTCCCATCACTCCCATGTAGATAGTATCATACCAGATACCATTATTATAGTATCAGAAGTATTAGTACCCTATTAATCCCCACAGTAGACCTATTACAACCCTTGTAAATACCTTAAACTTCCCTAATAATATTTTATCTCTCTCATACTAATGGTATCATACCAGATACCATAGTAGTATCAAGAAAAATCCCAGTATCACCTGGGATTACAAGAGAGATAGTATAGATATTTATGCTTACAGGGATAACTTAGATTCTATTCTGTCTAGTCTATCTAGTATCGATAGTTGGATAGCTGGATAGCCTTCTAATGATTGCCTAATGGCTTCAATGATTAACTGTTGCTGAGACTTCCCAGTAATAGCCTTAGCCGATTCTAGTAAGGCTTTTACATCTTCAGGTAGTCTTAGTAGGGTCTTATGTGTTTTCATATCTGCTTAACTATATTACTGTATATCATTATAACATGATACTACTATTTTGTCACAATATGGTATCTGGTATGATACCAAGAACAAGAGAGAGATAGGAAATAAGTTCTAGGATTTAGGTGATTTAAGCATCAAGCATAAGCTATCATTATACATTAATGGCTTTATATAATATATTTAAAATCAAATCCCTATGATGGTATCAGATACCATACCAACTTGATGAGAGGGATAAAATACAAGCCTAAGCAGTATAAGGGTTTCACAGTTACCCATAGGGCTACTCAAAAAATGACAAAATATAGATATTATGGTATCATGGTATCACACCAATCAAGAGAGAGGGATAGGAAACAAACTTATGGCTAAAGTTAAAACCAATGATATGACCCTAAGACTGCCTGAAGAGCTAGATCAGCAGATTAAGGCAGCTAGTCAGGTATCAGGTATCAGTAAACACCAGTTCATTATTAATGCTATTAAGGACACTTTAGCGGGTCAAGTCTACCAATCCCTAGAGGTAGCACAACAAGTTAAAGAACAGCTAGAAGGCGATCGCCCAATCACTGATGTAGCAATAGACATCAAAAATGCCCTAGATATGTTACAGGCACAGATACACAACCTTAAGGAAGAGAATAAGCTAATCAGAGAAGAGATAGCTAAGAAAAATGATGAGCCTGAGTACCACTTTAAGCCAGGATTTGAGGTAACTAAGCAATCTACAAAGCTTTTCAGTCTACTAATGACTAGTAGATTTCATACCCAGGAATGGGCTAGAGATGGTATCAAGCGGAATACAGAAACTCTCAGATACCACTATGACTTAGATATCATCACCAGAGAAACCAGAACTAAGTCAGGTAGGATTGCTTTCAAGGTAGTCGCAGCAGACCTAGAAGAGTTACAGGTTAGCCCAGATGGTCACTTTATCAGCCCCTTGGGTAGCTTTGGTTATGACCCAGAACAATGGGCTAAGGAAGAGGAAGAGGTTAAGAACCTATCAGGTAATAGAGACCCCTACAAATACTTTCCAGGAGAGGATGAGGAAGTAGTAAGTTTCAATCATCTGGAAACCTTCACCAATCAGTACCTACATGAGAGATTTAATATCAGCTATAAAGAGTTAATCAATAGACACTTCTTAGATATCTGTATTGATGGGGTATGGACTAGTTTCGGTAAGGACTATAAAGATGAATGGCACAAGAGTAGCTATGTAAGAACTATCAACTATGATGCAAAAGCAATAGAAGTGCAGATTGAGCAACTAGAGAAAAAGATCAGATCATCTGAGGATGTAGAGGAAAGAAAGAGTTTACACAGCCAACAGCAAGAGTTAAAGCAAAAGCTACAGGACTTGTACCATGAACCAGCAAGATTGGGCTAACCAGCCAAGCCCATTCAAAGGGCAATACCTACCCACCTACAGCCCTATTGCCCGATGGGTTATGCCTATAGACTCCAAAGGGCTACAAGACACCTACTACTACAACCTAGAAGGGCAGCTTGTTAAGGAAGTATTCAACCAATCAGGTAAAAGGGTAGACCTAAAGATTCTCAAGACTAACCTATTCACACTTTATTGATATTAGGGATTACATTATGATTACCCCAGTATGGTCTGGGGTTATTACCGGAAACTCCCCAGGCTATACTGGGGTTTTTCTTTACTTAACTCGCTTAGATGCGCTTAAGTATTAGCTCTATTATCCCTCAGTTACCTCCAGTTACCTCTAGTTACCTCCAGATACTTTTAGAGGTAACTGCTATGATTCATATAGGGCAAGCTTTTCAGCTTATCAGTTACCTAGTTACCTCTATTTTCTCTTAAAAAGGGTCTACAGTTATATATAGGACTTTTTAAGCTCATAACAGAGGTAACTAGGTAACTCAAGGGCTAATCTCTAGGTTATATAAGGCTTGTAGTAGTTACCCTTAAAGGTAACTAGAGGTAACTGATAAGGTAACTTGAGGTAACTTGAGGTTCAACCGCTAACTCAAAGGGTAAACCCTACTCAACATCACAGGTATTAAGTACCCCTGCATTGGGGCTTTCTCTTATTGCTTTAGCAAAAGCACTAGTACCTAAAGCCGCATAACTATAACTATCTAGTATGGCATCTAGCTCTTTTAAACCCTCCGGTGGTAATACCTTCACTAGCTCCAGATAATCAGAACTCCTAAAACCAGAACTAGACCACCAAATAATCCCATAATCTGTTCTATCAAATGTCTGGATAACACCAGGGTCATTTGCAACTAATATGTAATCTAGTTTACCATCTACCCCTTTGAACTGGTACACCAGAGCATCTAAAGCTACCCCAATGGTATAAACCTTACACTTAGTTCTATCAAAAGGCTCTATTTTGGTTTGCTGCTGTTCTTGTACCTGGGGCTTCAAGATGTGCGAGATTACCGCCAAGGGTATAACTATTAATAACCAGATACTAAGTACCTTCTTAGGGTTCTCTTCAATAAGCTTTGTAATCTTACCCAGCATTTGCATAATGAGTATTTAATATTACTAACCTTAGTTTATTGCGGCTAATACTCAAGGTCAAGTAAAGTATTACACCCTGCTAAACTAATAACCACTAGCCCCATAAAATAACCCCTTAGAAGCTAATAACCTCTAAGGGGCTAAGTTTAGACACCTGAAGAACTTTAAAGATAGTTGTTAAATATAAGCCGCACCTAACAGCATTTAGTCAGCTAGTACCCCTTTTGGCTATCAGTTTGGCTATCACAAAGTCTCTTTTGATATTTACTTGGCACTCTTAAAAGGCTGGAAGCCTTAAGGCGACACCCGGATTTGAACCGGGGGATAAAGGTTTTGCAGACCTCTGCCTTACCACTTGGCTATGTCGCCATATCCACATTCACCTATATTATCAGATTATCAACTAAATTGACATTCCTGCTCTAGAAAATTTTTCCTTTGCATTTCTGAAACTTCCTTATCTGCTGCCGCAACTCTTGGTTGGAGAGAAATGTTTTCAGTGTGAGGTTGCTAGCAATTTCATGGACACCTAATAACTGCTATATCTTCCGCCCGAAACCGGATTTACATTTCTAGTTAATGTATAAGTGTTGTAAGCTACAAAAATCACATAATTTCTATCTTAGGATAGGTTGAAAAATTAAAAACGTAGTTAAAATAATAATTTATACAAAAAAATTGCTTTTATTTATGTGTTATTGCTGAAAAAGGAAAAGGTTTTTTTGAGCCGTTAAACATGACGCATGAAGGTAAATAATGTTATTTGTGCTGTTAAATGTAAGTTTTATAAACAAGCTATTTTTTGACAACAGAGAAAAATGATATTGTCTCCACAACAGACAAAGGAGAATCAGATATTAATACCCAAAACTCTCTAAACGTAAAAATGAATCAGGCTTCTCCTATATCAGTTGCTCAAGTGACGGATCTACATCTGTTGGCAACGGAAAACTGCCCACTGCAAGGGATACAGACGACAGAGTCATTTCAAGCGGTGATTCAACGGTTGCAAGAGTTAAGAGAGGAACTAGATTTAGTCTTACTTACGGGAGATTTGTCGGAGGATGGCACGCCTCAATCTTATGAAAACCTGCAATATCAACTAAACACACTCAAAATACCTACTTATTGGCTACCAGGTAATCATGACTGCGCGATCGCAATGGATAAAATTTTGAATCAAGGAATGGTATCGCGACGCAAGTCTTTTCAAAGGGGGGGTTGGAATTTTATTTTGCTAGATTCTTCTTTACCTGAGCATTGGTACGGCTATCTGTCGTCTACAACTATAGAATGGCTCAACTCAGAACTACAAATTCTTGGTAACTACCCCACCTTAATAGCTTTACATCATCCGCCTTTTCCGGTTAACTCGGCTTGGTTAGATGCTAGTGGTTTGCAAAACCCTGAAGAGTTGTTTGCGGTTTTAGATCGTTATCCCCAAGTTAAATTAGTCTTATTTGGTCACATTCACCAGGAATTTCAGCACCAGCGTCATCAAGTTGACTATTTGGGTACTCCCTCAACCTGCTTTCAATTTCATTCCCAAAGTCCCACTTTTGCTATTAATCAAGATTTGCCTGGATTTCGTCTACTAACACTCTACCCTGATGGTAGGTGGGAAACTAGGGTAGAGAGAGTATCTTATCCGTTTCCACTCGCATCAGCAGCTAATATTTAACAATTCAAAATTCAAAATACCCTATCGGGAAGCAAGCTACAAAATTCAAAATTAAAGACATTTTCAGTCGGGGATTTCAACCCCCACTGAAAATATGCTACGTATAGACGTAGGGGTCTTAAACCCTCTGATTTACGATAAATTTTATAATTTCAGCAAAGATGATGAAATTTGCAGCCAGATATTGGGGGGTTATCTATGAAAATTCATTACTTGCAGCACGTCCCTTTTGAAACACCTGCCAGTATTGAACAGTGGGCATTAAAACACAAACATTCTCTTTTTGCCACTAGATTTTATGCTCAAGATTCCTTACCGACTATTGAGGATTTTGATTGGTTGGTGGTGATGGGTGGGCCAATGAATATTTATGAAGATGAACAATATCCTTGGTTGACACAGGAGAAGCGATTTATTGCACAAGCGATCGCAGCTAATAAGATGGTAATTGGGATTTGTTTAGGTTCACAGTTGATTGCAGATGTTTTAGGCTCTAAAGTTTATCGAGGAAAATATAAAGAAATTGGTTGGTTTCCAATTGAATTAACAGATGCGGCAAGAAAATCAACTATTTTTGGTGATTTACCACAGAAATTTACAGTTTTTCATTGGCATGGTGATACATTTGATTTACCAACTGGTGCAACTAGATTAGCCTACAGTGCAGCTTGTCAAAATCAGGCTTTTATTTATGATGAAAAAGTTTTAGGTTTACAGTTTCACTTAGAGTCAACACCAGAGAGTGTAAGTCAAATTATAGAAAATTGTGGTGATGAACTTGTTGATGGAAAATATATCCAACAAGCTTCAGAAATGCTAACTCCAGCAGATAATTTCACTCAAATTAATACTGTGATGTTTAGTATTTTAGATAAACTAGCGAGTAATTCATGATTTATGGTAGCAAGGATATAATTCCTTACTACCATCCTATTTATCGGGGAGGAATATTCTTAGATTCACTCCCTAAACTTTGTGCTAATTCAGTAAAACTCAGAGACTGAACTATTCTTAAACCAAGAGAATTTCGAGAAATAGTTTTAGCATAAGCTGCACTTAAGTATGGGGTATATTGGACATTATTGGCTACATAGTTTTGAAAGAAAGGTAAACTCAAAGTATTAATGTAGCGGCGTGCTTGTGCTGCATCTCCTACTAACTCTGGTGGTAAAGGGATTTGCTGACTGTTGGGGTTACTATTCCCGATGGTGGTGAAGTGAGTTCCACCGACAAGTACGGCGAGATATTTCTGGGAATTAGCTAGCCAAGAAAAAGGTAAGATTTGTTCATACAAAGCAGGTGCGATGGTATCTTCACTACTGCTAATCAACATTACTGGAACTTTCACCTGATTCATTCCAGCTTTGCCAAAAATTGAACTAGTGATGGGATTAACAGCGATCGCAGCTTTAACTCGTTTATCTTGTAAACTATCTGGTAGGGATTTGTTTTTCATCTCTAAGGCGCGACACTGCACCAATAAAGACAAATTCCACGTTTTATTGAGTGTTACTGGTTGACAATCTCGTTGTAATTGCTCAAAGTTAATTTTTGCACCAGCTAAGGCTAAAGCTGTGTAACCACCTAAAGACTGTCCAAATACACCAACTTGTTGCAGATTTAATTTACCTTTAAACTCAACATCAGACTGGTTTTTGACTTCCAGTTGATTTAAAACATACTTGATATCTAAAGGCCGATTTTGAAATTCTGCGGCGGAGATGATATCTTGCTGCTGTTTTGTATTTTCTGTGGGATGGTTGGGAACAACTACCGCCAAACCGTAAGATGCTAAGTGAGTCGCCAAATATTCAAAGTTACTACTGTTAGAACCTAACCCATGTGAAATCACAATTACAGGTGCATTCTGTTTAGTTTGGGGAAGGTAAACATCAGTTAACAATAAGCGATTCCGTGTAGAGTCGAATAACCGCAGTTGATATTTCTGTGATGTGATTTTCCCAGGATTGCTTAAATCTGCTAGGTGAGTTAAACCCTTGCTATTGTAAATGTTAGCAGCTTCCTGATTCGATTTATTAGTAACGAGTGCGATCGCCTGTTGGGTTTTATTGACGATTTGTTCTAGTTCGTTGGCGATCGCTAGACTTTGGGGTAAATTAATGTAAACGCCGTTAGTAGGATATTTACGTAATATATTTAATAAAGTTAACCCTTCCGGTTCACTAGCTGCTGACACTAACGCTGAACGCAAAGTTTTTAAGTCGGGTTTAACTTGCGTAGTTCTGTTTTGAATGACTTCCCCCAAGCGTCGCAGTAAAAATTCTCCTTGGGATGTGTGCAGAAATTGCGACAACATCGCAGGACTAACTTTGATAGGATTAGATAAAATTTGTCGTAATTCTTGAAATTGCTTCGCCGACAAATATTGTTGATAAATGGCTAATTCTTCATTTACTGCACCTGTTTTGGCATAGGTTTCTAAACTAGCCACAGAAATAGATAATTCTAAACCAGAATAAGATGTAAATACCCTTTCTGCTGCCATTGCATGATGACTAACTCCCAAGGTAGGGAGTAATGTTGATAGAGCTAGCAATAGTGAATGTTGACTTACTTTGCTAGTCCACTTTTTTAATAGACTATTCATTGCTCAACTGTTTTGATGGTGTAAGGCTGATTTTTGGTAGAGATGCTGACACCCCAGTTGATTTACGCAATTTGCCACGGAAATGTAATCTTTTGTAGAGTCAGAACCTATTTATAAAGTAAATACTAAGTAGTGGACTGAGACGACTAAAATGATGCAATAGACTTGGTTAGAATTAAACGCCGATGCACGCAGATAAACGCGGATAGAACTTCTGCTATTGCACTATTTTAGCCTTGCCACACCACTACAAATTTCATGGTTACTTTATAAATCATCTCTCAGTGATATTCATTCCCGCTAATGATTTAGATTTTAGTGATTGCTTGAATGGTGTTCATTCACTGTAAAATACAGAGATTTAAATATTGATATTTACTTGTATTTTTGTCTACGAACAGGAATAAAAAACAATATAATAAATCCCAAAGTTGAAAACTAAAATCTAAGGTTTGAATTAATTTAGCAAGTATCTAGGTAGAAAAAGATTCACCCTTGCAGCGACTAGATTTGATGCTGGAAACTAACGACGTTAATAATAACAGATGTTAAAAACTGCTGCCTCAGTAGATTCGATGTAGCTTTCTAGCTACAATATGGCTATGTCTCAAACTCCTATTACTCAAACTACTACCCGTCCTACCTTCATCCTTGTAGATGGACATTCCTTAGCTTTTCGTTCTTACTATGCTTTCGCTAAAGGACGAGATGGGGGACTGCGGACTAAAACCGGAATTCCCACTAGTGTATGCTTTGGCTTTCTCAAATCGCTGTTGGAAGTCATGGATACACAACAACCGCAAGCAATGGCGATCGCCTTTGATTTGGGTTTACCGACTTTTCGCCACGAAGCTGATGATACATATAAGGCTGATCGTCCAGGAACACCGGAAGATTTTGTCCCAGACTTAAAAAATCTGCACGAGTTATTGCAAGGTTTTAACATTCCCATTTACACCGCGCCTGGTTATGAAGCGGATGATGTGTTGGGAACATTAGCGCAAACAGCCACTGCGGCTGGGTATAAGGTGAAAATTTTAACAGGCGATCGCGATTTATTTCAACTCATCGACCCTGCTAAAGAAATCACCGTCCTAAATTTTAGCCCCGATGCACTTAAACGCGTTACAAATAATAATGGCATCACGGAAGTTAGTACAGAACAAGTTAAAGAAAAACTGGGTATTTTACCTACACAAGTAGTTGATTTTAAAGCCTTGTGTGGCGATAAATCAGATAATATTCCCGGCGTGAGAGGAATAGGAGAAAAAACCGCCGTTCAATTACTCAATGCTTACGAATCCCTAGATAATATTTACGCTTCTATTAATGAAATTAAAGGCGCGACGCAAAAAAAACTTATAGAAGGAAAAGCAGACGCATATAAATCTCAATACCTCGCCAAAATAGTTACAGATGTCCCTCTAGAAGTAAACTTAACAGATAGTCAATTGCAGGGTTTTGATGATAGTATTATCATCCCTATTTTAGAAAAATTAGAGTTTAATTTATATCTGAAAAAAATCAACGCCTTACAACAGAAGTTTGGTGGACAAGTTGCAGAAGCAGCAGAAGTATCCACTACAGATACAGAAGAAACTTTTGCCGATGACGCAGATTTTTATACCTTGGCGGAAACACAAGCCGCACAACAAGAAAAAATCGATTCTCCCATTCAACCACGTATTATTCACACTGAATCACAGTTAATAGAATTAGTTGCACTATTACAAACATTTACTAACCCTCAAACTCCTGTTGCTTGGGATACAGAAACCAGTGATTTAGAACCCAGAGATGCGGAATTAGTGGGAATTGGTTGCTGTTGGGGAAATGCACCCGACGAATTAGCTTATATTCCCATAAACCATAAAATCGGAGAGAATTTAAATAAAGATATCGTACTGAAATCCCTCAAACCAATTTTGGAAAGTGAGCAATATCCTAAAACATTCCAGAATGGTAAATTTGACCGCTTAGTATTTCGCACCCAAGGAATTAACCTAGCAGGAATTATTTTTGATCCCATGCTAGCCAGTTATGTTTTAAATCCCGATAATAGCCATAATCTCACAGATTTAGCCCTGCGTAATTTGGGTTTACAATTAACTAACTATGAAGAGTTAGTCCCCAAAGGTAAAACCATTGCGGATATTAGTATTCCTGCTGTAGCAAATTATTGCTGTTTACAAGTATATGCTACTTGGCAACTTGTGCCGAAAATGCGTGAGGAATTAGATAAGATTCCTGCTTTATCTACGTTACTGACAGAGGTAGAACAACCCCTAGAAGCTGTTTTAGCCGCAGTCGAATATACAGGAGTTCGCATTGATTCTGAATATCTCAAAGAACTATCCCAGCAGTTAGAAACAGATTTAGCAAAACTGCATGAACAAGCCACAGAAATTGCTGGCGAAAACTTTAATTTAGGTTCTCCTAAACAATTGAGTCATATATTATTTGAGAAATTGGGCTTAAGTACCAAATATTCCCGAAAAATTCAGACTGGTTATTCTACCGATGCAGCCACATTAGAAAAACTGCAAGAAATTGATGAAACAGGTTTTGTCAATGCGATTATTGAGTATCGGACTCTCTCCAAATTAAAGTCTACCTATGTAGATGCTTTACCTGCGTTAGTCCGCCAAGACACCCACAGAGTACATACAAATTTCAATCAAACATCTACATCTACAGGTAGGTTATCTTCATCCAATCCTAACTTACAAAATATCCCCATTCGGACAGCCTTTAGTCGCCAAATTCGCAAAGCATTTTTACCCGCATCAGGTTGGTTAATGGTAGCGGCTGATTACTCACAAATTGAGTTAAGAATTCTGGCACATTTGAGTCAAGAACCCGTGTTAGTAAAAGCCTATCAACAGAATGAAGATATTCATACTGTGACAGCTAAATTAGTCTTTGAAAAAGAAGATATTACAGCCGATGAACGCCGAATTGCCAAAACGATTAATTTCGGTGTAATTTATGGCATGGGTTCGCTAAAATTCTCCCGTTCTACAGGGATTGATAAAAATATCGCCAATGAATTTATTAAACGATTTAATAGTCGCTATCCAGAAATTTTCGCTTATCTAGAAGGGGTAAAAAAACAAGCGATATCTCAAGGATATGTCGAAACTATCCTTGGCCGTCGGCGATATTTTGAGTTTACTAATCAAAGTTTAAGTAAATTCAAAAATAGCAACCCAGAAGACATTGATTTAAGCAAATTAAAAAACCTAGGTGCTTACGACGCAGGTTTACTCCGTTCCGCCGCTAATGCACCCATTCAAGGTTCTAGCGCAGATATTATCAAAATCGCAATGGTACAACTGCATGAAGTTTTACGCAACTATCAAGCGCGATTATTATTACAAGTACATGATGAATTAGTCTTTGAAGTTCCCCCTAATGAATGGGAAGAATTACAACCGAAAATTAAATCGGTGATGGAAGGTGCAGTCAAATTAAGTGTACCGTTAGTAGTGGAAGTAAGAGCAGGCGAAAACTGGATGGAAACCAAATAATCATAGAAAATAAGCAACTTTATAAACCAATATGATGATTTCCGGGGCTGATGAGATTACTTTTGCAGGTGTGAGAGGCGATCGCTATTGGTTCTATGAGCCTTATCCTTATACTAGAGTAAGTGATATCGATGAACGATTAAGCGGCTTTCCGGTAGCAGTATTTTTACCACAACATCGCCCCAGACACGACACACCCTTAGTCATCGGTTTACAGGGGATGTGCGCGCCTTATGGCTGGAATGCTTTCATAGTCCCTACTCTCACTCAAATGGGTATAGCTGTGGCTTTATTCGATACCCCCTTAGCCGGTGAACGCAGTTTAGTACGCACCTTTACAAGTTTGGCACAGAACGAAATTAAACCCCTACTTGATAGAGGAATTGCTTTTGATACCGCCATGCTGTTGTCAATATTTCGCAGCACAGTCAATGATATCGCCAAAGTCAGAGAATTTTGTGGCGATCGCTATGGACTTTCTGACCCCAGACTGGCATTATTTGGGGTGAGTATGGGTGTATTGCTATCCGCCTATGCTTTCACAACCAATGGTTTAGGAGAAAGGTTACTAGGAACTATTGGTCATGCAGATTTGCCATCTTTTGCGAAAAGTTGGGGATATAATCTTTTACCAGATATTGCTGCATCTCCGGTAGGGGGAATAGCAGAGTCAATTTTAGACAAATTACAACCTGATTTAACACCTGTAGTCAAACTTTTACAACTAGCTAAAAACCTCAAATATCAAGATGAATTTGCGTGGGAATGCAATCCCATGAACTATATTGAAAAAGTAAAATCACCTCGGAGAGTGCGCTTTTTAATTGGTGCTAATGACCCAATGGTCAATATTAAAGATGCTCAAAATTGCGCCCAGAAATTCCCTGATGGTGCTTGTTATGTCGTTCCTGGAATGGGGCATGGAACAAGACAATGGGGCGCAACTTTTGTTGATCATGTGCGCTATTTCTTAGTTACACAATTAGCAGACTGGCAAAGCTGAACTTCGTTAAGAAAATAGTTTGTAGTGGAGACTTTAGTCCTCATCTAAGGACTGAAGTCCTTACTACGAACTTTTCTTTACTTTACAAACCCTAGATTTTAGCTTTAACTAAACCGTATTGGCTGATATTCTCTCTACTTTCCTATCTGATTCCTCACCCATTCACGAAATAATTTCACCAATTCTAAATAGTCCATTGTCTCAGCTTTTTGTAAGAAATTAGCAATTTCTGGAATAGGTAAATTGACAAAAAACTGACTATTTTTACAAGTAATATAAGCGTTATTTTGTAATTGTTTAATTACTAAAGATTCCCCATTATAAATCCAAACTTCTGCGATACCCAAATCTGCATAGACTTGGAGACGATTTTGAGAACCACTAGTGACATCAATTTCCACAACTAAATCGGGTGCAGGATCTTGTACTAAGTCCAATCGTTTTTTTCCCCGAACTACGGCAATATTACGGATGTAGAAACATTTATCTGGTTCTGCACCACTTATTTCAGGACGTTTCAATGTAGTTGAACCTAAAGGATAAATGTTCACTGCCAATTCTTCAGCTAGTGTTTCCACAAAGCGACCTAAAACTTCTTTGCCAAGTTCATGTTCTGGGGAAGGGGACATAATTTCTAGATTCCCACGATTATAAGTCAATCTGAGACGGCGATCGCTCAATTCTGTCAACAGTGTCTCATAAGTCTGCCAGCTAATTCCCGATAGGTGAATCATTTCATTCGGTGGTGTCAGCAATGTCGCAGTCATAGTTTCAACCGAAAATCTCTTGGTTTTATTCTAGAGGATGAAACAAAAGAAAGATACTACATACTATATGCAGGACTGACGCACAGAGGTTATCTGTTAAGCAGTAGTGTCGGAGATGTAATACCAATTCACAATTCGCAACGACGCTCCCGCCCCGCTACGCTCTAAGCGCAGCTATGCCGCAGGCTTTACGCAATTAAAAAACTTAGATGTAGCAAGGATTTTAGGGTTTACATCTGTATCAGATTTTTCGTGAAATGGTGTAATGGTTTAAACCACACTCCTATTTCTTCTTACATGTTCTCTATCTACGTAAGTAATTTCAATCATCAATTAAAATTCCTAAAGCACCATCCCTTAATTAAATTTTTAGCAAGAATTTCAACAGTAAATATACAGAAATATAATGCTTTTTATCATTGATATTTTACCTAAGAATTTACATCATCTTTTTAGAACATTTATTCAATAAACAGTAAATTAGTAGCGTTATGATTTGGCGACACTAAGACTATGCTAAAAAACCTGAAATCTACACTCACACTCATACCATTGTCCTTGGGAACACTCGCTATAACTGGATTTATCCAACCAGCTATGGCTGTCAATTTAGGAATAGCACAGGACTATAATGTCTTTGTCTTTGGAGACATGAATCAAAGTTCAGATTCCGAAGGTCGTGTTGCTGTGGGAGGAAATGCAACATTCACTAATTTTGGTATTGCAGACCGTCTGACTAACTCCAATGGGACAGATACTCGTTTGGTTGTTGGTGGAAATTTAACTTACAATAACGGTCAAATTTTTGGCGGTAATGCTGTTGTAGGTGGTACTGTTAAGACTCCCGTTTATTTCAATTGTTCTCCTAATTGTGGTGTAAAGTCAGGTCAATTGATTGACTTTAATGCTGCACGTCAAGAATTAACTAATCTTTCTCAATATTTGGTTGGATTAACTTCAACAACTACTACCGAATATAAGTGGGGCGGGATTATCCTCACAGGAAACAACAGTGATTTGAATGTCTTTACAATTGATGGTTCTAAATTTTCCAGCAGCAGTTACTTAAACTTGAATGGAGTGGGTAGTAATTCCACGGTAATTTTAAACATTTTAGGAAGTAGCGTTGATATTAAATATTTTGGGTTAAATTTGGGTGGCATAAATAAACAAAACGTTTTGTTTAACTTTGTGGATGCTACTCAAATTAGCACCACAGGTTTTTCATTCCAGGGTAGTGTATTGGCGACCAAAGCTAATGTTAATTTCTCGAATGGAAATGTAGAAGGAACTTTAGTAGCTTCCTCACTATCTGGTACTGGTGAATTCCACAATGTACCGTTTACAGGTAATCTTCCCAGTCCACCAAAGCCACAACCCCCCACTGAAGAACCAGAACCTCCTGTAGAAGAACCAGAAACAACCGCAGTTCCAGAACCAAGTATGGTTTTCGGTCTATTTTTCCTTGGAACTATAGCGAGATTCTTCCGCCGTTCCAGAGTATAGGTAAATCTTGAGCGTTGCTAAATTTAGGGTTTTCTCCGCACCATGATGCAACACTAAATTGTGAATTCTCCCCAGGGCTTGACGCTGGCTCAATTAGCAATGACCATTAACTAATAACCAATGACTAATAACTAATAACTAATGATTAACATTGCTGTTGTTGGGGTTGGACGCTGGGGAGTGCATCTACTGCGGAATTTTTTAGCACTACCCCAAGTTAATGTCGTGGCGGTAGTAGATCCGCACGCAGACAGGTTGGCGGTAGTGCAGCAGCAATTTAATTTAGATAAAAATATCTTATTGACGACCCATTGGCAAGATTTACAGCAATTATCAGACTTAACAGCAGTTGCGATCGCTACACCAGCAACTACCCATTATGCTTTAGTTAAAGATGCTCTCAACTGGGGTTGTCATGTCCTAGCAGAAAAGCCTCTCACTCTTGAACCAGGAGAATGTCAAGAACTTTGCCAATTGGCAGATCAACAAAAATTAATCCTCATGGTTGACCACACCTATTTATTTCACCCAGCCGTTGCGGGAGGAAAAACCGTAGTCCAAGCAGGTAAATTAGGTGATTTGCGTTACGGTTATGCAGCCCGTACCCATTTAGGCCCTGTGCGCCAAGATGTTGATGCACTCTGGGATTTAGCCATTCATGATATTGCCATCTTTAACAACTGGTTAGGTCAAACACCCACCAGCGTCCAGGCTACGGGTAAGGTTTGGCTGCAAAGTAAAGCTAATACAGAAATTAACCACTTCCCATCAGGATTAGCTGATTTAGTCTGGGTAACACTTACCTACCCAGATGGATTTCAAGCCTATATTCACCTATGCTGGTTAAACCCTGACAAACAGCGTCGGTTAGCTGTAGTAGGTAGCCTTGGTACTTTGGTATTTGATGAAATGTCATCATCATCACCGTTAACTCTATTACATGGTGAATTTGAACGTCAGGAAAATCTATTTTTACCGATAAATCAAAGCCAAGAAACGCTGGAATTAGAGAAAGGAGAACCTTTGAACAGAGTTTGCAACACCTTTGTCTCATCCATCCTGCAAAACACTCCACCCACAATTTCATCAGGTTGGGTAGGTACAGAGTTAGTTAAAATTCTCTCTGCACTTACTACTTCTCTTAATCAAGGCGGACAAGAAATTTGTCTTAATGGTCAATAGTCAATAGTCAATAGTCATTAGTCAATAGTCATTAGTCATTAGTCATCACCGACTAAACGCCGCGCTACTGCTAACAGCACTCAAATCAATTCAAAATTCAAAATTCAAAATTAAAGAATTGATTACTCACCACTCAGCACTCATTACTCACCACTCAGCACTCATTACTCACCACTCAGCACTCATTACTCATTACTCATTACTCATTACTCATTACTCAGCACTCACCACTCATTTCTGAACAGGTTGAGGAGTTAATTGGGATTGATTGGACTTATACAAGGCGTTTCCATGAACTAGAGTTGTTTCTGAGTGTGGGGTATAAGCATTTTCATGGGGAATTTCTAGATTTTCTAAACTTTCTTCCTTGACTGGTGAGGGTTTTGATATTTCAATCAGAGGTAAAGAAATTTTTACTGTAGTGCCTTGATTAATACCTGCACTTTCTAGGGTGATTGTACCGCCCATCAGTTCTATTAAGTTACGGGAAATGGCTAACCCTAAACCTGTACCTTCACATTTGCGTGTGTTATTGCCATCTACCATGACATAGGGACGAAATAGTTTTTGCTGTTGAGATGGTTCGATCCCTAAACCTGTATCTGTGATGGTGACGGTAACTTGAGATTTACCATTAATCTTATGTAAAGATGTGGAAATGGTGATCCCGCCTTCATCGGTGAACTTAGTGGCGTTCCCAATGATATTGATTAATACTTGTTTGAGTTTGGCTGCGTCTGCTTTGACGGGAATAGATTCTGTTCCTAGACTAGTTTTGAGTTGCAAACCTTTATGTTGAATGTTTACTGATTGTAAATTAATCACTTCTAGTAGGATTTGTCTCAAATCTAGGGGTTCTGTGACTACGGAAAGTTTACCCGCTTCAATTCTCGAAATATCTAGTAACTCGTTAATAATTCCTAGTAGGTGAATAGCTGTTTCATCAGCACGTTCGAGAAATTCCAGTTCTTCTTCCCGACTGTCACACATATCATCTTTGACAAAGCGGATGGAGTTAATGATGATGTTTAGCGGATTACGTAGTTCGTGGGAAGTTGTGGCTAAAAATTGACTTTTAATTTGATTGGCTGTTTTGGCTTCTTTCCAAGCCGTTTCTAGTTCTTCTGACCAAGCTTTAAGGCGATAAACCATTTGGTCTAAAGCTTGTGATAGCTGGTTAAATTCGCGAATTTGGAAGTTATGGGGGATGGGATTAGCGGCGTGGTGGCTGTGAATATTTAAAGCATAGTCTCGTAATGCTTCAACGGGATTAGCTAAATAGGGGGCTAAATACAATGATGCTAATAAACTCGCACCAATTAAACCCACGGTTAAAACAATCAAAATTAGTTTGATTTCTTCTAAACCTAATAGGGCGTTATCTACAGTTGTGACTGCTAAAACTACCCACTTTTTGGCTTTTTGTTTGGTGATGGGATCATTAATAGCTGTATAACCGGCAACTAACTCTTTACCATCCCGAAAAGACAAATTGATAGACTCATTTTTGCCGGCGATCGCATTTTTGACAATGCTTTTGAGTTGGGCTGCATCTGGATGTTCTCTGATATTGCTACCGACTAAATCGGCTACAGGATGGGCTAATATCGTCCCATCTTCAGCAATGACGAGAGTTGAACCTGTGAGAGAACCTGCTTGTGGTTTAGTTTGTTCGTATAACGCTGATTGTAGACTCAAGGCATACCGCAATTCCCCAGAACCATTATCAACGGGTGTAGAGAGAACTAATTCTAGTTGTTGACGCGGATTTTTGGATGTGGTGGTTCCTGGCTTTTGAGGCGGGACAGTGCGGATTTCTACTCCATCCCTGGGAAAAGGTAACACAATTTTGGCGATCGCTTGATTACCGCAACTACTAGCAACAACTTCACCACTCTGCACATTAGTCAGCTGCAAGCACTCGACGTATTTGGGTAGTTGTTGTGTCAACTGGGCGAGAAATGTTTGAATTTCCGTTGGTGATCCCGACTGCACAACTGTGGTGCGACTAGCGATTAATAAACTAGTTTTCAGATTTGCGATCGCATTAACAATTTTTTCCCCTTTGATTACAGCACTATCAGTCAAATTTTGTCGTGCAGTTTTCAACAAACTAGAACGCGCCTTATTCAAAGCTGCTAGCTGTCCGATAAATAAAACAGGCACAAACAGCAACAAAATTCTCGTTACTAAAATACGTCTAAAGGATGATTGACGGGGATTAGCCATCGAGCGTCTCACTTCACAACTGCAAAACCACAACAGCCTACATATGTAAATAAACCGGCCAAAGGAGACATTTTATGAATTTATCCACACTTTGTAATCAGCCCCCAAAGGTATCAAAGATGGAATGAATAAACAGCTATGAGCTATACCAAAAATTTTAGTCGGTAGATGTGAGATGGACTTGTGCTGCATATTAATCAAGTATCGCTGGGAATAATTTCCAATCAAAAGGACAAAATTTATATTTAATTCACTGTGCAATCATGCCGTAACTTGTTACTGCTTAGGGATATGGTATTTTTGTTTCTGCCATCATCTACAAGTTAAGTTCCAAAAACTCCACCCGTAAATTAACCCAATGGTGCAAAATCGTCCACATACGACAGTAGTTTTAGCCATGAGTGCAGATGGCAAAATAGCAGATTTTCGGCGATCGCCTGCTAGATTTGGCTCAAATGTAGATAGAACACACCTAGAACAACAGATTGCTACTGCTGATGCTGTATTATTGGGTGCAGGCACGCTGCGTGCTTATGGTACAACAATGACCATATCACAAACGATGCTCTTGCAACATCGACAGCAAGAAGGTAAACCTACCCAGCCGATTCATATAGTTACTACACACTCTGGTCAGATAAATCCGGAAATTCGCTTTTTTCAGCAATCAATTCAACGCTGGTTGTTGACAACAACCACAGGCGCGCAATTTTGGCGACAAAAACCAGAATTTGCCAAAATTTTAGCTTTTACTGCACCAAATGGCAACCTTGACCTACTAGCCGCTTTACAAGAGTTAGCCTTTTTAGGTATATCACGCTTGGTAATCTTGGGTGGAGGAACATTAGTAGCTTCTATGCTGGAGTTAGACTTGATAGATGAGTTATGGCTGACGGTTTGCCCATTAATTTTAGGTGGTGAGACTGCACCGACACCTGTAGACGGACAAGGATTTATGTCTAAACTAGCTCCTCGGTTGCAACTTTTAGAAGTGAAAACCATTGACCAAGAAGTTTTTCTCCATTATCGCCTGCAACGATAAGGTAAATTAGATTACGCTATTGATTGGGAATGGGGCATAGAAGAGGAATTGGTGCAGGGGGCAGGGGGCAAGGGAAGAAAAATTTCCCCATTTCTCCCTGCTCCCTGCCCCCTTGCCTTCTGCCCTCCCAGTCCCCATTCCCCATTCCCCATTCCCCATTCCCCATTCCCTATTCCCCAAAAATGGTAGAAAAACTCAAGCCGCGTTATTCTAGCGTTTGGATCAACAAAGTTGCAGAAGTTCCCCAAGATGCTTGGGATGCTTTAGCCTTACCCCTGAAAACTCCTTTTTTAGAGTGGAATTGGTTGCATAATCTGGAAAGTTCCCACAGTGCTACAGCTAAAACTGGTTGGCTACCCAATCATTTAACTCTGTGGCGCGACAGAACCTTAATTGCTGCTGCTGTTTTGTACCTGAAAGGCCATAGTTATGGTGAATTTGTCTTTGATCACCAGTGGGCAGAGTTGGCAGAACGCATAGGTGTACAATACTACCCGAAACTTTTGGGGATGACTCCATTTACCCCGGCTGAAGGTTATCGATTTTTAATTGCACCAGGGGAAGATGAAGCAGAAGTTACGGCGATGATGGTACATGAAATTGATGCTTTTTGTATCAAAAATCGGATTTCTGGCTGTCATTTCCTCTATGTTGATCCCGAATGGCGACCAGTTTTAACACAAACAGGTTTCACCCCTTGGTTGCATCATAGTTATATCTGGGAAAATTCAGGATTTGAGAATTTTGATGATTATTTGGCTGTGTTTAATGCTAACCAGCGTCGCAATATTAAACGAGAACGCAAAGCCGTAGAAAAAGTTGGCTTAAGACTCAAGCCTGTAACTGGGGATGATATTCCTAAATCTTTGTTTTCCTTAATGTACGATTTTTATGCTGATACCTGCGATAAGTTTGGCTGGTGGGGAAGCAAATATCTCACCAAACAATTTTTTGAGCAGTTACATCATAATTATCGTCATCGAGTGGTATTTTTTGCCGCCTATAACGAAGAAGATGAACGTCACCCGATGGGAATGTCTTTTTGCTTGTTTAAAGACGATAGATTATACGGACGCTATTGGGGTAGCTTTCAAGAAATCGACTGTTTACATTTTGATGCTTGCTATTATGCACCGATTGAATGGGCGATCGCTAACGGTATCCAATTATTTGATCCCGGTGCAGGCGGCAGACATAAAAAACGCCGTGGATTCCCTGCTACGCCTAATTACAGTTTGCACAGATTCTATAATGGTCGTCTATCACAGATTTTATTGCCCTACATTCACGAAGTAAACCAACTAGAACAGCAAGAAATTGCCGCCATTAATGCAGAGTTACCTTTTAGTAAACAAAATCCGTCAAACTAGTAATTGCTAATTAATTGGTAACTGTTAGCTGAGAAAGATTTACACTTGATCTGTAGTGTAAAAACTCAGAATAGATAAATTTAGTTTTGAGACCGATTATGGATTTGATATTAGAAAATTTGGCGGCAATTGATGATAGACTTTCACAGCGTCACATTGACCTTGATCCCTATGGATATTTCATTATCTATTTAGACCGGGCAGAAGGTTTAATCTATGCCAAACATTTTACAAACATCATTGATGACCGTGGTTTAGCTGTAGATCCCGTAACCGGAAAAGTCATTCCTGCTAAGGGTAAGGTGGAACGCACCCACACCACAGTATTTAGTGGGAGAACAGCCAAAGAATTAAGTGTGAGAATTTTTGAAGAAACTCAGCCCTGTCCTGTCAGTCAGCTAGACCACGCTGCTTATTTAGGTCGTGAATTTGTCCGCGCAGAAGCCGCTTTAGTCACAGGGCAAGAGTATATTCAAGACTAAGGCAACAGTAAAAAGGAAAAAGGCAAAAAAATCTGGCTTTGTATCAATGCCGGATGAATTAAGCTTTTTTAGCAAAGTAAACTAACGATTTTTTGCGCCTTTGCGCCTACCCTTCGGGTTCCGCTTTAGCGGTATGCGCGAAACATAAATCATCCCATTAATCAGCAATGCCCTTTTTCCTTTTGCCTTTTTCCTTTTGCTCTTTCTACCCTTCCGACGATGGTTGAACTGCCAAATAAATATAGTAAGTCGCCATTGGGATAATAGTGGCAGCGATTAACAGTCCCACTACCCAAGCTGTGGCGTTACCTTTGTCAGTTTCTTCAGCTTTTTTGAAAGTTCCTTCTACCTGTACTTTGTCAACGATTTGCGGGGGGCCGGGATCAGGTTGACCGGAGAGAACTGCAACTAGGCGATCGCTGGCATCCAAAAATGCCTGATTATATTTATTACCATCGCGCAAAGGTGCAGCTAACGTTTCTTCCGCTACACTGGTTGCAATTTCATCTGTTAGCAGAGATTTCACTTTTTCCCCAGAAATGATTGCTGTACCGTTAGTTACTGTGTCCAGCACTAACAAAGTTTGATTGGCTTTAGCTTCTGAAGTCGGAAACCATCTATCAAACAGTGATTTCGCAAAGCTGTCTGGAGTTTCACCGTAATCTAAGCGACGAATTGTCACAAATCTGACTTCGTTTCCAGTGTTCTTAGCCAAGTCATCAAAGTTACCACTAATCTGACCTTCATTGATGCGGCTGATAACTTCACCTTGGTCTACAACCCAAGTAGAATCACCTGCTGTCAGATTGGGTATTTGATAAACACCCGTAGCTAATGCAGAGGTGGCAAATAATGAAGTAGCTAAAATTACCGTCAGTATCGGTAAGATGAGCCTGATAAAAACTTGGTTGAGGAGCTGCTGCATTTGATAATCCTATAATACCGATTAGCATCAAAAATACTATACAACTAATGTCAAAATCACTTATTCCATAGGTTGATCATTAAAGACAAGAGCGATCGCTCTTCATCACCTAAGATGCTATTTCTGATATCTTAACTAAGATACTTGCTACTTTTTTATAGTGAATTTTATTGTGTTGACCGCACAAAAGTATGGAAAAGAAACGTTTTCCTGGTTTGAAAACCGAGTTTTATGAGCATCCGTTTGACCACAAGGCTTTAATGTCTTTGGAGCGAACCCCTGTATTACCTCTATTGTTGAATAAAGTTAATGAGTACGGGATTGATAGATTGCTGCGGATGCAAATCACTGGAAGTGAATTCAAAGTTACGCCGCGCAATTTTCCCAGTCTCTATAATGCTTTTACGGAAACCTGCAATATCCTCGATATTACTCCCACCCCAGAACTTTTTCTGTTTCGGGGTACAGGATACATCAAAGCCTACGCTGTTGGGGTAGAAAAGCCTGTAGTGGGAATTAATCTGGAGGGGATGGAATGGCTTTCCCATGATGAATTGTTGTTTGTGTTCGGACACGAAGTTGCACGCATCAAAGGTAAATACTTGGCATACCAGCAAATGGCACATATTATGCCAGTGGTGAAAAATTTAATTAGTAGCACCACCTTCGGTATAGGTGGATTAGCGGCTAACGGCATAGAAATTGCTTTATATAACTGGATAATTATGGCTAAATTTACCGCCGATCGCGCTGGTTTATTGGCGTGTCAAAATCAAGATGTGGCGATTACTGCTTTGATGAAATTGGGTGGTTTACCTCAAGAGTATTTAAATGAAGAAACCATTAATGATTTCGTCACCCAAGCGCGTAGTTTTGAATTTACTAATCTCGATAGTTTAGATAAATTCGCTAAGACTTTTAGCTTCATGGAACATCTTCTACCTTGGACAGTGATGAGAGCCTCGGAACTGTTGAAATGGGTAGACTCAGGCGAATATGACAACTTGTTGCAAGGAAAAGAACCCGTTCATCAGCAACCTACAACTTCTGAAGATAATGAAGACTGGAATTTCCTCAACGCCTGGGACGCAACTGAACAAAGTTAGGATCTATTTTTCTAATTACGAATTACAAATTATATGACCATAATCTTAACTAACGATGATGGTATTGATGCTCCAGGGATTAAGGCTTTGGTGCAAGCTGTAAATGGTCAAAAGTTTATTGTTGCTGCACCCAGGGATCATCAATCTGGTTGTGGTCATCAAGTCACCACCACTAGTCCCATTAAATTACAACAGCGTGGGGAATTTGAATATGCGATCGCTGGTACTCCTGCTGATTGTGTCAGAATTGCGGTAACGCATTTATGCCAAGATACTAAATTTGTCTTGTCTGGAATTAATGCTGGCGGTAACTTAGGCGTTGATGCCTATATTTCTGGTACTGTGGCGGCGGTGCGAGAGGCTGCTATGCACGGTATCCCTGGAATTGCGATATCTCACTATCGTAAAGCCAAGCAAAATTTCGATTGGGAATTTGCAGCTAAGTTAACCGTGGAAATTTTAACTGATTTACTGCACCGCCCCCTAGAACCTTGGTGTTTTTGGAATGTGAATTTACCCCATCTCCAACCAGGAGAACCCGAACCAGAGATAGTATTTTGCCAACCATGTAATAAACCCTTACCTGTCAACTATCGCATTGACGGTGATGATTTTTATTATGTCGGTGAATACGGCAAACGCGATCGCACCCCTGGTAGTGATGTTGATGTTTGTTTTTCTGGAAACATTGCAGTTACTCAATTAAGGGTATAGGGAATGGGGACGAATCAATTCAAAATTCAAAATTCAAAATTCAAAATTCAAAATTCAAAATTAAGAAGAGTTGGGGATTGGGGACTGGGGAGACAAGGTAGACAAGGTGGAATAGATTTCCTCACTCAGCACTCAAAACTCAGCACCGGCTAAACGCCGCGCTACCGCTAACAGCACTAAAAACTCACCACTCATCACTCTTCTTCATCTAAGCCCTGAATTAATGTAGTTAATTTGTCTAAAGTTTGTGTTAGTTGAGTTAACTTTTGTAATGAGTCATCTTGAGATTCTGCAAGGCTTTGGACGGCATCACATAAAGCAAATATTTGATATCCTTGCTGTTGCAATTGTTTACCTTGTGCTTCCACTTGGCAACTAAGATTTTCTAATCTGTCTGCTAGACGTTCAATGGTTTCTGTCGTAGAAAGTACAGCTTCTCCAATTTGCTCAACTATAGACTCTAGACGACTAACTTTTATTTCTACTCCAGATGAAATCATAACTTGCATACCCCGACTGTGAGAGAGCATTGTAATAGTTGAATGACAATATTAATTTGGTAGTTTAATTGATGAAATACAGCTTTCGATAAATTGCTGTTTTCATACTATTTCTGCTTTGTTTTTTACTACTTCTAGCAAATGAGAGAAGTATTTCTATCAATAAACTGATAGTCCCGTCTATTGGATAGGTATATGGTGGCCTTGTGATATCTAGGAGGGCGCGTCATCTGATGTTTCGCCTTCCGAATTTTAGATTTTAAATTTTGGATTATGGAATTGAATCTAAAATCTAAAATTAGTTGACTTAATCATTTTCTTTATACCAGTATTATTTTTTACAACAATGTTTACTGGCGTAAGTATTAGATTTTACAATAAAGCAATCTATTGGTAGCACCTTTCAGATGGGATAAATTATTTTCCACATATTAATCTGTATCAACCGTTGTCTACGAGATAGATTTATCTCTCTTTATATTAAGTTAATAAAAATTCATCAATGTTAGAATATTGATAAATATTCAGTAAATATACTGTAAAGTCCTCAAATTCTAAATTGATTTCAGTTTATGTACTGATGTCATAACAGTAATATTACTGTCATCTCAGAGAGTGATGAGTGCTGAGTGCTGAGTAATGAGTAATGAGTAATGAGTAATGAGTAATGAGTAATGAGTAATGAGTAATGAGTAATGAGTGCTGAGTAATGAGTCATGAGCGGTGGGTGGTGAGTGGCGACTAATGACTAATGACTAATGACTATTGACTATTGACCCATTGCCTTGTTAACCACACCTGAACATACGGACACTACTACCGTTAGGAATATTAAAATCACTTAATATTTCGTTACAATGATCACAACGAGAGGTAAAAGACACAACTCTCGCTGCTGAAATCAAAGGTGAACGGCATGAACGGCACAATTCGCGTTGGGAATCTCTTCGGTATCCCTTTTTATATCCATCCGTCATGGTTTCTAGTTCTGGGTTTGGTAACTTGGAGTTATAGCGGTGGACTGATGGCACAATTTCCCCAGTTATCTGGAGGATTGGCGTTAATACTAGGATTGACGACGGCGTTATTGTTGTTTGCTTCTGTCGTCGCCCACGAATTGGGACATAGCTTTGTCGCCATCCGCCAAGGTATTAATGTCAACTCAATTACATTGTTTATCTTTGGTGGTTTGGCGAGTCTAGAAGAAGAATCAAAAACACCAGGAGAAGCCTTTTGGGTGGCGATCGCTGGGCCGTTGGTCAGTCTGTTGCTATGTGGTATTGTTACGGTAATTGGTGTTACTAGTGCGGTATCTGGCCCCTTAGCTGCGATTCTGGGTGTTTTGGCTTCTGTAAACCTTGCCCTGGCTTTGTTTAACCTGATTCCTGGCTTACCTTTAGATGGTGGTAATATCCTTAAAGCGATTGTTTGGAAAATCACAGGTAAACCCTACAGAGGTATTACCTTTGCTAGTCGAGTCGGACAAATTTTTGGTTGGGTAGCGATCGCTTCTGGTTTAATTCCTCTATTCTTATTTGGTAGTTTCGCTAACTTCTGGAATCTATTAGTTGGGTTCTTCCTGGTGCGAAATGCTGGTAACGCCGCACAATTTGCCAGAGTGCAAGAGAAACTCACAGGATTGACAGCAGCAGATGCAGTCACAGTTGATAGTCCGATTGTTGCTGCTGATTTGAGTTTAAGAGAGTTTGCAGACCAACAAATTGTGTTAGGTAACAACTGGCGACGGTTTTTAGTCACCAACAATGAAGGACAATTAGTAGGTGCGATCGCACTAGATGACTTACGCCGTATCAACACAGCATTGTGGTCAGAAACTCAAGTTAAAGATGTCATGCGACCAACTCCATCTACTACCATCCCATCCCATCAACCATTACTAGAAGTAGTGCAATTACTCGAACAGCAACAAATATCAGCACTTCCCGTAATTCGTGATAACGGTGTGCTAGTGGGGATTTTAGAAAAAGCTGCCATCATCAACCTACTGCAAAGCAGCACCGAACCTAGTCTTGCATAGTTTTCTCATCGAAAAACGCTCCTTCTCTGACTTCCCTCAGAATTACTGGGGGATTTTTTTACAGTTAAGAAGTGTCAAAATGTTAAATGTAAACTTTCATCACAAACACACTTATGCCGAAAGCTACTTGGAATGGGGCTGTACTAGCTGAAAGCGACCAAACTATCGTCGTGGAAGGAAATCATTATTTCCCCCCAGATGCAATTAACAAAGAATATTTTCAAGACAGTGACACTCATACGACTTGTCCGTGGAAAGGAGTTGCTAGTTACTACAGTATCGCCGTTGATGGACAAGTCAACAAAGATGCTGCTTGGTACTATCCCAGCACTAAGGAAAAAGCGAAGAATATTGAAGGTTATGTTGCTTTTTGGCGAGGTGTAAAGGTCGAAAATAATTAGAACTACTTTAGGTTGGTAGTAAGCACTTTATTGCTGGAAAAATTAGGACTAAAGTCCTTACTACGAACTTGTTTTTGCAAAACTTCAAGGAAACACCCTAAAATCTGAGATTTGATTTTCCCCTACACCCCCACACCCCTACACCCTTACACCCCTTCCTCTGAGTTAACTGCTAAAAATGCCACCTTAGCGGCTGCTTGTTCGGCGGCTTTAATGGAGCGTCCTTTGCCTTCACCGAGTTTTTTATCATACAACCACACCTCCGCCATGAACCGTTCTTGAGTGCGGTTAGCTTGATTGATTTCCACAACTCGATATTCTGGTAAAACTTTGAATTGGGCTTGTGTCCACTCTTGGAGGGCGGCTTTGTAATTTAATCTGGCGGGATCGAGGCGAATTTCTGCGGCTAGTTGGCGAAAGTGAAAGTCTAACCAAGGGCGAATCAAGTCTAAATTATTGGTACTGAGGTAAAGCGCACCTAAAACAGCCTCAAAAGCGTCCGCCAGTCGTGATTCTTGACCAATTTTATCACTAGTGGCACTACCGGCGACGAGTAAATGTAACTCTAAACCGTATTCTCTGGCTAATTGGGCGAGGATGCGATCGCTCACCAACACAGAACGAATCGCCGCAAAATCTCCCACTTGTCCATCGGGATAAGTTTCCCACAAAACCACAGCCGCCGCCAATCGCACCACCGCATCACCAACAAATTCTAGTTGTTCATAATTAGCGGAATCGGAAACAGTAGGATGAGTCAACGCTAAATCCAATAATTCCCACTTAATCGGTGCAGTGGTGGACAAACCCAACTTTCTTACTAAACTCTCAAGCTGTCGCTGACGACGCGGATAAACAACATTCATTAGTTATTAGTCATTAGTCATTAGTTATTAGTTATTAGTCATTAGTCATTGATTGAGATGGCAAATTTCTTAGTTTTGATTCATGGCGTTGCATATTTTAGACATGGGTAAAATTCCTACCCTGCCAAAATTATCTCCTGAGTCATAAGTAAACAGTTGATAGTCGTTGCTATAGACTATGGACTATTGACTAATGACCATTGACTAATGACTAAAAGAGGAGAGAGTTGGTAGTAAGCCGGGTTCTGTTTTCTGTGTAGATTGCTCTACAAGAAGGCGGTTATCTATCTGGGACGTTTGTTACCAAACGCCTCTAGCGGCTCTTTTTAAGCGGAACTGGTAAAAGACCAACCATAATTCCTACGGCCTTGCTCCCAACCGGGGTTTACCGAGCCAACGCCTCTCGACGTTGCTGGTGCGCTCTTACCGCACCTTTGCACCCTTACCAAATCTAGGGATTGGGGATCAGGGATTAGGGATTGGGCAATTTCTCACCCAGTCCCCAATCCCCAGTCCCCAGTCCCTAATTCTGGCGGTATCTTTCTGTGGCACTATCCTCACGATCGCTCGCACTGGACGTTATCCAGCAAGTCTGGTCTTTGGGGAGTCCGGACTTTCCTCAAACCAGTATTCACTGATCTGCAACCGCCTACGCCTACTCTCTCCCTAGTTACAGTGTAATCGCCAATGATCGCATCTGTGCTGTTTGATTATTTCTTTTTGTTCCAAGGTAAGGCGTAAGTCCAAGGTAATTTTCTCACGGTGAAGGGACAATCAATAATGCAGATGGGGGGATATTCTGCACCGGGAGCTAAACCTGCTCTGATTTCCGATAACCGCAGGACAAGTTGTAGCGAAAATCCTAATTCTTTGCCTCTATTCATGAAATCGCCATACATTTTCTTTTGTGGTGGCCCGCCTTTTTGTAAACCACTAATATTCATAAGCGGTTTTTTTACTGTATAAACCCCTGTTTCTTTATCCCGTTCAAATAAGTCCTCGGCGGTGATATTTTCTGTCAATGTTTTCTTGGGAACTATCAGACTAGGACTTTGAGATATAGCCAAGTCACGGGTTAAATCTGGTGATTTTCTAATGACTCGGCATGATTTATTATTGAGGATTAAAGAGCTATTATCCCAGTCTACATAGATGGCTAAATCATCAGATTTATTCTCAATTGTCATTGAGAGTTCTTTGAGTTCATCTATCGGCTCTGATGCTTTAAATTTAAAGTTGACACTAATTTTTCCGTCTAGACCTTGCTCTTTCAGCTTGTCGTCTACCTCACCTTTTTTAAATTCATATTTAATCCGATCATCAACGGATTCAACCATTAAATTAAAGACGTAAGCAACTCCAAGAATATAAAGAGTTAATACTACTAAATTTTGGTCACTATTTGTAGTCATATTTTAAAAAATTATAAGACTTGTGTGTACACCAATCCCCAATACCCAATACCCAATCCCCAGTCCCCAATCCCCAATCCCCAACCCTCATTCCCGCTTAATGCTGGTGGAATTTTCTAACCAACCCCGTTGCCAGAATAAAAATAATAAACCAAAACCGATGAATCCCATGACGGCTAGACAAAGTGGATAACCCCAATACCAATTCAGTTCGGGCATATTATATGGCGATTTATCGGTATTGAAGTTCATACCGTAAATACCTGCAATAAAAGTTAGGGGAATAAAGATAGAGGAAACTACTGTGAGTAGCTTCATCACTTCATTCATTTTGTTACCGACGGCTGAGAGATACACATCCATCAAGCCAGATGCTAGCTCTCGGTAAGTTTCTACCATATCCATGACTTGGACTGCATGGTCGTAGCAATCCCTTAAATAAATTTGTACATCTTCACTAATTAAGTCACTGCGATCGCGTATTAAAGCATTAATCGCGTCCCGTTGTGGCCAGATAGCACGGCGTAATTGCAATAATTCTCGCCGCAGTTGGTAAATTTTTTGTAGGGTTTTGCGGGTAGGTTTAGCGATTACTTCTTCTTCTAAATCTTCTAATTGTTCACCGTAACGCTCTAAAACCGGAAAAAAGCCGTCAACAATAGAGTCTAGTAAAGCATAAGCTAAATAATCTGTGCCTTGCTTGCGAATAATTCCTTTTCCTCTTTCAATTCTGACTCTCACACCCTCAAAACAATCATGTTCTGGTTCTTCTTGAACTGTGAGCAGATAATATTTACCTAAAATTAAACTGACTTGTTCGCTATAAAAACCATAGTCTTTTTCTTTAGGGACTACCATCCGCGCTATAAATAGTAGTTGGTCATCATAATCTTCGACTTTCGGACGCTCCGAGACATTGACCACATCTTCTAAAACCAGAGATGATAATTCAAAGATTTTTCCCATTCTTTCTAAAATGTCCTGATTACCTAAACCCTGGACATCTACCCAAGAAACAGATTCTTGGTCAAGATAGGGAATACATTCTTCTGGGGTTGCTACTTGTTGACGAATAAAACTAGTTTGGTTGTAGTCTATTAAATAAATAGTTGGTGGTGGAGCATCTGCATCAATGATGATTGTTCCTGGTAGAGTTCCTGGGTAGTGATAAAATTCATCCCTACGGGATCTCATGGACTCTTGGCGGCGCAGTTTTTTGAGCATTCTAACCATGCACTGTCACCCGTTTGCATTTACAGGCTGTTTGAACAATCTTCATTGTCGACAGGAAAACGAAATTTAACAAGTGCAAGTAAAAAAAAATACTAAAATCTGTTAGCTATGTTTAGGATATAACCAAGACCGAAATAGACGGGTAACTCTAGGCATGACTACATAGGTTAATAGCAAAACCATAGTCACAGTAATAATAAAGGAAATAATGAGTGGTGGTAGACCTCGCAGCAGAGGTGTAATAAATATATTCAGTAAATTAATCAAAATAAATACGGAACCCCAAGTCAGCAAAGCTGTTTTGTAGCGTGGCGGTGTTTTGAGTGGTTGACCAGGAAGAGAAAACCAAGCTTCTAAACCGCTAATATGTTGTACATGGGGTTCAGATTCTACTAAGGATTGACCTTGAGCTAGCCAATATTCGCGATCGCGTGATGTTATCCAAGCTTTCATATTCTCATAGCCGTCAAACCGGAAGATAATCACATATTCAGGTCGGATACCAGGAAGGGGACGAATGATATTTGTACCCATATGACCAGGATAGGTTCTGGCGACACTAGTAATATCTTTCAGCCAAGCCTCGTAAGCAGTTTCACATCCTGCTTTGACCACTTGTGTAATGACTACGGTGATAATTTGATCATCTTGTTCCATTGCTACGGCTACCCATGAGAATAGGACAAATATATAAGCTTCCAACTAGCGAGGCTATGCACTAGCAAAATATAGAAGAAACACATTTTTCTTCCCCTACACCCTTGTGTTTCTTGAGATTTAAGGACACACAGCTAGCTTGCGTCCTCAAGGATAATTAAACTAACTATTGTTTAAGTAAACGTGCGTTCGACAAGTGTTTTTTAACCTCTCCCCCAACCCCTCTGTCTTGAAAAGTTCTGAGCGGAGGTTTCCTCCGCTCAGACTTTTCGCTCCGACACGGAGAGGGGAGTAAAAAAGGAACTAACCAATAATGGAAAATTAAACTTTTAAAGCCTCTCTCCGCGTCGGGGAGAGGTTTGGAGAGGGGTTCTGCTGAATTTACCAAACTCACTTTAAGTAAAGTGGTATCCAACTTTCCCCACTTCTAGACGGACGACATTAGCCGGAAAAACTCCCGAAGGTAGAGGTAAAAACATCCCCCCATTGGTGACAACATAAATTGCGGTATTATCACTTGCGCTTTGACCAAAGGCCACAGATGTGCTGCCAATTACACCTTGCTCGGCTTGAGCAATAATAGTTGTCAATCCATCAGTACCAATCCGCACCACACTGTTATAAATGTGGGTGGCTCCGTAAAGGTTGCCTTCTAAGTCAAAAGCAAAGTCATCAATATTAGTCTTCTCTACAAATATTTCCGGCTCACTTGGATGGTCATCCATACCAAGGGGAATCCGTAATAACAACATTTGCTCTGTATTAGAAACATATATTGTTCGGCAAAAACGTTTGATACCATTAGCAGCCGGGATGGGATTTTCGGAATTACTACGAGCCAGCAACGGATGTTCTAACCAAATTGACGCACTGGGTTGAACAATATCAATGAGCCAAATTGCACCCCGATAGGAATCTGCTGTCAAATATTTATTGTCTGAGAGAGGGGTAATGCCGTTGAGAAATATGGCATCTGGTAAGGTCAACAAGGTTTTGACTGTACCATCTTGGGTAACTAAAAATACCGCAGGTACAGAATCAGCATTCCAGCCTGTAGCAATCAAATCTCCATCGCTAGTGAAAGCCAGACCACTGACTTTACCTGCAACAGTAGCGTGAATTTCCTGATTACCATCTGGGGTGACGCGAACAATCTGGCCAATTTCGTGATTAGTGACAAAGATTGTACCATCGGCAGCGATCGCCAGATTTTCTAAAAAAGTATAGGCAGGGAAAGAGGTGATGACTCGGTAAGGAACTAAATCAATCGGCGTATCCTCGTAAATAGGCGGTAAACCTACAGCATTTTCCATATTGACCTACCACTGTAATGTAAATGGGCCACCGAACTTCCGCATCTCTGCAAAAAACTGTCCTTGAAATCCGCCATCGGGAAGCGTCGCTAAATAAACAGCTGTTTCTGCTCCCTCTTCTGCTGTAAATGGTGCGTTTTCTCCCCCCATATCCGTTTTCATCCAACCAGGAGAATAGGCATTTACCAGAATATTAGTCCCTTGCAGTTCTTTAGCTAAAATCGCTGTGATACCATTCACACCCATCTTAGAAAGCCGATAAGATGGTGCTAGAGGGTAATAATCATGGGTAATGGTGGCTAAAGAAGCCATTTCTGTGGAAACATTGACGATGCGGCCATAATTGTTGACCTGCATTAAGGGAATTAATGCTTGACAAATTCTCACTACCGCTAAAACGTTAGTTTCAAAGGTGGCTTGCATCGTTGCTAGTTGTACAGTCAGCAAACTAGACTCCTCTGGTTGAGTGGTGGGATTGACACCTGCATTGTTGACTAGAATATCTACACTACCATAGGTTTCACGCAGCCATATAGTAAAATCTTGCACACTTTTGTCATCAGTAACATTGAGTACGTGATAGTCTACATCCAGCCCTTCACTAGCTAATTTTTGCTTGGCGGTTGCACCATCTGTTTCATTACGACTCGTCAAAATTACACGGATACCCTTTTGGGCTAACTTCCGAGCAATAGCATATCCTAAACCGCGATTACTGCCTGTTACCACTGCAATTCTCGTTGGAGTCGTCATTTTTGTGACCTAAGAAATACTTTTAGAATTACTCTACTGAGATGTTATAAATTAAGCAAATTGATTTTAAAGATATATTGAATTAATGGGATTAATAGATTTATCCTCCATAGACCTCAACTTGCTGGTCGCCTTTGAGGTACTGTTGGAGGAACGCAGTGTGACGGTAGCAGCACAACGCCTGTATCTAGGACAACCAGCGATGAGTGCGGCACTAGGAAGATTACGTCTACTTTTTCAAGATGAGTTATTTATCCGTATCGGAAGGGAGATGCAGCCAACAGCCAAAGCTTTGGAAATTGCACCAGGGATTTCAGCTGCTCTCCATCAAATCCGCCAAACACTAGAATCTAGTCGCAGTTTTGACCCCAAAACTTCTGAACATACGTTTGCTATTGGTAGTTCAGATTACACCAGCTATGTAGTTGTCCCCAAGCTGTTGGAAGTGTGTCGTCAAGTCGCGCCAAATGTTAATTTTCGACTCATTGGTTTTGAAAAAGATTCTGTAGGAGATCTGTTAGAGCAGCGAGAAATAGATGTTGCACTGGGTTTGTTTCAAAATCCCCCCAGACAGTCGATACAAATGCCATTATTTCAAGAACATTTTGTTGGTATTTGTCGCCTTGGACACCCTGTAATTAGCCAAGGAAGTATCACACCGGAAATTTTCGCTAGTGTTCCTCAAGCTCTTTTTACCCTCCGACGAGACGACATTGGTGAAATCGACAAGGTGCTAGCAAAATATGATCTTCAGCGTCGTGTGATGTTAACTACACCGCATTTGCTCATATTACCTGCGGTGATTTCATCCAGCGACTTGGTAACTGTCATTCCATCGCGACTGGTAACGCCATTTGCTTACCAAAATACGTTAGAAATTTTTGGACTTCCTGTACAAACAGAACCTTGGATGATTTCTATGTTGTGGAGTAAACTGACGAATCAGGATCAGGCGAGTATTTGGTTAAGACAAATAATTTGTAGTATTTGTCAGGAAATTTAAGTTAAATAGCCGCAGAATAGGCTTCATCTACTTTCAAGGTTGTACCTGTGATAAATTTGGCATTCTCGGAAATCAGAAAAGCCACTATCTCAGCAAACTCTCTGTAGGTAGCAGGACGACCAAACATTAAATCTGTCGGGACATTCCAACCTTCTAACTCTGACATTGAATCGGCGACAAAAAAAGGTGCGACGGCAATCATGCGGATTTTATCGGTTCTGTAACGCTTGGCATATAGTTTTGTGAAACCTTCCATTGCGGCGCGGAGTGTGCCACTAAAGGGTGTCCCTAAGTTGGGTTCTTGAGAATCACAAGCAGAAATGTTGATAATGACACCACCACCGGAACGTTGCATAGGTTGTGTTACTAGTTTGGCGATACGAACTACACTCAAAAACAGCATTTCAAAGTTTTCTAACCACATTTCATCAGAAATAGATAATAAATCACGGTGGGGTGGGTCGCCAAAACTATTAACTACGGCATCTATTCGACCAAATGTCGTTAAAGTTGTCTCTACTAATTGCTCTAAGTCTGGCAAATTGGTCATTGAGCCTTGAATGGCAATACCACCTAAGTCTTTGGCTAAATCTAAAACTCCAGGCGATCGCGCCATTAATGCCACATTGTAACCCTGTGCGGCTAATTCTTTCGCACAACCCGCACCAATCCCTCGGCTCGCAGCTGTAATTATCGCCACCTTTGCTGAACTCATATGGTTACTTTCTAAAGAAAAAGCTTTAGAAAGTATGATAACCCTCTGCATTTGACTTTGTAAAGAATTTTCTTTAGTTTGTGAGTATGACAAAAAACTCACCCAAAAAATCATCCACAGTCCGCACACGCCGCGCTATTGTCAACTTACTCAAACAACGAGGTGCAATGGACTCTCAAGAGTTAGCAGCTTGTTTGGAGATTTCTGCAATGGCTGTGCGTCAGCATTTGTACGCGCTACAAGATGAGCATTTAGTTACCTATGAGGAAGAACCCCGTGAGATGGGGCGACCTGCTAAACTATGGCAACTAACCCCAGATGCTAACCGCCTATTTCCTGATGGTTATGCAGAGTTAACGTTGGGTTTAATTCAGGCGGTAACAGAAGCTTTTGGTGAGGTGGGATTAGATAAGCTACTGGAAGTCAGGACAAAACAGCAACTTGCAACCTATCAAGCACAAATATCTAGTCAAGATCCCTTAGCAGTCAGATTGGCAACTTTAGTAAAATTGCGATCGCATGAAGGATACATGGCGGAGAGTCAAACCCTAGACGATGGGACATTTTTATTAATTGAAAATCACTGTCCCATTTGCGCTGCGGCTAACGCCTGTATAGGATTATGTGAGCAAGAGTTAACGATTTTTCAATCTGTTCTGGGAGAAGATGTCACAGTAGAAAGAGAAGAGCATATCATAGCAGGTGCAAGAAGGTGTGTATATCGGGTTGCGAGTCAAGAATGTATTTAAATCATTGTCAAATTGCTAATTTCACTATTTTTATAACAGTTGTGGCGATATGAAAAAAACCTTTTTTGTGAGTGGAATGATGTTTCTAGCTTTCGGATGGGGATTTTCACCATCTTTAACATCCGTAAAGGCTGAAACTTTCTCGGAATTAAAGCAAGTCATCAAGAACGAAACAAACACTATCTCTGCTGCTAAAAAAACACAGTTAGAACTGCTCAACTCAGGAACGGGAACAAAGCAGAAATTACGTTTTCAACCTCCACTCAATTTGCAAGAAACTGCAATTGTGAGGATGAAAATGAACATGAATATCTCGATAGGAGGCCAAGCTTCACCCAGTTTCAAACAACCAGAAATTGTGACTACGCTACAGACAAAAGTCACCCAAATAGACCCCAATGGAGATATTCACTACGAGTTTTATTACTCTGATGTCGATTTGGTGGGAGATACCGATATTCCGCCAGCAGCACTTAACAATCTCAAGTCACAATTACAAAAGTTAGTTGGTTTCAAAGGTTCAGCTATCGTAGATCCTCAAGGAAAAACCAAAAAATTGAATTTTGTTTTACCAGAGGGAGTGGATGCAAATCTCAAGCTTTTAATGCAGCAAATGTCGAATTCTCTTGAGCAACTTTCGTTGCAAATTCCTCAGCAAGCAGTGGGTGTAGGATCTCATTGGCGAGTTACCTCGAATATAAATGCAGGGGGGATGAATTTCCAACAAATCACGACGTATAAGTTAATCAATCTGGAAAAAGGAATTGCTAATTTTAATATTGCTGTAGAACAAATAGCACCACCATCTCAAAATCTGACCACACCAGGATTACCCGCAGGGGTGACGTTAAATCTCAAATCTTATCAAGGTAAAGGTCAGGGAGAAATGACAGTAGCACTCAACAAACTAATGCCAGTTACCTCAAGGATGTCGTTACTTACTGATATGCAGATAAGTCAAAAACAAGTAGGTCGTGTAGCAGAAACGGCAATCAATCAAAAAATATCTATAGACATGAATCTTGAGTCAAAGTGATTACCCAAGATTTGTTGATAGTTAAAAATTAAATTCGGTGAGGATTTACATAACGCATTTCAAAACGGCTTTGTTCCCAAAGTGGTAATAAAGCCTCTTTAGCAACATTTAACTGGGATTGATAGAAACTAATTTTGCCGTGTTCTATAATCCAGATAAAAGTTCTAGTCATTAAATCTGCTGTAAAGCTCGATTCATATTGATAGTTATTAATTCTACCGACTTGAGCATCTAGATAATAGAGAATATCTTTAAAGTTCCATTGGTTAAAATTACTCTTCATTTTATCTCTAGTATTACCAGCTTCCATTAAAGTTAAATTACGCAGTAAATAATCCATTCCTTCTATTGATGAGTCAGTATTCCTGAATAAATTGGTTAGTGTGTGGTAATAGTCTTTTAAAAATACAGTAGGAATATTTCCTACGTAACTATTTAACCAAAATTGTATATCTCTTAGATAAGGTAATAGCTCTCTAATTTCATGCACTTCTAAAATAGGGGTGCGTTGACTAATATAATCAGCAATATTTTTCTTTAATTCCAATGCTGATAAATTATTTTTTCGTGCATAGTAATCAATAACTTTAGGAATAAATTTATCTAATAACCATTGCTTTGTATATGTAGCAGTCCAAGTTCCTCGCGGGCCAATATCTTGTTTCCAAGCATTGATTTCACTAGTTGCTAAAGACTGGAGATGAATATCATTAATTTCATAAATTATATTAATTATGCCACTCGGTAACAAAGATAAATGATTTACAGGTTTAGGTAAAATGAAGGCATGATCACGGATTCCTCGACTCACGCGAATAGAAATTGCTTCTTGCTGAAATAGATGCCATTCTGTTTTACCTTGGATATAATTAAACTCATTGGCAAAGTCGTGCATTAACTGCCATAATTTAGCATCTACAGAAAATAGATGTACACCACGACTACCTAAAAATTCAATAAATTCAAAGTCCCAGGTTTCTAAGAGGTTTTCGCATTCGATGATGGATTGTTTGTATTCTTGGCAAACTACATCAATACATAAACATAAATCTGCTGTTTCTAAATCAGATAAGATAATTGTCGTTTGACCTAAAGTTACTTCAAAAGCATTTTCATCGATTTGTTTGATAAATTTCCGACAACCCCATTCAGGACGAGTATTCAGTCCGGTCATTAATTGACCTAAAATATCTCGGTGGTTGAGTTTAATTTGGCAACCTCTGAGGATGACACCGCTAAATTTAATGAGACATTCACCATCTTTAAAGGCTTTGGGTAAATCGCATTCTATAACAACTTTGGGTTTAACAACAATCAGGCGATCGCCTTCTTGAAAAACAGCAGGTATAAAATCAGTTTGCGCTATAACTTCTTGTAAATTATTGCGTCTTAAAGTTTTTTCAATTAAGTTATATTGGCTATATCTTAAAGTGTTAATTTGATTTTTATCAAGGCTGCTAATATAGGAATAATTATATTCTTGGTAAAACTCTGAAGCTGCACTATTAACTTTTAAAGAATAAATATTTTTATCAATAACACACTCTTCTCGATGATATTGTAGATATTTAAAAACTTTTATTTGATGACCATTCGTAATAATAAAAAACAAAGGCTTTAAATAAATGCTATAAAACTTTGCTTGGGCGATCGCCTCCGTAAAATTGTTAGAATTAGGCGACAAAGCAATCACAATCAATAACGATGTGTCAGCATTTTGTTGCATGACATCATCGGTGGAAAAGTATATTTGCAGATTTTCTAATTGATTACTGCGCTTGATATTTTGGTCATAATTTAAACTTGACTTTCTAGCACATAATTTATCTAAATAACCAAGATGCTGAAACATCGGTGTAATAAACTCAGTTTCTACATCCTCTTGGTTGCGTAAAATCCGGTAATCAAAAGATTGTATCCATGTTATAAATCTCTTTTCCGCATCAGCAGGTAACATTTGATCATCCAAGGAAATCAGGCTCTAATAAAATTAACTATACAGACTCACTTTACTATGTCGCTTTGAGTTAACTTTCCTCAGCAAAAAAATAAAAATAATTTCCACTCAGAATTATTCAATAAAAAAGCACAGTTTCACTGTGCCTTTATCATAATTAAACAAAATATCATGCGTATTAGAGTCAAGAATTACGTCAAAGCGGCTACCTTTTCTAGTAAACCTTGAAACAATCTCAACCCATCATCACCACCCAGCATAGGGTCAGATGCCCTTTCTGGGTGTGGCATCATCCCAACAACATTACCCTGACGGTTGCTAATGCCAGCAATATTATTTAGCGAACCGTTGGGGTTTTCGCCTGCATAACGTAAAACTACCTGTCCGTTCCCTTCAATCTCCGCTAAAGTTCTTTGATCAGCGTAAAATCGTCCTTCACCGTGGGCAATGGGTAAAGTAATCATTTCCCCTCTAGTGTAAGACTGCATCCAAGGGCTACTTTGATTTTCCACTGTCAAAGGGACGCGATCGCAAATAAAATGCAAATCTCGATTTCTGGTAAGTATTCCTGGTAAAAGTCCAGCTTCAGTCAACACCTGAAAACCATTACAAATTCCCAAGACTAACTTACCCTTTTGGGCATGGGCGACTACTTGCTGCATTACAGGTGAAAATCGAGCGATAGCACCACAGCGTAAATAATCCCCGTAGCTAAACCCTCCAGGGATCACAATAGCATCCAAATCATCAATATCCGTATCTTGATGCCAAACCATGCGCGTTGGCTGTCCTAGCAAGTCTCTAGTGACATAAGCAACATCGCGATCGCAATTAGAACCAGGAAAAACTACAACACCAAATTTCATATTAGTCATTAGTCATTAGTCATTAGTCATTAGGGAACAAGGAACAGTTTTTCTCATCTCCCTTGTCTCCCTTGTCTCCCTTGTCTCTCTTGTCCCCAATCCCCAGTCCCCAATCCCCAATTCCCTAAAAAACTCCCGTTTGCGTTTCTACTTCAATGAGTTCAAAACGATAATTTTCAATGACAGGATTTGCTAACATTTGATCACAGATGCGATCCATGTCTTGACGCGCCTTGCTTTCCTCGGTGGAAGTAATTGTTAATTCAATATACTTCCCAATCCTGACGTTTTCTACGTGATCGTATCCCATTTGCTGGAGACCAGATTGGACAGCTACGCCAGCCGGATCTAAGACTGAAGGACGAAGAGTGACAAAAATTTTGGCTAGATACTTGGTTTGCACGGGCTTTTGCTGAATGCTGCGATCGCTATACTATAACTTTCTGTTCCAACTAGGTAAGAATAAGATTTTGACACTCCCCTGCCTAAAGCAAGTTTCGCTTTTGCTCACTTACTTAAAAAGGCAGTGGATTCTTGGTTCAACGAGTCCACTTAACTTAGACTCCTTGCGGTATCTAAGCCAGAGGTGGTTCTCTCCCCAAGCTTTAACTTTTGGTCTGCCCGACCATAGTTGCATAGTCTGCAATATTTGTTTGAATTTTAATGCTGTTCGTCTAGTACCTGCGAATCTTTTACCTACTTCCAGGTGATACTAGAACTACGAAGTAGAACCCCCTAGATTCAGTTGTCAAGGTGCAGCGTCTACGTGTTAAGTAGCAATAGGGTTTTTTAAGTGGTTATTTACCCTTCCACATCTCACATTCTACCAAAAGCTGTCCTACAACGACGGGATTTTCAACCCAATTTTTCGATAAAGCCGTTAAAGTTGATTTATTAATTGACCAGTCAACAAGCTTCCTAATATTCCAAAAAGTCTATGAGAGCCATACGCACCCGCAGCCAAGAAAAAATTTTAACCCTACTGCAAAGCATGAAACAAGGGATTTCCGCCCAAGATATTTATGTGGAACTACGCAATCGTAATCAGAGTATGGGTTTGGCTACAGTTTATCGCTCTCTAGAAGCCTTAAAACTTGAAGGACTGGTGCAAGTACGGACTTTAGCTAATGGGGAAGCTTTGTATAGTTTAGTACAACAAGACAAACACCACTTAACTTGCTTGCAATGTGGTGCGTCGATTCCTATCCATCAATGCCCTGTACATGATTTAGAAGATCAGCTACAAGTAACCCATAAGTTTAAAATTTTCTACCACACTCTAGAGTTTTTCGGGTTATGTACTAAATGTCAGATGAATCATGGTCAATAGTTAATAGTGAAATCAGTAAAAAGTCAATTCCGAATTTAATTTTAAAGGCGCGATAAATCGTGCCTTTTATATAGTAATCCTTAATCATTCGTGAGAAACTAGATCCTCGACATCTCCAAAAATTCGGGATCTTAAAACCTCAAATTCTCGTCAGATAGAACTGCTATAGTTAATTTGAGAAATGATTGATGAAATTGATTGATAACTAAAATAATTCACAGCCATACTCAAAAGTCTTCTCTCTTCCTAGTCCCCAGTCCCTAGTCCCCAATCCCCAGTCCCCACCGAAACAATTGCATACTTAAAACCATAAGCGGTAAACTAAAGCCAATTTAGTAAAAAGTCAATAAGTAATTATTTTCGTTACATTGGGATCACAACCAAAGCGTGAGGATTGATACGAGATGCGTGTTCTACTGGTATATCCAATATTTCCCAAGACCTTTTGGTCATATGAGAAAATCCTAGCTTTAGTCGATCGCAAAGTGCTATTACCACCACTAGGTTTAGTCACAGTAGCGGCGATCTTACCTCAAGAATGGGAATTTAAGCTGGTGGATCGCAACATTCGCCCAGCTACCGAGGAAGAATGGGCTTGGGCGGATATCGTGATTTTCTCCGCGATGATTGTTCAAAAACAAGACTTATTAGAGCAAATTCAAGAAGCCAAACAGCGCGGTAAGTTGGTAGCGGTGGGAGGCCCTTATCCCACATCTACACCCCATGAAGTGCAGAATGTGGGTGCAGACTTCCTCATCTTAGATGAAGGGGAAATCACCTTACCCATGTTTGTAGAAGCAATTCAACGGGGCGAAACCAGGGGAACATTCCGCACCGCCGAGAAACCCGACGTAACCACCACACCCATACCCCGCTTTGACTTACTAGAATTTGATGCTTATGACATGATGTCTGTGCAGTTTTCTCGCGGTTGTCCCTTCCAGTGTGAATTCTGCGACATTATTGTGCTGTATGGACGCAAACCCCGCACCAAAACCCCATCCCAACTATTAGCCGAGTTAGATTACCTCTATGAACTAGGTTGGCGGCGTGGCGTGTTTATGGTAGACGATAACTTTATCGGTAACAAACGCAACGTTAAATTGTTGCTGAAAGAGTTGAAAGTCTGGATGCAAGAACATCAATACCCATTCAAATTTGATACTGAGGCTTCCGTAGATTTAGCACAAGACCAAGAACTACTAGATTTAATGGTAGAGTCTGGTTTCTCCGCCGTCTTCTTAGGAATTGAAACCCCAGATGAAGATAGCTTGCAACTCACCAAGAAATTCCAAAACACTCGGAATTCCTTAACTGACGCAGTGCAAACTATTATTAAAGCCGGATTGCGTCCGATGGCTGGGTTTATTATTGGGTTTGACGGCGAAAAAGCTGGTGCAGGCGATCGCATCGTCAGATTTGCCGAACAAGCCGGGATTCCCTCTACTACCTTCGCCATGTTACAAGCACTACCCAACACAGCATTGTGGCATCGCCTGAAAAAAGAAGGCCGATTACGGGAAAATCAAGAAAGTAACATCAACCAAACCACGTTGATGAACTTTATTCCCACCCGTCCCTTAGAGGATATTGCCAGAGAATATATTGAAGCGTTTTGTGCTTTATATGACCCAGTAAAATATTTAGACCGCACCTATCGTTGTTTTATGATGTTAGGCGCGCCCCGTTACAAAACCCCATTCAAAATGCCAGAGTGGGTAGTAGTCAAAGCCTTACTCATCGTCATTTGGCGACAAGGCATTAAACGAGAAACTCGCTGGAAATTCTGGCATCATTTATTTAGCATCCTCAAAAATAACCCAGGAGTTGCCGAACACTACATTTCTGCTTGCGCCCACAACGAACATTTTCTAGAATATCGTCAAATCGTGCGCGACCAAATCGAAAAACAACTATCAGAGTATTTAGCCCAAGGTGCAGAAAAACCCTATGTACCCGTAGAAGAGAAAGCAGAAGCTATGGTTTAAATTGGGAATGGGGCATTGGGAATAGGGCATTGGGAATGGGGCATAGGGCATTGGAGTAAAATTTGCCTTCCTTGTCTCCCTTCCAGTTCCCAATCCCCAGTCCCCAGTCCCCATTCCCCATTCCCCATACCGATGCAGATTACCCAAAGTCTCCACACAGCCATTCTTGTAACCGACTTAGAACAGGCGGAAAATTTTTACGGACAGGTTCTAGGTTTATCGAAAATCAACCGTACTCTAAAATATCCTGGTGCGTGGTATCAAGTGGGTGACTATCAAATCCACCTGATAGTTGCGCCGGATGTACCCACGGAAAAGCCCAACGAAAAATGGGGACGTAACCCCCATGTTGCGTTCTCTGTTGCAGACTTGGAAGCAGCCAAACAAGAATTACTCAATCAAAATTATCCCATCCAAGCCAGTGCCTCCGGTCGCGCTGCTATCTTTGTTAAAGATCCCGATGGGAATGTCATTGAAATTAGCCAAGGGTGAGGGGACTGAAGAAACAAGAGGCAAGGGGGCAGGGGGCAGGGAGAAATGGGGAAATTTTTCTCCCCCTTGCCCCCTGCACCCTGCACCAATTCCTCTTCTATGCCCAATGCCCAAAACCATCGCCTACATTTACACTGATCCTTTATTAGAAACTACTCCGGTGTCAATTGATTGGGGGCGGGAGGTGGATGTGGTGTATGGGGATTTGGGGGGGCGATCGCAGTTGCAACAATTACTCAAGGACTGCGAAACTACATCTGGGGATTGTTTGCTGGTGCGTCGCTTGGAAGAGTTGGGGGATAATGTTCAGGAAGTGAGCGATCGCCTCAATCATCTCACATCTTGTGGTGTGACTGTTATCGCTATAGAACAAGCTTATAACTCGGAAAATTCTCATTTACGGGCAGATTTACTTAAGTTACTCTATGAAATTCAACGTCAGCAACGCAGCCGACGCATCCGTCAAGGACACGCGCGCAACCGTCTAGAAGCTGCCCCACCTCCTGGTAAACCTCCCTACGGTTATCGTCGAGGTAAGGGAAAATATACTCTAGACCGCAGTACATCACCAGTAGTTAAGGATTTCTTTGACCATTTTTTACTCTACGGTTCTCTTCGGGGCGCGGTGCGTCACCTGGGAAAAAAGTATGGTAAAAAAATTTCTGTGACTACGGGTAAGCGGTGGTTGACTAATCCGGTTTATCGGGGCGATACTGCCTACCAAAATGGGGAAATTATCTCGGATACCCACGTTTCTATCATTTCCAGAGAAGAAGCCGCCCAAATTGACCGAATTTTACGCCGTAATAGCCGTTTATCACCTCGTGCTGCGAGTGCGCCCCGTTCTTTGGCTGGGTTAGTTGTCTGTCAACAGTGTCAATCATCGATGACAATAACCCGTGTCACCCAACGCCATCAAGATAAAGAATATCTCTATTTACGCCCGATTAATTGTCCCCAGCGTCCCAAATGTCGGGCTATTGCTTACCAAGAGATTTTAGAACGTACCATTGAAAAAGTTTGCTGTGATTTAGTTCCAGCCGTAGCGGGGTTGAATTCGCCACAATTGGATGTAATTAAAAGTAGTTTAAAAGAAGCGATCGCTCGTCAGCAATCCATCCTCGAACAGTTACCCAATTTAGTAGAAACTGGTGTCTTAGATGCAGAAACAGGTAAATTAAGGGCTTATAAACTCCGCACCGAAATATCTCAACTCCAAGCCCAGTTAGCTACTCTCCCACCAGTTAATTTATTATCCGTTGCTCAAGCGGTGTCAATTCCGCAATTTTGGTTAGATTTATCAGAAGCAGAACGCCGATTTTACTTCCGTGAATTTATCAAACAAATTGAAATTGTGCGTCAAGACTCTGATTGGGAATTACAAGTTATTTTCATTTTTTAAGATGATTTTCTCTGATTTAACGCATCGCAATTAATAAACAGATAAATAGCAAAACCAGTAATATTAATATAGCCTGATAACGTTGTATCCAATTACTAATAGTCGTCTGCAAACTAATAGGTTTATTCTGTTGTTCTAACAGGGCTTGTCTTTCAGCAATATTTTCATACAAAGTACAGTCTTGAGCATAGGGACGTTGTGGAAAGTTACAGGTATCATCATCATGATAAGTACAACTATCACACAGATATTCATTTTTCTTAGCACGGTGTAAAGTCACCCCAGGATGACCATAGGCTTTGAGTGTAGTACGACAATAGGGACAAGTTATAGCCTGACTATCAACAAGTTGCTGACATTTGGGACAAGATATAGTAGCCACGATTTAAGCTCATATCAATAAACATTCCGATTTTAACTGAGTCGGGCATGGGGCATTGGGCATGGGGCATTGGGCATTGGGAATGGGGCATGGGGAATGGGGAATTGGAGTAAAATATCTTCCTTATCCCCCTTGTCTCTCCTAAACCCCTAAACCCCTAAACCCCTAAACCCCTAAACCCCTAAACCCCTACACCCCTACACCCCCACACCCCTATTCTTCACCCCCTATTTTGGGAACAATTAACTTACTGGGTGCGAGGATATGGAAGTGTCGGAAGAACGCGCGTATTGGTTAGCGTGGGCGCAAATGTCTGGAATTGGGCCAGTATTAATGCAGCGACTACAGCAGCATTTTGGCACATTGGCTACAGCTTGGCACGCTACTAAAGCTCAATTGGCAGAAGTGGAAGGGTTTGGTACTCAAACTTTAACAAAAGTTGTGGAACAGCGATCGCGTCTCCATCCTCAACAACTATTAATTCAGCACCAACAAGAAAATCCTCATTTTTGGACACCCTCTGACGCTGAATATCCCCAATTACTACGAGAAACCCCCAGCCCACCGGCAATTTTGTACTATCGGGGTGTGGTGGAATTATCGGAAAATCTCGGACAAACACCCCTAGTAGGAATTGTAGGAACCAGAAAACCTTCAGATTATGGCATTCGCTGGACTCGTCAAATTAGCACAGCCTTGGCGAAAAACGGTTTTACAGTTGTGTCTGGAATGGCGGAAGGAATTGACACAGAAAGTCACAGTGCAGCTATCAAAGCAGGTGGAAGAACCATAGCTGTGGTTGGAACTGGTGTTGATGTCGTCTATCCTCACACAAACCGCGATTTATACAAACAGATTTTAACTGCTGGCTTAGTTGTCAGTGAATACCCTGCCAAAACTCCACCAGATCGCACTCATTTTCCCCGGCGTAATCGCATTATTGCAGGTTTAAGTCGCGCCATTTTAGTTATAGAAGCACCCTTAAAATCCGGTGCGCTAATTACAGCCACCTACGCCAATGATTTTGGTAGAGATGTCTATGCGCTTCCCGGAAGAGTAGATGATTACCCATCTCAAGGTTGTTTAAAATTAATCAGTCAGGGTGCTTCGTTAATTCTCAAAGAGTTAGATGAATTACTCAAAATGTTGGGCGCAATCCCCAAAATTGACCCTCTAGAAACCACCCCAGCACCAGCACAATTAAATCTGCCAATTCTCACACCAGAACTACAAACTGTTATGAATGCTTTTGCGTTAGATAGTATTTCTTTTGATTCACTTGTGCATAAAACAGGAATGAATACCAGCGCAGTTTCTAGTGCTTTATTGCAGTTAGAATTAATGGGTTTAATTTCACAATTACCAGGAATGAGGTATCAAGTCAATAGTCAATAGTCAATAGTCAGCACTCATTACTCATTAAGTAGAACGGTGTAGATAATTCAAGGTTTGTAATGAGGACTTTAGTCCTCTAATAAGGACTGAAGTCCTTACTACGAACTAGATTCCAATTTTTTTACATGACTTCACATAGTTTGGTTTTTTCAAGTCGTTCTACTTACTCATTACTCATTACTCAATTTCCTCTACTGCTAGGTTTTCTAACTGCTTAAATAAATCTGCTAGTACAACATTAGAAAATAAAAATCCTTGGGGATCAGATAAACGCAGTCTTTCTTTAGATATTTCTACTAAACCTTGTTCAATATGGGGTTTAAGACATTGGTGAATCACTTCTATGGGCTGTTGACCAAATTTTTGGGTGATTGTCTTTAAACTCACTCCTTCAGCTAAACGTAAACCTAACATTAAAGTTTCTAATAATATTTCTTGGGGTGGTGTAACTTCACAATCAATTGCACATCCTGTTTCTACCCATTGATAATATTCTTTAGTAGTCCGAGGACGAGTGAAGCGTTTCCCTTCTATATAACTCGCCGCACCCATCCCAAAGCCATAATAGGGTCGATTTTCCCAATACACCCGATTATGTTGACATTGATGTCCTCTTTGTGCATAGTTGGAGATTTCATAATGTTCATAACCCGCAGATGTTAAGATTTGCTGCGCTAGCTGATACATTTTGACGGTAGTTTCATCTGTGGGTAGGGGTTTATCTCCTGGTTGATAGTAACGACCAAAGGGCGTTCCAGGTTCAATGGTGAGATCATATATTGATATATGAGTCGGTGCGATTCCTACTGCTTTGGTGAGAGAATCTTGCCATTGGTCTAAAGACTGATGCGGCAAGCCGGAAATCAAGTCTATGCTAAATTCGGGAATCTGAACTTGGTAAATTAATTCTACAGCCGCAAAAATATCTTCTACCGAGTGCGATCGCCCAGCGACTTTGAGTAATTCTGCTTGCAATGCTTGTACACCCAAACTTACCCGATTTACACCCACATCACGGTAGCCTGTAATATGCGCTAAATCAAATGTTCCTGGGTCTACCTCCATCGAAATTTCCGCATTAGCAGCAATACCAAACTGCTTTTCTAATATCTTTAAGATTTGTGCTAACTGTTCTGTAGACAGCAGCGAAGGAGTCCCACCACCAAAGAAAATGGTTGTTAGTGGTTGACTCAACACTGGTGCTGTAGCGATTTCTTGACACAGTATGTCAACGTATCGAGAGATACCACTAGAATTTTCTCCCCGCAAGCGATCGCCTACCACAAACACCGGAAAATCACAATAAAAGCACCGCCGCCTGCAAAACGGAATATGTATATAAGCAGAACTCACAATGCAAGATTCACTGATTTGTGGCATTTTTGTGCAGAAAAATTAACTTAACTTCCAGAAAATTAGAAATAATGAAAATAAGTAGTTTCTTTACAACTTTTTATTTTTTTTTGACAAAACTATGAAAAATATTAAGAGAAAGGTCTTTAGTTATAATATTTGCAGACATTCCCTGCATTACATCCTAATCTAATTAAATACTGCTTACTCTCAATGAGTAAATCACTTTATTTGACTTGATTGGGTAAAACAGTCGCAGGAATACATCATAACCATGCTTGATGCCATTATCATTCTCTCATTCATCTTGGCAGCAGCAGGCATCGGGTTCTACAGCACTGATCTACTCCCCAACGGGACTTTAGATCGCGTTACGAATCTCGAAGCCTTACGCCTTACTGTTGCAGTGTTCGCCGCTATCATTGGCGGTGCTATCGGGTTGAGTTTTCAAACGACCTACCGTCGTCTCGAAGCCCAAGTCCGAGAAATGCCTCTGGAAGTAATTCTAACGCGTGCCATTGGTTTAGTGATTGGGTTATTGTTAGCAAACTTAATGCTAGCCCCATTATTTTTATTACCGATTCCGGCAGACTTTAGTTTTATTAAACCACTGGTGGCAGTGGTTGGTAGTATTATCCTCTCCGTCACCGGCATGAATTTAGCCGATACTCACGGACGGGGTTTATTACGATTTATTAATCCTAACACCGTGGAAACAATGGTAGTGGAAGGGACACTCAAACCCGCCAGCACCAAAGTTTTAGACACGAGTTGTATTATCGATGGTCGGATTGAAACACTACTAGAAACCGGATTTCTAGAAGGACAAATCATCGTTCCTCAGTTTGTCTTACAGGAGTTGCAGCAAGTTGCTGACGCGAGTAAAGACCAAAAACGGGTGCGGGGAAGACGCGGACTAGAAATTTTAAACCGTATTAAGGAAGCATATCCAGATCGAATTATTATCAATCAATCTGATTATGACGATATTCCTACGGTAGATGCCAAATTAGTGCGTTTCGCCCAAGAAATCAACGGTACACTCCTCACCAACGACTACAACTTATCAAAAGTAGCCAGTGTGCAGAAAGTACCTGTATTGAACGTTAACGACCTCGTGAACGCAGTTCGCCCTACATATTTACCAGGGGATAACCTTGATTTGAAAATTCTCAAAGAAGGAAAAGAACCCAGCCAAGGAATTGGTTACTTAGACGACGGCACAATGGTTGTTGTTGAGGAAGGTAGAAATTATGTAGGTGGTGAAGTGCGGGTAGTAGTTACCAGCGCACTACAAACCACAGCCGGACGGATGATTTTTGCCAAACCCCAAGCGTCAGCAATAGCGTGAGGGCAATGTCTGGTAGAAATAGAGTTAAATTATGCAATCGGTGTAGGAATACTCAACCTGCACCGATTTTGTATAGAGTGAAATTTGAATTAGGTGGAGATTGGGTTTTCGTCTGTCCTCAGTGTTGGACGGATGTCAGCGAAAATAACCCATTTTATGTTTACGGTGGAACTTGGAAAGCGAAGAAGCAGAAGTAATGAGCAATGAGTAACGACTATTGACCATTGACTATTGACTATTGACTATTGCTCAATATGCCAACCAAAATTTCTATTAACTCTGGTAATTCTTCAGGGACTCGATATAACTTCAAATCTTCAGTTATATGTTTTTCTTGACGATGATATGTAGTAAACCGCCAATCTTCACCAGTGGTTACTGCTCCATAAAGAAGAGATTTATCTGAGTTAATCCATTGGTCAAGGGCTATTAATTCTACTGCTAATTGTGTAAATCCCCTGCTTAAATCTGCTTGTTTTGCTTCAATCACTAACAAACCGTTACCTTTATCAATGTAGTAATCTAAGTTCCCTTTTAGTTGATCACTAACATTAATTGCATACTCAATATTCAACTGTGTTTGAGCTATTTCACACACTTCTAGTAGAATAGGGGCAATTATTGCTTGCTTGCGTGCATCTTCGCTGAGTAACTTGACTCGTCGCAGATTACGTTCAATTATTTGCTGCAATTGGTGAGTTTTATTATCTACAGCTTCTGAAGAAGGTAATTGCAAGCGTTCACGCTCATAAGTACAACCCAGTTCCGCCAGTATATCTTCTGGAGAAAATGGTAAGTCAAAATATTTACTAAAAGTATAGCTTTGTCCTGGTTGAATGATGCGTGGGCGACTCATAATTTTTAATTCAGATACCATCTGAGTTTCAAGTTGGCTTCTGTTGCTTAATTTTGGAGAATTGGCATAACACACCGATAAAGATGTTGCGTTACGGCTAGTTCTCACCCTCTTAAGTTCCCAAATTCTTGCATAGCCGTAACACAACGGCAATAAAGCGGGAGGAACATCCACGCCGCTTTTTGTCTCCCCTACTTAAGATTTATTTTATAAAGGGTAGGTTGAAAACCCCGGAGTAACAGCAACGTAGTTGCGTATTACGTGCTTCAGACCGGGGATGAAAACAACTTAAAAGGCTTTAGCCTTCAGTGACGTTTGGTTTTTTAGGTTCTGGCAAAGAATCTATCCACTCATCAACAAGACTACTGATAGTTTTATCTAACTGAGCAGCTAATAACGTTAGTTTATGATACCTGCGGTCAGTTAGCCTCACGTTTAATCTTTTCGTCTGCATTTGTCCCCCATTGGCTACCTGTTCATGATATCATAACTAAAGACGAAGCAATTAAAGGGGGTGATTAAGTAGTGCTGGTGTTAGAGTACAAAATCAAAGGTACAAAGTCGCAGTATCAATCTATAGACGAAGCTATTAGAACTACGCAGTTCATTAGAAATAAAGCTATTCGTTACTGGATGGATGCACCAAAAGAAGCGCTCATGAATAAAGTCGCTCTTAATAACTACTCAACAGCACTACGCAAAGAGTTTAAATTTGTAGAAGAACTTAACTCAATGGCTTGTCAATCTGCAACCGAAAGAGCATGGTCAGCTATTGATAGATTTTACGGTAATTGCAAATCTAAAGTTCAAGGCAAGAAAGGATATCCGCGTTTTCAGAGAGACAATCGTTCTGTTGAATATAAGACTTCTGGATGGTCACTACATCCCACTAAACGACGTATTACCTTCACTGATAAAAAAGGCATAGGTGAAGTTAAGTTACTCGGTAAGTGGGATATTCACACTTACCCAGTTAAGTCAATTAAGCGGGTTCGGTTAGTCAGAAAAGCAGATGGGTACTATTGTCAGTTTGCAATTAAAACTGAACCATTGAGTGAATCCAGAATTGCTGATGGTGAGATTGGTTTAGATGTTGGTTTGGAATATTTCTACTCTGATTCCGATGGATATCATGAACCCAATCCCAGGTTCTTAAGGAAAGCAGAAACATCAATTAAACACGCTCAACGTCAGATTTACAAAAAGGAGAAAGGTAAAAACAAACGACGAAAAGCTAGGCAGAAATATGCTCGGAAGCACTTAAAAGTAAGTAGACAACGGAGTGAACACGCTAAGAGAATAGCTCGTAACGTATGCAAGGTTAACGCCTTAGTCGTCTACGAAGATTTAAGGGTGAAGAACATGGTGAAAAATCACTGTCTTGCTAAATCAATTAATGATGTTAGCTGGGGCTTGTTCCGTCGTTGGTTAGAATATTTTGCAATCAAGTTTCAGACAAAACTTGTTGCTGTCAATCCTAGAATGATACCATTTCACGAAAAATCTGATACAGATGTAAACCCTAAAATCCTTGCTACATCTAAGTTTTTTAATTGCGAATTGCGAATTGCGAATTGCGAATTGTGAATTGGTATGACATCTCAAAAATGTAGTGATTGTGGTGCAATAGTCAAAAAATCTCTTTCAACTCGTACCCATAAATGTAGTTGTGGATGTGAGCTACAAAGAGATGTGAATGCTGCAAAAAATATTCTGAATCGCGGCATCGCTAGGGATGGGCAGTCCCAAAGTAACGCTACTGGACTAGCAACCTCTACTCTACTTGGGGAAACCCTGGTTGAGCAAGTAGCTAGGGTGAAGGTAGAATCCCCTCGGCTTTAGCCAGGGGAGTGTCAAAAACATCCTTTAGACTTTTGAATTGGTATGACCCCTGCATAAAACAGCATAGCCAAACCTATTGGACATTAACAGCTTGAAAAATCACACAAAACAAGCTGGTTAAAAACTTTGTCAACCAATGAGGTTTTCAAATTTATGAATATCAAAACTATGCTGTCGGCTCGGTTTTTGTTAATGCTGAGTCTTACGGTTCCTACTATGATGTTGTCTACAATAGCTGGAGCCAAAGCCCAACAAGCTGAACCAGGCCAAGTGCAAGTCCGACAAAAACAGCCTTTTATTCAAGATACTTTCCGCCGCGATACTTTATTAGATTTGCATAAATCGCCCGTGTTTAGTAACGATGGTGGTACAGGTAAGGAAGCATCCGATAAAGGTAAAGATGCCTCTGATAAAGGTTCTGATAACAAAGAAGCCTGTGATAATCCCTGTGGTAGTCATTTAAATTCTAGAGACCCAGTGATTTTACCAGCAGATAGATTACTTCTGCCTGCTCAATTACAGAATATTCGTTCTAAGTCCTTACTTAAAGGCAGCAACCCGATTTTCTGAATTAGGGGTGTAGGGGTGTAAGGGTGTAGGGGTGTAAGGGAAAATTCTACCCAGTTACCAATGCCCCATACCCAATGCCCCATACCCCATGCCCATCTCATGAATAATTCAAGACTATGGATTTAATCATTGTAGGCGATCGCAGCGATCGCTTTTCTACGGAAGTTCTCGATTTAGTGCAGCAAGCTGGTTACACTGCTGATATTTTCGATGTCTGTGATGCGGCGCGGTTGTTTTCTATCGGTATGGAAGATGGGCAGGTTTTTGTTACTCCTGATATCCCAATTTTACTGAGAATTCAACCACCTTCTACTATTAGAAGCAGTTTCGATGATTCATTTATTTATGGTGAATGTCTCTCCACTTTATGGGCTGCTGCCACACTCAATAAATCACCTGTAATTAATCGTCCCACACCCCATAGTATTTGGGGCAAAACTTCTTATTCTTCTGTATTAACGGCTGTACGTGCAGGCTATCCAGAAAACGATATTGAAATATTTTCTTCGCAAATTTTACCGCCGCACACACCCCAAGTTAACAAACAATGGTACGTTCAAGATTTAGTTACCTATAACACCACAGCTTACCCCAATATTCCCCAAGGAGCAGGGCCTTATCGGGGACGCTGGGCAGATATTGACCCTGGTTATGAAATTGTAGTGGTTTTGGAAGATCAAGCTTGGCGTTCTACTAACGTTCCCCTAGAACATTTAGCACTTGAACAACAAAGTATTAACTTAATTAGAAATTTAGATTTAACGTTTGCTGCTATTACTTGGAGCATTTCCGAAAATTTAGAAACTGCAACTATTGCGCGTATTGATTCTTTCCCCTTAATGGAACAAATTCAATTTGTTTGGCCTGTTTTTGCTCCTGCACTTTTAGAGGTTTTATTCCCATGATTTACGCCATTGGTATTGACTCAGACCGCACTTTTCGCCATTTCATCCGTCAAACTCATCAGCGTGGAATTGAGGTACGAGCCATTAATCTCCGCGAAGTGATTCTTTCTGGAGACTGGCGGTTAACGCTTCCTGATGATGGTATGAGTTGGGTGAGTGTAGGGGATAAGAAATTGCCTCTAGACCCCAATGGTGCTTATTACTGCCGAATTATCGACCTTTCTAGTGTGCAGTCAGACATGGCGATGGCGATGCGTTGGCGGAGTTTATTAGCTGCGCTTTGTGTGTGGCTAGAACATATCCCTGGTGTTGTGATTAACCGTCCTGGTGGCCGTACTGATAATTCTTCTAAACCATTACATGAATATTCTTTGCAGTCTTGGGGTTTTAATGTTCCTCCTAGTTTGACTAGTTCTGATCCCGAACTGTTAGCGGCTTTTGCGAGTTTTGGTAAAACTATTGTAAAACCTGCGTCGGGTATTCGTGCTGATAGTCGCCTAGTGACACCAGAAGAGTTTTTTGATTTTCATCCATCCCAAGGGCCAGTACATCTGCAAAGATATGTTGCTGGTGCAGATGTCCGCGCTCATGTCGTTGGGGATCAGGTTCACGCGGAAATTATTAATTGTCCCCAGATAGATTATCGCCGTTCTTATCAAGAAGCTCAATATTCTCCTTGGGAATTACCAGATGCTTTAAATAAACAAATTATTCAAGCTACGGCTGCTTTTGGTTTACAGTTTGCTGGTTGGGATTTTAAGGTGACAGAAGATGAGCAATACTGGTGTTTAGAAGCTAATCCCATGCCGGGTTACGATGGTTATGATATTAGAGCCGATGGCAAAATTACTGAATCACTTTTAGCATTACTAACTCAACAAAATACTGTTAAGCAATTTCCAAATGACACTCTGATTACAGATGAAATATTGGCAGAAATTCAATGCAGTGAAATTTATGAGACTATTCAAAGCTTAAAAGCACATTGGATTACTAGAGGACAAGAACCCGCTAGCTTTTTCACATTGGGAACAGCATCCTATTTAGATTTTCTCAACCTACCTGACTTTGCAGGTGATTATTACAATAGAGCCAAACAATATAATCTACTGTTACAAAAACATTTTAGTTGGCTTTATGAATTAGTTAAACAATCTCTAGAGACACAACTACAAGCACCAGTTAATTATCATCCTGATTTTGCTCTCCCAGGATTTCATATTTGGGAAACACCCGCAATTTTTACCAAATCAACAGCATCCGTACATTTTGATTTACAATATCAAAATCTTCATTGGCAAGATAAAGAAAATATAGATTTTCAACGCACTATTTCTTTTACTCTGCCCATCAAACTACCGCATTTAGGTGGGGGTTTGAATGTTTGGGATTTAACTTATGACGAATATATTAATGGTCGTGACCCTAATTATTTAGGTGATGTGGAAGTGATGAAACGTTTTAGAAATAAAACTGTTCATCCTTACAATATAGGTAAGATTGTAATACATGGTGGACATTCACTGCATCAAATTGCTGCGATCGCTCAAGTTGATCCTGGTGATGAGCGCATTACTCTACAAGGTCATGGCATATATGACAATGGACAATGGCTACTCTATTGGTAATCAATTAGGAACTTCCAATTTAGGGGACTTCCAATTAAAAAAATAACCAATCGCTTGCAGGCAGGGGGGCAGGGAGCAGGGGGAGTAAAGAAAAATCTCATTAAATGAATTGGGTAATTTATTCCCTGGAATTCCCTGACTAATTAGTATCACAGCTTTTGTTTGGAGAAACTACCCAAAAGCTGGTAGCGTCTAACAAAGAACAATATTGTTTGGACGTGACAGCTTGAAAACTCGCTCTAATTACTGGCAACTGCTACCTTATATTAGACCACAGTGGCAGAATATTATTAAGGGATTAGTCGGCATTGTAGGATATGTGCTGGCAACTTTGACGTTAATTAATTTTGCAGGCAAGTTAGCCGATCCTTTTGGTCAAGGTAATGTGATAGCGATCGCTCAATTAGCAGCCATACTAGGTTTAGTGTTCTTAGTTAGGGGTGTTTTTCAATCTGTACAAGACATTTATATGTCAAAAGCCGCCTTAAGAGTGGCTTTTCATCTCCGCAAGCAGACATACGCCCATTTACAAACATTAGATTTAAGTTACTTTGAAACTGCCAAAGCTGGTGATTTATCTTACCGCCTCACCGAAGATATTGACCGCATCGGGGAAGTTGTTAATAAACTGTTTCACGATTTTTTACCCTGTGTGTTGCAGTTGATTGCCATTCCTATCTATATGATTTACTTGAATTGGCAACTCACCTTAGCTACAGTCATCATTGCACCATTGATGGGGATTTTAATTGGTTGGTTTGGGGAACGCTTACGTAAATATTCCCTGAAAAGCCAAAATCGTGTCTCTGATTTATCTGCGATTCTCACGGAGGTTTTTAGTGGAATTCGCCTAGTAAGGGCGTTTGCGGCGGAGAAATATGAAATTACTAGATTTAGTCGGGAAGCAGAACGCAGTTTTCAAGCTAAATACTCAGCCGAACGCTTAAAGGCTGTGCAGATACCGATTATCGGGTTTTTAGAAGCCTTGAGTGCCTTATCCTTAATTTTGGTGGGAACGTGGCAAATTCAACAACGGAATTTAACAGTAGCAGAGTTTTTTAGTTACCTAGCCGCAGCCGGTTTATTAATTGATCCCATCGGTCATGTTACCAACAACTACAACGAATTTAAGCAAGGTGAAGCTTCTGTAGACCGAATTTTTGAATTGATGGCGATACAGCCAACGGTGACAGAAAAACCCAAGGCAATAAATTTACCACCAGTCCAAGGGAAGGTGGAATACCGCCATATTACTTTCGCCTATAAACCAGGAGAACCCGTTTTAAGAGATATTAGTTTATTCGCGATGCCAGGGGAAGCGATCGCCCTTGTGGGTGCGTCTGGTGCAGGTAAAACCACCTTCGTTAATCTCCTACCGCGTTTTTATGACCCCACAACAGGCGAAATTCTGATTGATGGTACAGACATTCGAGATGTTTCCTTAGAGAGTTTACGCCGACAAATTGGCATAGTTCCCCAAGAAACCATCATGTTTTCGGGGACTGTAACCCAAAATATCGCCTTTGGGCAAGATATTTATGATTTAGATGCGGTAAAAGCCGCAGCGAAAATTGCTAACGCCCATCAATTTATTACCCAACTACCAGAAGGTTATGAAACCTGGGTAGGTGAGAGGGGTGTTAATTTATCTGGTGGACAAAGACAAAGAATTGCCATAGCTCGTGCTGTATTATTGAACCCAAAGATTTTGATTTTAGATGAAGCGACATCTGCTTTAGATTCGGAGTCTGAAGCCTTAGTACAAGAAGCCTTAGAAAGACTCATGCAGCAGCGTACAGTATTTATTATTGCTCACCGTTTAAGTACAGTGAGAAAATGCGATCGCATCCTAGTTTTAGAACGTGGGCAAATCGTAGAATCAGGCACACACGAAGAACTATTAGCCCTTGAGCGTCGCTATGCTAAGTTTTATACACAGCAGTTTAGTCAGTAGGGACTGGGGACTGGGGATTGGGGACTGGGAAGATGGGGAAGTGTGGGGAGTGTGGGGAGAGAGGGGGGAAAGATTTCTTCCCTATCCTCCCACACCTCCCACCCCTCCCACACTTCCTGCTTGCCCAATGCCCCATGCCCAATTCCCAATTCCCAATTCCCTAAACAATCTTATTGACAATTGTCCACACTTCCCCATCTGAACGAACGTGAGGAACGGAGATGGTTTTAAAGCCGGTGATGAAGGGTTTGTAATAGATTTGCCAATATAGGGGACTGAGTTGATCGGCACAGGCTTTTAACTGGCGGATTTCTGTGGCTAGTTCTCCGGCTATTTGATTGATTCTTTCAGCATGGGCTTTGGCGATTTCTTTGGCTTCTTCTAACTGTTGCTTTTGGCTAATCTGTTGTAATTTCCTGGGTAGATGGGTGAGTTCAGTTTGTTTTTGTTGTAGTTGGGTGTTTAAAGCGGCGATCGCATCATCTATTCCCTTGAGTTCTGCAAATAATTGGGCATTTTCCCTAGCTTGGCGACGATAAGCTTCCACAATTGCCCAAGGTGAGTCATTTTCAGGCACAATGACATTATTACTCTGAGTGAGTGCAGTACGTTCTTGCTCAAGCACCTGAATTTGAGACTTGAGTGCTGTAATCTCCGACTGCATTTGCTCCAAAGACAAGCCAGGATTAAGTTTTTTCATTTTGAATTTTGTAGGCGTAAGCCTTCTCGTAGAGTATTTGAATTTTGAATTTAAATCGCGCCTTGGGTGTCGAGGGAAAGCGATCGCACTACGGCTTTAATTCCTTCTGCTTTCCAGGCTGAAGCCATTGCAGTTTCTACAGCTTGGGCATTGTTGACATTTGTTAAAGCTAACAGTGTCGGCCCTGCACCACTAATTACCATACCGTAAGCACCAGATGCGATCGCTGCCGCATTCACAGCAGCGTAGCCAGGAATTAAAGCTTGGCGATAAGGCTGATGTAATTTATCTTGTAAGGCTGCTGTTAACCATTCTCCCTTACCAGTTGCCAAGGCGCGTAATAATAAGCCTAAATGAGCCGTATTAAAAATTGCATCTGCACGACTAAATTCCGTTGGTAAAACTCGCCGTGCTTCTGAGGTTGACAATTCAAAATCAGGAATTGCTACCACAGGCACAATACTATTATCCCAAGGGACATCACAAATTGCCCAACCGGTACCAGAAGTAGCGGCTAGACGACATCCCCCCAACAAAGCTGGAACTACATTATCAGGATGTCCTTCCATTGCGATCGCTAATTCCATCACCTGCGACTCAGATAAAGGCGCACCAGCTAATTGATTAGCTGCAACCAAACCACCCACAATCGCCGTCGCAGAACTCCCCAAACCTCTAGCTAAGGGTACACCCAATTCAATCTCAATTTTTACAGGTGGTGGTGTCTGCTCTATATGTTGATATAACTTGACAAATGCTTGATAGATTAAATTACTTTCATCAGTTTGTACCCGTTCAGCTTCCTCACCTGTGACATGAATAATTAACTCACCTTCATCTAGGCGGGTAAATTGAAACTTATTATATATAGTCAAAGCTGCGCCGATGCAATCAAAACCAGGCCCCAAGTTAGCAGTTGTCCCTGGGACTCTCACCGTGACAGAAGAAACAACAGACATCTAAAACCTACTCATCTAACCCAATCAATCAGCATCCCATGTAATGGTGCAAAAATAAAGGCTTCATTGGGAATTGGGAATTGGGCATGGGGCATGGGGCATTGGGCATTGGGAATTGGGCATTGGGCATTGAAGTAAAATCTACCTTGTCTACCTTGTCTCCTAGTCCCCAGTCCCTAGTCCCCAGTCCCCAGTCCCCAATCTCCCCCTCCCTAACGAACTGGTGCTAAAGGACAAATTTGTAGCCCCACAGGGGTATTTAATACTGCGACTTCTACACCTAAGACTTCAGCTAAATTTTCTGGAGTGAGGACATTTTCTGGTTCTCCTAATGCAAAAATATTACCTTGGTAAAGTAGGGCAATACGAGAACTATATCTAGCAGCCAAATTGATTTCGTGCAGGACAGTTAAAATAGTTATTCCTGATATTTGGTTCAAATTTTTTAATAACTCTAATAATTCCAATTGATAACGAATATCTAAATAAGTGGTAGGTTCATCTAATAATAATATTTGGGGATTTTGTGCTAAAGCTAGGGCTAGAAATGCCCTTTGCCTTTCTCCTCCAGAAAGTTGTTCTACTAGACGTTCTTGATAGTCTACCATCTGAGTTAAACGCAAAGCTTCTGAGACTTTTGCTCTATCTTCTGTATTTAAATCCCATTGCCACCAAGGCTGATGAGGTGTACGTCCTAAAGATACTAATTGTTTGACTGTTAAACCTGGAGGAATTGCTTGTTGTTGAGGTAATAAAGCTAATTTTTGAGCGACAACTGCGGCGGGTTGAGTATGAATTGCCTTACCATCTAATAAAACAATTCCTGTTTGTGGAGTTAATAAGCGACTCATGAGTTTAAGTAGGGTAGATTTCCCAGAACCATTAGCACCTACTAAACTCAACCATTCACCTTTTTCAATTGCCAAAGATACATTTTTAACTACAGTTTTAGCTGTATAGCCACCAGTTAAGTTTTGAGTTTCTAAAGGCATAGTCAATAGTCATTAGTCATTAGTCAATAGTCATTAGTCACTACTCAGCACTCATTACTTGTTACTCATTACTCATTACTCATTACTCATTACTCATTACTTCTACCTTGTCTCCCTTGTCTTTCTTCCAATGCCCCATGCCCCATGCCCTAGATGCCATTTTGACGACGATATAGCAACCAAATAAATACGGGTGAACCTAATAAAGCTGTGACTGAACCTACGGGAAGTTCTACTGCACCCAGGCGGGATAGTAAATCTGCGATAGTCATGACTAATGCGCCGCCTAATGCGCTTAGTGGTAATAGGGCGCGGTAATCTGTGCCTACTAGTAACCGGATACCATGCGGGACGATTAAACCAACAAAACCAATTAAGCCACCAATACTGACTGCACCTGCTGCTAGTAGTGTAGCAACTCCACCGATGAAAACGCGCGATCGCGTCAGTGAAACTCCCAAGCTAACGGCTAATTCATCCCCCAAGCTTAATAAATTCAGCGATCGCGCTAACAAACATCCCAATATTAATGCCACACTAATATAAGCCCCGGCTGTAGTTACTTCTGACCATCCCCGACCATTTAAACTGCCAATTAACCAGTTTAAAGCAGCCTGTATCCTGCCATCTTCTGTTAATAGCAGTAGTACAGACTGAATTGCCCCAAACATGGAACTAACTGCTACACCGCCTAAAATCAACCTTTCAACGGAAACACCATCCCCAGTTCTCGATAAAAAATATACAAGCACTGTGGTGAAAACTCCCCCAACCCAGGCTGCTAAAGGAATCCAAGCTACGAATACGCCTAGACTAAACATGGCGATCGCAACTAAACCCGCACCCGCAGAAATACCGAGTAAAAACGGGTCAGCGAGTCCATTACGTAACATTCCCTGAAGTAATGAACCAGCCATTCCTAAAGCTGCGCCTACTAAAATTGCGGCTACAGTTCTCGGTAAACGCAAATCCCAAAGAATGGTCTGATAAAGTTGGTCTCCTCGTCGCCAAATAGCTTGCCACAATTGTTCAGGAGTCATGGCGACAGCACCAAAAGATAGGGAAAAGCCTATTGCCAAAATTAGCACCGCCACTAAAAACACAGTTGCTAACAATACCCGTGCTTCGTTTTTAGAAGCAGTATTAACACTCTTTCCCATAGGATGTTTTGTATTTTGAATTTTGTCGGCTTGTCTGAGAGTAGAGTATTTTGAGCTAACCCTCCGAATTTTAGATTTTAAACCTGGGATTTTGGATTTTTTGGGGTAAAAGCCTCACCCAAGCCTGGGTGGAAAAATCTACAATATTCGCTGCACTGCTTCCACTACACTAACGTCAATCCAAAATCTAAAATCCAAAATCCAAAATTGCTTGACTCTACCCCTACGGCAGAGTGTGTACTGTAGAGAGTTGAACGTATTCTAGTAATAAACCATGAAATTAGGGGCTGTTAATCACATCGCTTTAACAGTATCGGATATGAACCGTTCCGAGGTTTTTTACAATGCACTGTTAGGATTTTTAGGTTATCAACAAGAAGAAAAAACAGATCAGTTAATACTTTGGGCTAGTAACAACGGCGTGATCACAATTTCTCCCGCCAACCCTGAATCACCAAATAAAAATCATGACCGCTATTCTGTAGGATTACATCATCTGGCTTTTAGTGCAGATAATCGGGAACAAGTTAATTCACTACATCAATTCTTGGTAGAACGTGGAGTAAAAATCCTCGACCCTCCTGCTGAGTATAGTTATTTACCAGGATACTATGCTGTTTACTTCTTAGATCCAGACGGGATCAAGCTGGAGTTAACACACACTCCAAATTGGCCACCTGAGTCCTCATGAACAAATGCTGAAAATAGGCGACTTTTCAAAATTAAGCCAAGTGAGTATCAAAGCATTACGTCTCTACGACCAAATGGGACTGCTGAAACCACTACAAGTAGACGACTTTACAGGCTATCGCTACTACTCGGCTCAACAATTACCCCGATTGAATCGCATTTTAGCATTCAAAGATTTGGGTTTTTCCCTAGAGCAAATTGCCCAGTTACTCAATGAGAATTTACCACCGTCCCAAATGCGTGGAATGCTGCGACTCAAGCAGGCAGAAATTCAGCAGTTAGTGGAAGCAGAACAAGCAAGACTCACACGAGTAGAAGCAAGACTCAAGCAAATTGAACAGGAGAATAGTATGCCTGACTATGAGGTTGTAATTAAAAAAGCTGAACCGATGCAAGTTGTATCTATCCGCGAAATTATGCCAAATTACGCCGATATTAGTAGATTATACGATGAATTGCAGGAATATCTGCAACAACAGCAAGCCCACCCAGGTAATTATTATGCGGGGATTTGGCATGACCCAGGTTATAAAGATGCTGATGTGGATGGAGAAGCGGTGATTTCTGTTGCTGGATTAGTCAAAGGTAACGAGAGAATCAAGGTGTATGAGTTACCAGGACTAGAAGCGATCGCCTGTTTAATTCATCATGGTAGTTATGCCACCATTAGTCAAGCCTACGCTACTTTGGTGTCTTGGATTGAAACCAATGGCTACAAGATTACTGGGGCGAACCGTGAAGTATATATTGTTGGTGGTGGTGAACAGAATGATGATTCTTATGTAACGGAAGTGCAATTTCCGGTGATTCAAGCCTGATATTCTACAAATAATAGTTAGAGTTTTATTCCCCTTCCCTTGTAGGGAAGGGGTTAGGGGTTAGGTCTGTATTCTATTCAACTGCAAACGGCTATAGTTTTTATTGTGGGCGATCGCTGTTTATTTGCGAATTCACCACGGAAAATCCCCGACGGGAAGGGCGAATTTTAGCTGCATCGACTTGAAAGCTAACTTTATCGTGCTTTTCACCGCTTATCGCTTCCAATGTCCATTTTCCTGGACGTAGATACCAAAATAGAGAATTAGTTTGACTATCTAATTTCTCTCCATTCAGCCACCACTCCACCGCAGATGTAGATTGATTTCCGGCTAATTTAAATTCTAATTTTTGCTGTCCTTCCCCACCAGGATAGAGTAAGAACAAAGCCCCATCGTGGGGAGATAAAATCCTTAAGTTGTTAGCAACTAAACTCGATGATGGCTGTTGTGCCAGCCATTCATTGTATTCTGACGGTAAATTAAAATCCTGCTGAGTTGTGTAGGCAATTTTATCTTGGGGATAAAAATACTCTTGCACCACAGAATTACAGTCTGGTGTCGGTTTTAACCCAGTGACAGCACATATCGGTAGTTTTGTTAAGCCTGCGGGAGAGGGGAAAACGGCTGGTTCTTGGCGTTCGTGCAGGTGTAACATGATGCGATTCCACAAGGGTGCTGCGCCTGTAACGCCTGATACTTGACGCATTGGTTCACCGTTGAAATTACCTACCCAAGTGGCGACGGTGTAGTCTGTGGTAAAGCCAACTGTCCAAGTGTCGCGGAAGTTGGAGGAAGTACCAGTCTTGACAGCTGCGGGAAAGGGCAAGTTTAATACTGAGTTTACACCAAAAGACGTAGCACGGGCATAATGATCACTGAGCATATCGGTGATGAGTTGCCATGTGGTGGGATTTGGGGAATGGGGACTGGGGACTGGGGAATTGGGAATGGTGGTGATTAGGGGGGAGATGTTTCCTTGTTGGGCGATGGTGTGGTAGGCTTGGGCGAGTTCCCAGAGGGAGACTTCACCACTACCAAGGGTTAAACCTAAACCGTAATATTCTGGGGTTTGTTGGAGGTGGGTAAAGCCGAGTTGGTGTAGACGTTCTAAAAAAGTGGGTACACCGATTTTTTCTAAAACGCGCACGGCTGGAATATTCAAAGAATTGGCTAAGGCTATCCTGACTCGCACCGGGCCGAGAAATTTTTGGCTGTAATCTGTGGGACTATATAATTTTGCGCCGGGGATGGCGTAACTAGTCGGGACATCTGCCAAGATGGTGTTTGGGCGAATTGCACCTTTTTCTAAAGCCAATTCATAAACAAAGGGTTTGAGGGTAGAACCAGGTTGGCGTAAAGCTTGTACACCATCATTGCGTCCGAGTTTAGCTTCGTTAAAGTAATCAGGTGAACCAACGTAAGCTAAAACCTCTCCGGTGTGGTTGTCAATAACTAAAGCTGCTGCATCATGCACATTGTTAGCTTTGAGTGTGGAAATTACTTGTTGCGCTTGCGCTTCCACAAATTGCTGTAATGGTTTATCGATAGTGGTACGGATAAGAGTTTGATCCCCCCTAACCCCCCTGACAAAAGGAGGAACTGAACCACCTTTTTCAACAAGAGTTGGGGAACTATTTAACTGACTAGCTAACCAAAATAAAAAATGCGGTGCGGCGAGAATTCCTCTTTTGCGTGACTGAAAAACTACCTTTTCATTCAGAGTTTTTGCAGCTAGTTCTTGAGTAATATATCCATCCTGTACCATACGGTTCAGAACATATTTTTGTCGCTGCTGGAGTCGATGCCAATGCTGCAACGGGTCAAAATAAGTGGGATTATTAGGAATAGCAGCCAAAAGACTAGCTTGAGCAATATTTAAATCACTAGCGGGGATAGAAAAATAAGTCCTAGCGGCGGCTTCTACACCATAGATATTACCTCCCATTGGCAGACGATTAATATAAGCAGCGAGGATTTCATCTTTATTCATTCCTGCTGCTAACCGCCAAGCCAACCAAACCTCATGCAATTTCCCTGATAAATTACGGGGGGATGGTTTTAACATCCGCGCCAACTGCATAGTAATTGTAGAAGCACCGGAGACAATTTTTTTAGTTTGGATAGCTTCTTTTGTAGCACGAGCGATCGCTTTTACATCCAATGCGCCATGATCATAGAAACTACCATCTTCCGCCGCTAAAATCGCCTGAATGAACTGGGGTGAAACTTGCTTGAGGGGTACAACTGCGGTATGTTCTTGGTCACGGGTGAGGATTGTTCCTAATGGTAGCCCATTGCGATCGCTAAATTCCCAAGCCAACTGATTTTGAGCAATATCCCCAGCCCGAATTGGTGCAAAATAAGGCAACAATCGCACAAATAAACACACCAAAATCACAGCCAAAATAGTTTTAATAACCTTACTACTTCTTAGCCGTTGTATAGTCTTCCGCCACCAAACTTTTGCCCTATTCATCACGCAATTAGCTGCAATTTCATATCAACTCAAATAAATACACATCCCCTTCTCAAATTAACGCTTCCTCACCCATCAATTTACAAAAATTCATCAAAACAAAATAATTAAAAATTGTGTTCATTTCAGGAAACAACCATCAGAAATTGGTTATCCATATAATGTACCAACTCTCAACCTCTACCTCTCTGCGCCTCTGCACCTACCCTGCGGGTTCTGCGAAGCAGTATGCGCGAAACAAATTCCCATTTTAAATAACTATAAATCCAGCATGATTATCAAAACCCTCATGCGATTCCTGTTCATCTTTGTACTCACAATAGGAATCACATCGTGTAACTTTATTGGCGTATCATCAAAACCCCAACTTCCCACCGTCAAACCACTCACCCCACCCAACTTACCAGACTGGATTGAACAAATCAGCCCTATTGGTAACGCCCAACCCCTCAATCAAATTCGCATCCGCTTCAAAGAACCATTAATTCCCATAGAACAACTAGACAGCCCCCAACAACAAAATTTATTACAAAAATTTGCACTTTGGCCGCCCTTACCCGGACAATTCCGCTTTTTAACACCGCGTATGGTAGGCTTCCAACCAGAACAAGCCTTACCTCAAGCCGCAAGATTACAAGTTACCCTGAAAGCCGGTTTAGCAGACTTAAAAAATCATCACCTAGACAAAGATTTAGCCTGGACATTTAACACCAACCCCATAGAAATAACTAATTTACCAGGCGTAAATCCCGTAGAGCAATCAGAAATTCAACCTGTTGATTTACAACCAAAATTACAATTTACCGCCAACACAGAATTAAACTTAGCTTCCGTCCAAGAACATCTCCAATTAATTCCCGAAGGTAAAAGCAAAGGCATCAATTTCAAATTAGCTTTAGCTAAAGAAGAAAAACCACAAACAGGCGAAGAACCCACAGAAAAATTTGATCCTTCCACACGCAATTGGGTTTACGATTTATTTCCTCAAAAGAATCTAGATAAAGCCACTAGTTACCGCCTAGTATTTTCTCCTGGTATATTACCAGCTAATGGTAACTTACCCACAGAAAAAGAATTTGTCAGTAAATTAGCCACCTATTCACCTTTAGCATTTAAACAAATTAACTATTACGGGCAACCAGATGCTAATGGTACATATGGTAGATTTATTAAAGGCACACCACAATTAGAATTTAATAATATATTAGTTCCCGATTCAGTCAAGGAAAATATTAAAATTGATCCCGTACCGCGTGATATTTCCAGACTGTTGCAAATAGGTGAAGAAGATAGATTTGTTACCCTAAATCCCTATGGTTTAAATCCCGCGACTAATTACACCATTACTATTGGAAAGGATTTAAAAGATAAATTCGGGCAATCTTTAGGTAAGCCTGTCACTCTCAAATATAATACCGGTGATTTAGCTGGTGATATTTGGACTCCCTCCGATTTACATATTTTTCCATCAGGACAGAACTTACAACTAAATATTAATACAGTTAATTTACCAGAATCGCAATACAAAGCTGCTTATCGCGTAGTTCAACCGACAGAATTAGTTTACGCCAGAAATGCCTATCCCCAAGGTAATGAAAACGATTTATTACCCCAAACCAGTAAATGGCAGACTTTTAAAATTTCAGCCCAAAAAAATCAGCAACTTAATATTAATGTACCACTGAGAGAAAAACTTGGTGCAGCAACAGGAATGTTAGCCTATGGTGTGCAAGCACGTACTAATAAATATCAAGAAAACGGTAAAGAACTGTGGCGAGAAGCTACGACTTACGGCTTAGTGCAGTTAACTAATTTAGGTGTATTTAGTCAATGGTTTCCTGATGCGGCTTTAATTCGCGTTAATCATCTCAGTGACGGTTCGCCTGTTAAAGCTGCACCTATTGAAATTTACCAATTAAAATTAGGTGCAAAATATCGTGATCCCGTTCAACCTTGCGCGACAGGAAAAACAGATAATGATGGTAATTTAAGACTACAACTCCCTAATTTACAGTCATGTTATGTCAGCAATAAAGACTCGTCTGTAAAATCACCAGAATTATTAGTAATTGCCCGTGAAAATCAAGATTGGGCATTTGCGAAGACTGAAGAATATAGCGGTTCATATGGATATGGTATTGATGCAGGTTGGGACGATAATAAACCTGTGTCACGGGGCGTAATATTTTCAGATAGACAGTTATATCAGCCAGGAGAAAAGGCTGCTTTTACAGGCTTTGCTGATTTTTTAATCAATGGCAGTATCCAGCAAGATAAAAATGCTGTATATCAACTGAGTTTCCTGAATCCTGATGGACAGAAAACAGATTTAGGGACAAAAACCACTAACGAATTTGGGACGTTTTCTCTAGAGTTACCGATTAGTAAAACCCAAAAACTAGGTTACTACACCATTCAAGCCAAAGGGAAAGATGGGCGAGAAATTTCTGGTGAGTTTCGCGTAGCTGAATTTAAACCACCGAATTTTAAAGTTGAACTCAATTTAAATAAAGAATTTGCCTTAGTCGGTGAGGAAGTCGAAGCAAAAGCCGCGAGTAATTATTTATTTGGCGCGCCTGTGGAGGGAGGCGAAGCTAAATATTTTGTGACGCGTCGTCAGGAGAGTTTTACACCCAAGGGATGGGAAGAATTTAGTTTTGGTAGACAATGGTTTTGGCCGGAAGAAAGTCCATCTTTACCTAGTGATGTGTTGCAAACTAACACTAAATTAGACCCTCAAGGTAAAATTGGGCAAACAGTGATGGTGGCGAAAGATTTACCTTATCCCATGACTTATAATATAGATGTGCAAGTGGCAGATGTTTCTAATTTATCTGTAGCTAGTTCTAAATCTTTTACCGCTTTACCTAGTAATCGTCTCATCGGGTTAAAAAGTGATTTCATCGCCAATGCTGGGAAAAGCTTTCCTGTGGAAGTAATTGTCACTGAACCTACAGGAAAACCCATGACTAATCAACGGGTGCGTGTAGAATTACAACAGATGAAGTATAGCAGTGTGACGCAGGTAGTAGAAGGTAGTGACACAGCTAAAAATCAAGTGGAATATCAGACAGTCGCACAAGCTGAAATTACCTCATCTGAAAATTATCAAACTGTCAATTTAACCCCGACTGTCTCAGGTTCATATCGCATTCGCGCCAATTTTAGCGATAGTAAAGATGAGGTGACAGCCACAGATAGTCAAATTTGGGTGACAGGAGATAATCAAGTTTATTGGGGTTCTGATGATGAAAACCGTCTAGAGGTGAAACTAGATAAAAAAGAATACAAACCTGGTGAAATTGCTACGGCTTTAATTCAATCTCCCTATCAAGATGCAGAGTTATATTTTGCCGTAATTAAAGATAAGCCCCTGTATCAACAACTAACTAAAACCAAGGGAGGCGCGCCACAAATTCAATTTCAAGTCACGCCGGAAATGTTACCGAATGCAGCAGTGGAAGCTGTGTTAGTCAGACAAGGCGCACCTATAAATCAAGTAGAACCAGGAAGTTTAGATAAATTAGTTAAAATTGGGTTTACTCCTTTTAAAGTCAACTTGCAAGATAAATATTTAAACGTGCAAGTGACACCATTGCAAGCATCCCTAGAACCTGGCGCAGAGTCAACAGTACAACTCGAACTCAAAGATCACCAGAATAACCCCACCCAAGGACAATTAACTGTCATGGTGGTAAATGAAGCAGTGTTGCAACTATCTGGTTATCGTCCGCCAAATTTGGTAGATACAGTCTATGCAGAACAGCTAATATCTACCCGTTTCAGTGATAATCGTCCTGATGTGGTGATACAACCCCAAGACATAGCACAACCCAAAGGCTGGGGTTATAGCGGCGGTTTATCCACAGGTATCGCCAATACCCGCACCCGCACAGATTTTCAGCCTCTAGCTTACTATAATGCCTCTGTTCTCACCGATGCTAACGGTAAGGCGCAAATCACCTTTAAATTACCGGATGACTTAACAACATGGCGGGTGATGGTTGTCGCGACTGATGGAAATCTCCGCTTTGGGAATGGGGATGCGACTTTTATCACCACCAAGCCACTGCTAACTAATGCCATCTTGCCACAATTTGTCCGTCCAGGCGATCGCATCCTAGGTGGTTTATCCGTCACCAATAACACCGGCACTTCAGGAAACTTAACAATTGACGGTGAACTTCAGGGTAATGTCAAGTTTGCAGAGAAAAACCCCAAATCTACCAACTTACAAACTAAAACTGAGTCTGCAACTCAAGCTTATCGCTTCCCAATGGTGGCGGAAAACGTCGGTGTAGCGCAAGTCCGCTTTACCACCCAGTTAAATAATACAGCCGCCGATGCCTTTGCTGTGCCGTTAGAAGTCAAGCCGTTAGAAGTGACAGAACAAGTCGTGGAAACTGGTGTGACTGATAAACAAGTTAACATCCCTCTCAATATTGATAAAAATGTCTATCCCAATGCTGGTGGTTTAGATATTCAATTAGCCAGTACATTAATTCCCGAAATCAAAGCACCAGCCAAACAAGTATTAGCTGATAATGATTTACCCTTCGCTGAACCGGCGGCGAGTCAGTTAATGATTGCGGCTAATTTACAAACGTTATCTCAGAAATATAGTCAAACTTTTGCAGAATTTAACCCCCAACAACAGGCGAATCAAGCTATTACGCAATTAGCCAAACTGCAAATCGCCGACGGTGGTTTTGCAGCCTTCCCAGGACAAGAAAAATCAGACCCTTGGGTGTCTGCTTACGCTGCGGAATCTTTAAGCCAAGCGCAAAAAGTATTTCCCAATGCAGTAAATGCAGCAATGTTATCTCGCTTAAAGAATTACTTGCAAAAAGTCTTAGCAAATCCTGGACAATATGACTTTTGTAAGGAACAATTATGTAAAACTCAACTGCAACTCCATGCTTTAATTGCTCTAGACGCACTTGGAGAAAAACGCAATAGTTTCTTGAGTGATATTTATCAACAGCGTAATAACTTTGATATAGTTACTCAAATCAAACTAGCAAGGTATTTATCGCAATTCCCCGAATGGCAAGATGAATCACAAAAAATGTTCAACCAGTTGCAAGAAAATATCTCTGAAACTGGACGCACAGCCGTGATTAGCTTACCTAATCAATGGGGATGGATGAGTTCAAACACCACAGCACAAGCACAGGCTTTAAGATTATTTATCGCCAAACAAAGTAAACCAGAAGTCATCGATAAATTATTCCAAAGTCTGTTAGCACAACGTCGCAACGGCACATGGCAAACTGACTATAATAATGCTCAAGCTTTAACAGCATTAGTAGAATATAGTCAACTCCAACCCACACCACCCAACTTTTTAGCCACAGTTAAATTAGCAGGTAAAAAACTCGGAGAAAACCGCTTTAATGGTTATCAAAATCCCAGCTTACAGCTAAATGTAGCAATGGATAAATTACCCCGTGGTCGTCATGATTTAACACTGCAAAAATCTGGTAATGGAAAGTTACATTATTTGGTAAATTACAGTTACCTATTACCAGGAAATCAGCCAGGAAGATTTAATGGTCTAAGGGTGACAAAAGCGATTAGCAAAGTGGGAGAAAGGCAGCCTTTGCAAAAGACAGGGATTTACGCTTTTGATAAACCATTAAATATAGAAAGTGGACAGGTATTTGATATTGGTTTAGAAATTATTGCTGATCATCCTGTAGATCATGTAGTGATTAAAGACCCATTACCAGCAGGATTAGAAGCCGTAGACCAGAGTTTTCAAACTGCAACGGCCGCTTTACAAGCACAGGCTGATAGTTGGCAACTTGGCTATAGAAATATCTACCGCGATCGCATTATCGCCTACGCTAACCACCTCGAACCAGGTGTATATAGTCTGCACTACTTAGTCCGTTCGGTAACTCCTGGTACATTTCTCTGGCCTGGTGCGGAAGCGCATTTACAATATGCGCCGGAGGAATTTGGACGTTCAGCTAGTTCTACTGTGGAAATTCAGTAACTTCAGTTCGTAGTGAGGACTTTAGTCCTCTAATAAGGACTGAAGTCCTTACTACGAACCTTTAATCATTGAGATTCCAGATTTTAATGATTGTATCTCTACTGCTAGAAGCTAGAGTTTTACCATCTGCACTCCAAGCTACACTCAAGACGACATCCTGATGTCTGTTCAAGGTTTTCAGCAATTTACCTGTGTTTACATCCCAGATTTTGATAGTCTTGTCTGCACTGCTGGAAGCAAGAGTTTTACTATCTGCATTCCAAGCTAAACTACCAACTGCGTCGCTATGTCCATTGAGTGTTTTGATTAATTTACCTGTAGTTGTATTCCAGAGTTTGATAGTTCGGTCTGTACATCCAGAAGCGAGAGTTTTACCGTCTGGACTCCATGCTAAACCATAAACAGTTCCTTGATGTTCATTCAAGGTGGTGATTAATTTCCCTGTAGTTCCATCCCAAAGTTTGATAGTACTGTCTCCACTCCCAGAAGCCAGAGTTTTGCTGTCTGGACTCCAAGCGACACTATAAACTTCTGATGTATGTCCCGTAAGGTTTTTGATTACTTTACCCGTGTTTGTATCCCAGAGTGTGATAGTTTTGTTCCAACTCCCAGCCGCAATTTTTTTCCCGTCTGGACTCCATGTTACACTCCAAAAACCGTCACTACCTTTGAGGGTTTTGAGTGCTTTTCCCGTGGTGACATTCCAGATGATTACTTCGTTTCCATTGACGACAGCGAGAGTTTTACCATCACTCTTCCAAACTAAACCATTTACCTGATAGGGATGATTCAGGGTTTTGATTAAGTTACCCGTCTTGATATCCCAGAGTTTGACAGTTTTATCGTAACTAGCAGAAGCCAGGGTTTTACCATCTGCACTCACCGCTACCGTCACAACTGCTTCGCTGTGTCCTGTCAAGGTTCTCGGTTCTGGTGGTCTTGCGTCTGCTATTGTCATAATTTGATGATTTGTTGTTAATCTTTCACCTGGGAAGACAAAATCACCAGGCGGTTTTGGTTGCGCTATTCCTTGCGCTTGATAATTTGTGGTCATAGTTAATACAGCTAACCCGACTATCGCAACCATAGTTCTACGGTGGTTAGCAGCATGAAAGTATTTTTGTAAATTCACAGCTATTCTGTCTAAATAAAATCTTTCCTACGTACTTCTACAGTTCCACAGAAATATGTAAAAGCCGAAACCAAATGTGCCATTTTTTGAAGCGTCTTGAAAATTAGTGTATCAGTACAGGCTGTACCTCAAGTTTTATAGTTAAAAGTGAAGATTTTGGGATGTCACAGTGGCGCGAAAACGATTCATTATTGAGATGGGAATGGGTGTAGATCAACACGGACAAGAACCGACAGTCGCCGCAGCAAGAGCTGTTCGCAACGCGATCGCGCATAATGCTTTACCAGGAGTATGGGAAGTTGCGGGTTTAAGTGACCCAAATGAGATGATTGTGGAAGTGCAAGTTGCAGTCCCCTATCCTGAACAAGTCAGAGAAGCCGAAGTCTTAGCTGTGTTACCCTTCGGACGCAAAAGCCTGACTGTAGAATCAGGCGGTATGGTAGTGCAAGGACGCGCTATTGAGTCTTTGAACGATAAAAATGACGAAATGTTAGTGGCGATCGCAGCCGTCACCGTTTTCGTAGAAACTGATTAAAAGTTATCAGTGCTGTTAGCTAAATCACCACTAAACAAAATCATGTCCAATGAAGTTATAGAAAAAGTTGTGGCTGCTTACTTTAGTAACATAGCAGCCATGAACCCAGAAGGTTGGGTAGATAATTTTGCTGACGATGCGGTAAGTTATGATCCAGTTGGCGAACCACCAACAAAAGTTCATGAAGGATTCCGCGAATTTATCGGACAGTTGCAAGCTGTATTTGCTCAACTAGAACCGACAATTGAACATATATTCATCGCTAGCAACGAAGCCGCAGTCAAATGGACAATGAACGGAGTTAGCAAAAGTGGTAAATCAGTGAAATTTGCAGGAATTACTATTTTTGCAGTAAATCCTGAAGGGAAAATCCAAACCACCCGCGCTTACTGGAATCCTGTACAGATGATCGCACAATTACGCTCTTAATAACCTATACAGACGCAGTACATCGCGTCTGTATTTTTCACTCAAACTTGCTATTTTCTAAATCCTGTTCTTCTTCATAGAACCAAGCTTCTGCTAACAAAGAGAAGCCAAAAAGCCAAACTAATAAAATAACTGTTACCCAAAACATCACCATCATATTTATCACCTCAACCCTTGATTCTCAGCAATTAAATTCGGCACTGAGCAATAATTTAGGATAGCTACGGCGAAATCATTAACTTATTGAAAGTATGACATTAACTACACAAGTATACTTTCCTATTTAATAAAAATATACTTCCAAAATTCGATTTATACTTATGTTACTGATGATTTAGTAATTTTGCACATTATCAACTGCGCTAAAATAGGAATATTGAGGACAAAATCTCTGGTAGTAAATTCACCCACCATCAACCTTTAACTATTCCAGCGAATATGTCTCACGAACATGAAGAATTACTTCATCTTCAACAGTCAGCAATTCTCAGACCAACCCACTTTGCTGACTTAATCAGAACAGCACAATTAGTTTTTGATCCAGCTTCTGGCGTATCAGGAAGATATATAGCAGTTGATTGGCAAGATTTTGGTATTCCCGATGATGTTGCCGAGAATTTAAAACTATTGGGTCAAAAATATCGCTATGCTTCTCCTAGTATTCCTGCTGAAATTATCTGGGAACAGTTGACACAATCAACTAGAATTTGGTTTCTCCAAAATAAAGATGAACTATGGAAGTTTGAGGAATTTTTTCCCGCCTTAGATGAAGACTAAATATTTTGTCGAGAGGTTTATATTTTTACACCTCTTATCCATGTGTAGATGACATTATCTCTGAATTTTAATGTCATCTATACATGGCTAATTAAGTAGTCATTATGAACTGCATACACAAGAAAACATGAAAAAGTCTTTCCCTTACACCCCTATACCCTTACACCCCTACACCCCTTTTTCAAGTCAGTGAAATACTATAAATCCTGCATTTTGTCTTGGCTATCTATAGTAAATATAATATTAAGTTATTTAATAATTTATAAACTATTCTGAATTAATGTTATCTTGTAATTCTAGATATAACTATCAGGTATTAGTTAATACGCATTTACACTGACAACTAAATACAACTTGCCAGTAACACCGATAAATTGCAGTGCATATTTCAATGAATTTAATCAATGAATCAAAGTGTAAATCTTGTTTCTATTTTCCAGAAACCCATTAATAAACAAATTGCAGTAGCAAAACAACTAATCATCCTCACGCTAGAAATACTCCTGTCATTTCCCCTAGCTTTAGTCTTAACAAAGTTACATTTCGGTGGTATTTCTTGGATATTTGGGGGTATTTTTGCCGGAACAGCAATCTTGCAAATTTGTCGCATATTTTACCAGTATTCCCCTCGTCCTAACCGTATGGCTAGAAGAGTCGGTATGGCCTTAGTAGGACTAACAGTTGGTGCGGCTAACGCCAATACTGACTTAACCGAGATAGCTACAGGAATTCCCATATTTATTTTTTTGACTTTATTTTTACTACTATGCGGTGGTTGTATTGGCTATATTTACTCCCGCCTGAGTCAGACTAATCTTCTGACAGCAATGCTAGCCACAGTCCCAGGGGGTGTAGGTGTGATGTCAGCGATCGCCGCCGACTATAATAAAAATGTCACCCTAGTAGCATTAGTACAAGCGATTCGCGTCACCTCAGTAGTATTACTAATTCCTTGCATTGCTAGAACCGCAGTCGGGAATTACTGGAATTTATCAAACCTATCAATTAGTAATTCCTGGTGGAATTTTGACCCATCACAAATAGGATTATTGGCAATAGCTTTAGCCATCACCGCACTCATAGTTTATTTTGTGACTAAATGCAAACTCCCGGCGGGAGATTTTTTTGGTGCATTACTATTGGGACTGACATTTAATACAGTGCTAAATTTATTGCCATTGGTGAGTGATATTAACTTTGATCCACCAAGACTAGTCAACATTATCGGTCAACTGCTTTTAGGAATTACCATCGGTGAATATTGGGGAGAGAAACCCACCCTGGGCAAAAAAACTCTAGGTTACGCCTTAATGTCTGTCTTTATGACCTTAATTGCCGGCGCGATCGCCACTATAATAGCAATGCAAATAACCTCATGGGACTGGTTGACTTGTCTATTAGTCACCGCACCAGGAGGAGCAGCAGAAATGATCCTAGTTTCCCTAGCATTAGACCATAATGTAGAAATTGTCACCACTGGTCATTTAGTGCGACTCATCGCCATTAACAGTTCCTTACCCCTGTGGTTATTTTTATTTCGTCGATTTGAGGGGTGTAAGGGTGTAGGGGTGTAGGGGAGACAAGGGAGAAGTAATGAGTGCTGAGTAATGAGTAATGAGTAATGAGTAATGAGTAATGAGTAATGAGTAATGAGTAATGACTAATGACTAATGACTATTGACTAATGACTAATGACTAATGACTATTGACTATTGACTATTGACTATTGACTATTGACTATTGACTATTGACTATTGACTATTGACTAATGACTAATGACTAATGACTATTGACTAATGACTATTGACTATTGACTAATAACTAAGGAACTATTTATGGTTGCCCAAACTCAAGAATTAGATGCTCAATATTGGGTGAAAACTCGCTCTTCTCTTGACGCTAGCCAATCAACTTTTCTCACCTGGACAGGGAAAATTTACGCTTTTACTCCTGGGGAAAAAAGAAAACTGCTATTTAAAATTTTAGGTTTGAGTGTAAGTCGCTGCATTCTCACAGAACCAGGAATTTGGGATTTTACTTCTAGAGAACTCACTTATTATCTAAATCCAGAAACAGACGAAATTCTCCGCCAATGGGAAAATCCCTGGACAGGAGAAACAGTCACAGTCATTCATGTGGCGAATAATCCTGTGCAGGGTTGTTTTAAAGGTAAATTTCCTGCACAAGTAGAGGGAGAAACCACAACTTTTGTGTTTGATATCTTCCCCACATATCCTAACCCGTTAGCAGCAGATCCAGAATTATCTAAATACAGTCCCTATCCCACTTACCAAGCAGCAGAATTATTTAAACTCACAGTCCCAACCGCAGATTTATTTAACACAGAATTACAATCAGTTTCGCAATTGAGGCTTAGTTGGGATAGAATTGGTCAATGGTTGCCTTGGATGAATATGGGCGATCGCCCTGGTCATCTCATCTACAGTGCATTTGGCAGTAAAGTTAGTGGTTTAACAGAATTACCCCAACTTCTCCAAGATGAAATTAATCATCGCGTACCTTTATATAAACAAGCTCCCAAAGCTTATAACGAAGGGGAAGATATGACATCTTGGTTATACTTCCAACAAAATTTCCCCGCCTATCTAGCAGGTGAAACCTTCCCTCTACCAGTCGGTGAGGAATCGTAAAAAAAGGGTATGGGGGTGTAGGGGTGTAAGGGTGTAGGGGAAATGCAGATCATTATTTTTCTTTTTAGCTCCAATTTTGAAAATTTTGGCAGTTGGGAGTTGCGATCGCGCCCCACCTTTCGCTAGGATCTGTAAGCTTTGGGATTATAGTATAGGTTGGGATACAGCTACGCTCACGTAGATTATCCAGCTGCAACCCAAGTTAATGAGATTTTACAGGAAAAACAGAAAACAATGGCGAAGCGCATACAATTAGTTTTAACTAAGGATGTCAGCAAGTTAGGAAAATCTGGCGATTTAGTGGAAGTAGCTCCTGGCTATGCTCGTAATTATTTGATTCCTCAGAATTTGGCAGCCAACGTCACCCCTGGTCTTCTCAAGCAAGTAGAACGCCGTCGGGAAATCGAAAGACAACGCCAATTAGAACTCAAGCAACAAGCACAAGAGCAAAAAGCCGCATTAGAAAAAGTTAGTAGCTTGAAAATCGCCAAGCAAGTTGGTGAAAACGAAGCAATTTTCGGTACTGTTACCACCCAAGACGTTGCTGATGCCATCCAAGCAGCAACAGGTCAAGAAGTAGACCGTCGTGGTATTACCATTCCTGATATTGGCAAGTTAGGCACTTACAAAGCAGATATCAAACTACATTCTGAAGTGACAGCACAAATCGATATTCAAGTTGTGGCTAGTTAAACTAGGTATTGGTGACTGGGTACTGGGGACTAGGAAACAGAAGTCAAAGAGACAGGAAACAACTGCACAAAAGAAAGAGGGAAATCTTTCTCCCCCTTGCCCCCTGCACCCTGCTCCCCTGCCTCTTATATCCCCAGTACCCAATCCCCCAAAATTATGCCTGAAGAACTAAGTTTTGAATCGCGTGGTAGCAACAGCCTACCACCCCAAAACATCGAAGCGGAAGAAGCGATTTTGGGGGGTATTTTACTAGATCCAGAAGCAATTAGTCGAGTTAGCGATCGCCTACTTCCCGAAGCCTTTTATATTAAGGCTCATAAAGATATCTATCAAGCCGCTATAAGGCTACACGCCCAAGGTAAACCCACAGACTTACTCTCAGTTACCAGTTGGCTAGCTGACAACGATTTGCTGACGCGCATAGGTGGGAGAAATAAATTAGCCACCTTGGTAGATCGTACAGTCTCCGCCGTGAATATTGATGCCTTAGCAGGGTTGGTCATGGAAAAATACCTGCGACGGCAATTAATTAAAGCTGGTAATGAAATTGTCCAACTTGGTTACGAGACTGAAACTGAGTTACCCATTGTTTTAGACCAAGCAGAACAAAAAGTTTTCGGTGTTACTCAAGAACGTCCCCAGTCAGGATTAATTCACATTGCCGAAACCCTCATTAATAATTTTCAAGAAATCGAGGAGCGAAATCAAGGAATTGCTCTACCAGGAATTCCCTGTGGCTTCTATGATTTAGATGCCATGACAAGCGGTTTCCAGCGTTCTGACTTAATTATCGTCGCTGGTAGACCATCAATGGGTAAAACCGCATTCTGTCTCAACCTAGCTAACAATATCGCCGCTTCTATGCGTTTACCTGTGGCCGTGTTTAGCTTAGAAATGTCTAAAGAACAATTAGTACAACGTCTATTAGCTAGCGAAGCACAAATTGAAAGCGGTTATTTGCGGAGTGGACGCTTAAGTCAAACCCAATGGGAACCCTTAAGCCGCGCCATCAGTATGCTATCGGAAATGCCCATATTTATCGACGATACACCGAATATTACTGTTACCCAAATGCGGAGTCAAGCCAGACGACTACAAGCAGAACAAGGGGTAGAACTAGGCTTAGTCGTGATAGATTACCTGCAATTGATGGAAGGTGGCGGTGATAACCGTGTGCAGGAGTTATCAAAAATTACCCGTTCTCTCAAAGGTTTAGCAAGGGAATTATCTGTACCTGTGATTGCTTTATCTCAGCTAAGTCGAGGTGTAGAAGCGCGTACCAATAAGCGTCCTATGTTGTCAGATTTAAGAGAATCTGGTTCTATTGAACAAGATGCAGATTTAGTCATCATGCTATATCGAGATGACTACTATAACTCAGATAGTCCCGATCGCGGTATTGCAGAAGTCATAGTTGCCAAACACCGCAACGGCCCCACTGGAACTGTAAAACTATTATTTGACCCGCAATTCACCAAATTTAAAAACTTGGCTAGATCGGGTAATTATTAAACCTATAGTTACAAACTAACCTACAGCGTATTCTGTAAACTGCCGCATAAATGGGGACTGAAATCCTAAAACAATATCTTCTTTTGGCACTCCAGCATTCACTAAATCAGCAGCAATATCATCTTCTGTACCATTCCATTGTAACCAAATTTTATCACCTTTAATATCAATGTGGATGATACAACTGTGTACCCAATCCGAACCTTCCCAACCTAAATAAACAATTTGGTAATGATCACGATCTGTATCGAAAATTGTCTCTACCTCAATATTACCGTAAGCAGGCTTTTGATTACCATAATCTAAAAGCATATTTTGTATAATCTGACGATATTTAATTATCTTTTCCATTCAACAATCACCTCATTTTCAACGTCATAAACAATAATTTTGACTCGATTTTCCTCTACCATTTCCTGGGGAAACTCAAGTTGAAAAAATGTTCTGTAAGTCGTCAAAGGTACTGCCAAATATAAAACTCGTTCTGGGTCTCGCCGTCTTAATGCAGCTCTATAATTAATAAATTGACCCAAAGCAGTGTGAAATTCTGAGATAGCAGATGACCTCTCTAGAAAACTTTTGACTTCTACAGCAATTTTTTCATCCTTCCTTTCTGCTGCAATCAGCTTTTCTGCTGCCAAATCAATGGACATTTTTACACCCCCCACATTAAACAAAAGCGGGTCATGGGTTATTTGCCAACCGTCCTTATGTAAAGCTATTTTCACAACCTCATGAAAGATATCTTTAGCAGACATAGATACCTAATATAATACTGCCCATATCTTAAAGATATCTTGTGGTTGCATTTTCAACACTAACGAATATTGACTTCTTGTAATTCATGTTCTGGCTGCACATTCTGCACCCTAATCACTGGCTGATGATTACGAGCTACAGAAGCGGCGTTGTAAGCTAAATTTTGACTTTGAGGATTTAGCTTTTGATTGTACTCATTCAGCTTTAGTTGAGCTTGAGCATATACAGGGGTATCTTTAGGAATCTTATGGAGAAACTTCACTGCACGGTCAAAGTTACCTGCTAATGCTTGTTTACGCGCTTGATGTAAAAAATAGGCAGCTCTAATTTGACGTTTTTGATTGTATTCGACCAATTTCTTTTGTACCAAAGAACCCGCCGAACTTTCTTTGGGGATTTGACGCAGATATTCTAATGCTGACGAAAAATCCCTAATTTCAGCTTTGGCATACGCTTGAGATAATAAATTTTTTGTTTGAGCTTCGATATTTCCTTGAGCTTGTTTTGTTAACTCATGAACTTTAGTTTGCCAGTATAAAATATCAGGCACTTGATTAGCAGCTGAGAAGACATCTGACCAGTTCCCTTCAGCTAACGCTTGTTCAGCTAAAGAATATATTTGCGCTGCTACTTGCCATTGCTGTTGCCAACTTTCGATAGTGGCTTGGGCATCTGGATACACATTACTGTAAGATGGGATTGATCTAGCTAGAGCGATCGCCTGTTTTAAATCTCCACCTTGATATTCTTTAGTTGCTTTGTATAAAATATCTGTCTCAGATGGAATGGGTGAAGTATTGACTAAAGAATAAGCTCCCACACCCATCAAAATAGAATTGACTGCCAATCCTACTTTAATTCCTGTCAGTAACGGTGATGCCAATTCTGAAGTTGGTTCTGCTACGTAATTTTGAATTTCCTCGGTTGTGGTAACTTTTGTGATTGCAGTTTCCCACACCATCTGTCTAAGAACACGCAACACATCAGCCGCCGACTGAAAACGTTGCTGATAATCGTAGCGAATCATCTGACTTAAAATAGCCGCTAGATAATCACAAACCGGTGTATCCGCAGAACGCCAAATAATCTCATTCGTCAGAGGATCTATTTTTAATTGCAGTGGTTCTAATCCAGTCAAAGCCTGAATCGCAATCATCCCCAAAGCATAAATATCACTATTCGGCTGAGTTTGACCAACAAATTGCTCTGCTGGAATATAACCCAAAGAAGTGGTTGGAGCTTGATAAATTGATAAATCGGCATCCATACCCAAATTGATTGATTGGATAGAACCAAAATCAATCAGGACTAACTTCCCATTAGCAGCACGCCTAATAATATTTTCTGGTTTAATATCGCAGTGAATGACACCTTGGGAGTGAACAAACTCTAAAATTTCTAAAGCATCCTCTAAAAATGTCACAACTTCTTCCTCAGTCCACAAACAACCCCATTGTTGACTGATGGGGAGTTCCGCCGATAAGGAATGTCCTGCGATATATTCTTGTACTAGATAGAAACGCTCATTTTCTTCAAAACAAGCGATAAATTCGGGAATTTGATCGTGATTTCCTAGTTGCTTGAGAGTAGAGGTTTCCGTGAGAAAACGTAATCTAATAGTGTCTAAGTAACTAGGGTGTAGATGGTTAACTTTGAGTTGTTTAACTACACATTTAGGGGTATGTGGGTACTGAATATCCACCGCTAGGTATGTTTGTCCGAATACGCCTGCACCCAGGCTTTGGATAATTTGGTAGCGTGCTTGCAGTACTTTACCGATCATGTGGTGGTTCATGAGCTGGTTACTGAGTTAGTCCTTATATAAGTTTTCCTTCCTTCCCTACTGTTTCCGGAATGACTTAAAGATAAATCAGTAAGGCATGGATTTAATTATTCGCAGCAGGTTTGTTAAGTATTTTTACTTGAACCATAAGCTACGTTAATACTAAAGTTGCACAATCCTACAACTTAGTTCCTGCGTTCAGAAATCAGAAGTAGGATTTTTGTTACTCATACATCAGCCCCAGATAAAATTAAAGCGTAAGCATTTTCAGAAATTTGACATGACATATCCGCCTGCTCCTTGGAGACTTGAAGGTTATGGCATTCAAACCTTACACTGGGTCGATGTCAAACAAGCTGCTGCTTTTGTACCCTCGGAATTAGAGATTGTTTCGTTTTTACCTGGCAAAACTTTGGCAGGAATCTATGTATCTGCTTATGAAGCAGACTCTTTATTACAATACAACGAGTTGATTGTCGTTCCAGCTGTTGTACGATATCAAAAACATATTGGAGCTTGGATTTCTCATATTTATGTCGACAATGAGGATTCCGTGGCTGGGGGTCGAGAAATTTGGGGATTACCTAAAGAAATGGCTGAGTTTAGCTGGCATCATCATGGTAAAGTTAGCGTCAGGCAAAATCAGCGTGAGTTATGCCACATCAATTATCAAAAAGGAATGTGGAGCTTATCCCTGATTTGTCACTTTCGCGGTAGTATAAGAACGTAAAAACTCTAGAACGTAAGCACAGAGAATGGTAGAGCCTCGTTCACCCGTGAAAACGATCAAATTCGTGGACGAATATTGCCAGTGGTATAAAAGTCTGTTTTCAGATGTTAGAAGCTTTGAAGCATTTAAATACCTGCATATAGGTTGCATTTCCGAACTAAAACGGAAAACATTACCAGAAATAGCCAAAATTGTAGGATTAGATAATCAGCAAGGCTTACATCATTTCTTAACTAAATCACCTTGGGAAATAGAGAAGCTAAGAGCTTTACGTTTAGAACTAATTTTAGAAATCATAAAAGGTAGACCAATCGTTTTAATTATTGACGAAACTGGAGATAGAAAGAAAGGCTCATCAACAGATTATGTCAAAAGACAATATATAGGAAACTTAGGAAAGGTTGACAATGGAATTGTAGTGGTTACAGCATACGGTGTATTCTGCGGAATGACCTTTCCTCTGCTGTTTGAAGTATACAAGCCGCGTGAAAGATTAAAACCAGAAGATAAGTATCTAACCAAGCCACAAATAGCCGCTAATTTAATCAGAAAGCTCAAGTCACTAGGCTTTAAATTTAATTTAGTATTGGCAGATAGTTTGTATGGAGAAAGCGGAACTAATTTTGTATCAGTGTTAGATGAAATGAATCTAAACTATATAGTGGCAATTCGCTCAAACCACGATGTAAAGCTACTTCCACGACAGCATACTCAATATCTAGAGTGGCAGAGATTTAAACGTGTATTTTCTGACCTCGACAGTGAAAATCGATATATTAGAGAAATAATTTACGGAAAACGTAGCGAACATAGATATTGGCAGATCACCACAGACGTTGAAAAGTTGCCAGGAAACTCTACTTGGTATGTCATGACTAAATATCCCGATATTACACCCAGGGAAGTTGGGAATTTCTATGGGTTAAGAACATGGGTTGAATATGGCTTGAAGCAAAGTAAGAATGAATTAGGTTGGGCAGATTATCGTCTGACTCACTATGCGGATATTGAACGCTGGTGGGAGATTGTTTGTAGTAGCTATTTAATGGTTAGCCTTCACTCTGAACAAATGCAGTTTTCTGTGCCTGAATCTCCATCAAAATTTGCTGTTCATCCTTGGTGGGATGATGGAAAGGGTTGGAAGAACATTCTTAACAATCTCCGTTTAATAATTCAACCTTTTACTTTATTTAACCTAATATATCCCTGGTTAACAGTTTTTCCTATTCCCCAATTGTCCTTGGGTTTTTCTAAACTTCAATCTATTATTTATCACCTCACCAGTTCAATATTTATTTTCCTGACTCACCCTGATTTCTACTTTTCCTCTGCCTAGAGTGACAAAACAGGGTTATCTACATGGTGGAAACAAGAACTTAGTGGCGAGGTGTTTGGGCGTTTGGGGTCTGAGTTGCTATGTTTTCAAGGTCAGTTGCAGTCTCAAATTGGATTATTAGCCGCTAATTTAGAAATTCCTCCAGCAAGTCCCTTTGCGGCTTTGAATTTAGGTCAGCCTTGGTTAACTCTGAATTTGCCAAATTTAGAATTAGTGGCTGGTTTACCACAATCACTGGGTTATCGCTGACCATGATCACAGGAAAAAATCACCTCAATATCCTCTAAGCTTCTGTGTCTTCTTCCACAACTTCCGCTTTTTGGGTGAGTGGTTTGACGACTTTAGCGATCGCCTCCTGCACGAATGCTTTAATAAATTCATCCCGGCGATTAATTTGGAACTGTCGCTGTACTACTTCTGTCATCCCACCATCACCCCAGTCTTGATCATGGCGGAAATATTCAATAAAACTTTTCCCGGCAATGCGGGTTAAATATGCGGCTGTCACCCCTTGAATAGCTCTGCCAATTACAAATGTTGCTACATTTAATTGCAAAGCTGTAGTGAGTAGTTGAATTGCCCCTTTGACTATACCTAAACTGGCAATTGTCTTGGCTAAGGATAGGGCTAACTCTCGCCCCCGTTCCATGTTTAATTCACAACCATAGACTCTACCAATCTCGACAACCATTTGGGCGTTGACGGCGGCTGTTGCTAGTAAATCTACCACGGGTAGAGGGGTAACTGATACCACACCCGCCCCAATCCACTGAAACCTCTCGACGATTTTATCAGCTTGGCGGCGGCGTTGAGCATCGATGAGTTTGCGCGCCTCTTCTCCTAAGCGCAGAGATTGCAAGAGAATATTATCTGCTACTAAATCCTCACCCTCAGCCCGTAAAATGGCCGCCATGCGCCGCAGTAAAGGAACAATATCTGGTTCTGGTTGGAAGATTTCCCCAGTTTCTAGTTGAGCAGATTGGGGATTAGCGGCGATCGCCACTACATCGTTTGTAGCAATAAATCCCCGCACCCTTTGCCGTAACCGTGCTAGGATGACTTCCTTATCTTCGTCTGTATATAAGTCTGTCTTATTGAGAACCAAAAGCGATCGCTTACCAATTTCCGCTAAACCTCGAAGTGGTTCATACTCTGACCGTCGTAAATCATTATCCACCACAAATAATAGTAAATCTGCCTCCGTTGCCAACGCCCTGGCTAATTGTTCTCTTTCTGTCCCTGCTACCCCAGCCTCTAAAATCCCTGGTGTATCAGTAATTAAAATTTTCCTCTCCAGTCCTTTTAACCGTAAACAGTAGGTTTCCCCGGCTGTAGTCGTCCCCATTGGCGCGTCTACTCTCCCTACCATGCGCCCCATAATCGCATTCACCAAGGAAGTTTTGCCAGCACTCCCAGTGCCAAACACCACAACTTGAATCTCACCCCTGGCTAAATTAGCTTCAATCTCCTTGGTACGGCTGAGTAAAGCTTGGCGTGTGACTTCATCTTGAATTTGCGCCACCTGTTGTCTGACAGCTTGCAAAGTAGAAGAAGCCGCATCTGATTTCGCCGCCGGGATTTGTGCTGGTGTCACCCGTTGACGACGGCGACGGGAACGTTGTTCACCAGCCTGTAACACCAGTACGTAATAAACAAACGCTGCAACCAAACCACCAACTAAGACAATCAGCAGCAACAGCAGCAAATTGCCCAAAAATGGCGAATAGGATAATTGCCAATACAAACGAGACAGGGAATCAATCAGCCACAAGGCGAGTCCCAAAATGACAATTAAACCAACAATTAACGTGACTAGGCGCGACAGAGGTATGTGTGGCATTGGTCAAATACTAATTATCCCAATGCTTCTAATCTTAACGTTGTCAGGGTGTCAGGGTGTGGGGGTGTAAGGGTGTAGGGGTGTAAGGGAAAGTTCGTAGTAAGGACTTCAGTCCTTAGATGAGGACTAAAGTCCTCACTACAAACTGTTTTCTTAACTGAACTGTATTGGAATATTAGCGATCGCTCTTTTATTTCTCATCCTTAAGTCTATAGTTTTACATCTACAATTCCTGCACAATAGGGACTGGGCATTGGGCATTGGGAATTGGGCATCGGCTAAGAAATTCTACCTTGCTTCCCCTGCCCCCTGCTCCCTGCCCCTTGTCCTCTGCCCCTTCCCCTGCGTACCAAGATAAAAGGAGAAATCAACACTATGGGACTTTTTGATCAAATTCTCGGTGCTGTTAACAACCCAAATCTACAAGGTAATATGGGTCAAATAGAAGGTATTATCAACACTGTACAGGATTTGAGTACAACGACTGGTACAGATCCAGGCACAATACAATCTGTAATTGGGGTTGTAGGTAATTACGTCCGCGCCGCTTTACAACAAAAGCAAGCCAGCCAAGGAAATGAATCAGCACAGGCTCTAGTAAATCAGTATGCTGGTAATTCTTTTGACCCACAAGCCGTGAATGCGCTATTTTCCCCCGACACACAACAACAAGTTGCAGGTGTAACAGCCCAGCGCACTGGTTTAGATGCCAACACAATTCAACAATTACTACCGATTGTTGTACCTCTAGTATTGAATTTCCTGCAATCTGGATCTAATGTCCAAAATGCTCGAACTGCTGGTAATCCCGTCTTAAATAATTTCCTGGATGCAGACGGCGACGGCGACGTTGATATCGCTGATGCTATCCAATTAGCTAGTCGGTATGTTCGCAGATAGCTACATTTTTAATTGATGTCAGTAGGGGCGGGTTCTGTGAGATATTCACACTTTCAGTAGAACCGATTGAAAAATCGAACTATGTTAAGCAATCTAAAAATACGAGGATTCAGTTTGTAGTAAGGACTTTAGTCCTTTTTTGACAACTAAAGTTCTCACTACAAACCTTTAATTATTTACCTTGTTCTGCTTAAAACAGATATTTTGGTGAAATCCGCCCTTACAATAGCCAATACTCAACAAACCTCAGATTCTTCCAGACACCGCAGAAACTTTCCGTTGGCTAACTGTTGTAGAACTGCTCCTTTCCACTAAAAACGGCGATAACAGCAGATTTTCTACAGTTTTTCCTTGAAATAATTCCAGTAACATTGTCATAGCCAATTGACCCATTTCTAACATTCGTTGACTAACCGTTGTCAGTGGTGGTGTAACGTAACTGCTGAGAGCCGTATTATCAAATCCCACTAGACTTAAATCTTCTGGAACTATCACACCTAATTCTTTACAAGCTAAAAGCGCGCCGACTGCCACCATATCGTTATAACAAAAAATACTAGTTACTCCTGCCTCTACTAGTTGAGAGAGCATTTCTTTACCAATATCAAAGTCTTTATTTTTATAGTTTTCAGAATTGCGTTCAGGAATTGCCACCCAATGATTATTTTGTGGTAAACCCGCATCATTAAGAGCTATTTTATACCCTTCTAAACGCTGTTGTTCGGCTTTGCTACCATCACCTACACCTAGATATCCGATACAAGTGTGTCCTAAATCTATGAGATGTTTGACGGCTAAAGAGCCACCTAAGCGATCATCTATGGATACAGAGTGAAATATTTCGCCGCGATCATCAGTATCAACGTTGATCAGAACTGTTGGCACAGTCAATTGTGTTAACTGCTTTGTGTATTGTTTACTAATGCGGGAGTCAGCTATGACAATCCCGTCTACTCTCCGATAATGAAAATTCTCAATGGCGGCTAGTTCTTGCTCAAAGTCTCCGTGGGAAGCATTTAATAAAACATTTAAACCTGCTTGTTTGGCGACTTCTTCAATTCCCTCGACTAGCTCACCAAAAAAGGGATCAGCAATGGAAGTGACAATTACCCCAACAGTATAGGTACGTTGATTTTGTAAACTTTGGGCGATCGCATTCGGTACATATTTCATCTCCTGCGCTAGTCTTTTGATTTCCTCCCGCACCCTCGCACTAATCAAAGGACTATCTCGTAAAGCACGGGAAACCGTGGAATGGGAAACACCCGCTTTGCGAGCAATATCTTCAATGGATACTTTCCGTTTACTCATATTCAGCATGGCTGTAAGTAACGTAAATAAAATTAACATATTTTTTATGCACAGGTGTGCAAAAATAAAAAACATCAGTAATGCACACCTGTGCATAGGCAAAATCCCAAAAATTAATCACACCAAAATTCATAGGTGTTTCTCAGTAAACAACCTACTACTTCAGTTTGAGTAATTAGTTTGATGTTTCAGAATATGAAAATTTCACAGAAGGAAATTCTGTTGAGTTTTGTTAACTAACAACGCGTTATAGGATGTCAATGAATGTGAATAAAATTACTTTATCAACAACTTTATTAAGTATTATCGGTAGCTCTCTTGTCGGCTGCACAACCGTTGCTCCCAATGCTGACCTAGCTACACCAACTGAAGCTAAAAACGTTAGTGATACCAGTACACAGACTCATAAATTACGTTCCGTTGGTGTGACTTTGGGCGATTTAAGTAATCCTTTTTTCGTCGTCATGGCTAAAGGTGCAGAAAAAGCAGCGAAAAAAATTGGTGGTGATGATGTCAGAGTGACAGTAGTTTCTAGTGGCTATGACTTAAATCAGCAATTTAACCAAATTGAAAATTTCGTAGCTGCAAATACTGACATTATTATTCTCAACGCGGCTGATTCTAAAGGCATTAGACCAGCAGTTGACCAAGCTAGAAAAGTAGGCAAAATTGTCATTGCAGTAGACACAGGCGTAGATGCAGAAGTAGACGCAACCGTCACCACTAATAACTTGCAAGCCGGGGAAATTAGCTGCCAATATATTGTTGATCGCCTCCAAGGTAAAGGCAACGTAGTAATAGTTAACGGGCCACCAGTCACTTCCGTAATTCAGCGAGTGGATGGTTGCTTAAAAGTATTAACCAAATATCCCAATATCAAAATCCTTTCCAAAGACCAAAACGCCGAAGGTAGCCGAGATGGGGGACTAAGAGTGATGAGTGATTTACTAGTCACCTTTCCCAAGATAGATGCAGTCTTTGCCATCAATGACCCTAGTGGCGTAGGCGTAGATTTAGCTGCCAATCAAGCCAAACGGCGAGACTTTTTCATTGTAGGAGTTGACGGCGCACCCGAAGCCATCGAAGCGATCGCCTCTCAAGATAGCCTCTATGCAGCAACAGCTACTCAAAACCCCAGAGGAATGACAGAAACAGCAGTTCAGGTAGGTAACGACATCTTACATGGCAAAAAGCCTGCATCGCCCAACATATTGATTCCCGCCAAGCTGATCACCAAAGAGAACGTTAGTACATCGACTGGATGGTAGAAGAGGCAGGGGGGCAGGGGGAATGGGGAGTGGGGCATGGGGCATTGGGCAGGCGAGAAGTAAGATTTCTAACTACTCACCACTCATTACTCATTACTCATTACTCATTACTTATTACTTATTACTCATTACTCAGCACTCATCACTCATTACTTATTACTTATTACTCAGCACTCATCACTCAGCACTTAAATAATCATGACAACAAATATGAAAACCGATTTCCCTCCGGCGGCGACTGCCACACCTGTATTAGAAATGCAAGGGATTGCGAAACGATTTCATGGTGTTCCGGCTTTGCAGGGTGTCAATCTCACCATTTATCCAGGAGAGGTTCACGCCCTCATGGGTGAAAATGGCGCAGGTAAAAGCACATTAATGAAAATCTTAGCTGGGGCTTATATTGCCGATGAAGGTGAAATTCGCATTCATGGTCAACCTGTGAAAATTACTGATCCAGGTACAGCAAGACAAGCGGGAATTAATCTGATCTACCAAGAATTGAATGTTGCACCCAATTTAACTGTCACTGAAAACATTTTTATGGGGAGTGAGTTGCAAAAGGGTCAGTTTTTAGACCGCAAAAGCATGGAACTCGAAGCCCAACAAGTGTTAGACAGTTTGGGAGCTAGTTTTTCACCGCAGACTATAGTGGGAAAATTAGCGATCGCAGAACAACAACAAGTCGAAATTGCCAGGGCTTTAAAAGACAACAGTCGGATTTTGGTGATGGATGAGCCAACCGCAGCCCTGTCTGACCGCGAAACTGAGCGTTTGTTTGAGGTAATTCGCAAACTCCGCCATGATGGCATTGCCATTATCTACATCAGCCATCGTATGGAAGAAATCTATGCTCTAGCTGACCGTATTAGTGTACTGCGAGATGGTCAATATATCGGCAGTCTCACCCGTGAGGAGATTTCCCCCCAGCGATTAGTACAGATGATGGTCGGCCGTTCCATGCAGGACTTTTACGAACATCAACGGCAGAAAAATCCAGGTGCTGTGGTGCTAGAAGTCAGAAATATTAGTGACGGACGCAAAGTGCAGCCTACTAGCTTTCAACTGCGTGCTGGGGAAATTTTGGGATTATCGGGGCTAGTTGGTGCAGGCCGTTCAGAAATATCGCGGTTGATTTTCGGTGCTGACCGCAAAATCAGTGGTGAAGTCTTCCTCAATGGCAAAAAATTAGAAATTAATTCCCCGACTGATGCCATTGCAGCTGGGATTGGTTACGTCCCAGAAGACCGCAAAGACCAAGGTTTATTTTTGGAAATGAGTTCCCGTAAGAATATCGGACTCAATCGACTTAAACAGGATGCCAAAGCAGGCATTGTCAATTGGGGTTCAGTCAATAAAATTGCCACGGAAGCCGTCGAAAACTTTCATATCCGACTGGCTAATTTGGAAATTAGAGCCGTGGATCTTTCCGGTGGTAATCAACAAAAACTGCTATTAGCGCGTTGGCTAGCCATTAATCCTAGAGTCTTGATGTTGGATGAACCCACACGCGGCGTAGATATCGGCGCGAAAAGCGAAATTTACCGCATTATTAGCGATTTAGCAGACCAAGGGGTAGCAATTCTCATGGTTTCTAGTGAACTACCAGAGATTGTGGGTATGAGCGATCGCGTTTTAGTCATGCGCGAAGGCAAGTTAGTCGGTGAACTTGACGACACCCAAGGCAAGGAAATTACCCAAGAAAACATTATGCACTATGCAACTGGAGCATCGGAGGTATCTGCATCATGAGTCAAACTTTAAGACCAATCAACAACAGACCCAATCAAAATTCCTCAGCTAATCGGCGCAAATCCATCAACAACTTACTGCAAGTAGCAGGGATTTTACCGATTTTAGTCATTATCTGTATCTTATTTTCCCTGCTAAGTCCCAACTTTTTCACACCAGGTAACGCCGTCAATATCTTACGTCAGGCATCAATCAATATTGTCTTGGCAACGGGGATGACTTTTGTGATTCTCACCGGTGGTATTGACCTTTCCGTGGGTTCAATCTTGGCGGTATCTGCGGTAGTTGCAGTTTTAGTATCTTTACTACCGGCGTTGGGTTGGTTAGCTGTACCTGCGGCTTTAGTCACGGGATTGCTTTTGGGTTTACTCAACGGTGCGTTAATTACCTTTTTGGATGTACCGCCGTTTATTGTCACCTTGGGTTCATTAACCGCCTTGCGGGGTGCGGCGTTTCTAGTTGCTAACGGTACGACAGTAATTAACCGCAACATCAATTTTGCTTGGGTAGGTAATAGCTATGTCGGCCCTCTTCCTTGGTTAGTGATCCTCGCCTTACTGACGGTAGCTGTAAGTTGGTTTGTGCTGCGACAAACGGTTTTAGGTGTGCAGATTTACGCCGTTGGTGGTAACGAACGTGCCGCCAGATTAACCGGCATTAAAGTCAATCGCGTGTTGCTATTTGTCTATGGTTTGAGTGGATTACTTTCAGGTTTAGCCGGAATTATGAGTGCTAGTCGCCTGTATAGTGCCACAGGCATTTTAGGACAGGGTTATGAATTAGATGCGATCGCAGCCGTAATTCTAGGTGGTACAAGTTTCACCGGTGGGATAGGCACTATCGGCGGTACACTCCTTGGTGCATTAATCATTGCCGTCCTCAACAACGGCCTAACCCTGCTCAATATGTCCTACTTCTGGCAACTAGTCGTTAAAGGCTTAGTCATCATCGCCGCAGTCATGATTGACAGACTCCGCAGACGTTCTCGACGTTAAAAACCACAGTTACAGGAGGGTTTGATCAGAGGCAGGGGGCAGGGTGAGGAGGGCAGGGGGAACTAAAAGTACCTCACCCGCAAGTGGCGTGATTTTTCCCCCTGCTCCCCTGCTGTTCATTCATAACTCTCCTTCTCTCCTCTCTGCACTTTTATCGAAAAATTGGGTTGAAAACCCCGTCCTTGTACAATACTTTTCTTTTCCTTTGTTCCTTCGCGCCTTTGCGCCTTTGCGTGAGACAATTCATATTCTCAATCACCAACGCCAAAAATTGAAACCTCTCCAACACCGATACATATAACGAGAGATTTCTAATTTTTCACGCATATTTTTACCCATATCTAGCCAAACATCACACTACACCCAATGCTGAAACACCTTTTATCCAGTTTGCCGCTTTTATTGTTGGCATCTCCAGCCGTCTTAGCCGCACCCGTAGATAATTCTCAATCCGCAGATATCGACCAAGAACAAGTCACCTCAGTTTCTCAATTCTCCGATGTCCAACCAACAGACTGGGCATTTGCCGCATTGCAATCATTAGTAGAACGCTACGGTTGTATTGCTGGTTATCCTAACGCCACCTATCGCGGCAACCGTGCCTTAACTCGTTATGAATTTGCCGCAGGTTTAAATGCTTGCTTAGACCGCATCAATGAATTAATCGCCACATCTACCAGTAATTTAGTCAATCAAGAAGACCTAGTAGTGTTGCAAAAATTACAAACTGACTTTGCTAACGAATTAGCAACCCTACGTGGTCAGGTAGATAGCTTAGAGACACGTACCGCCACATTAGAACAGCAGCAGTTTTCCACCACTACCAAGCTGAGTGGTCAAATTATTACTGCGGTTAGCGACACATTTGGCAATAAAGTCGGTGGCACACGGGATGAATCTCACCTCTTTTTTGCCACCCGTGGCCGTCTTAATTTAGAAAGTAGTTTTACTGGCAAAGATTTATTGCGAGTCAGATTAGAATTTGGCAACTTTGCCAACAACGCTGGCTCAAGTCAAATAGCCGCAGCCACAGGCACAGGCATGACGCGCCTAAACTTTGATAATGATAGTAACAATGATTTATTCGTGCCGCACATTCGTTACTACTTCCCCGTCAGTGATTCCCTCTCCTTTGTTGTCGGCCCTGTAGGTATCGGCTATAACGACATCACAGATAATGTTACACCCGCCGCGATCGCCGATGATGGTAATGGTATTCCTTCATTATTTGGAAAGAACAGTTTGCTGTTTGAGAGGGGTGGCGGTGGTGCTGCTGCTAACTGGAAAATTAGCGAAGACTTGATTTTAACTCTCGGCTATTTAGCCAACAGTCCCAATCACCCCAGTCCAAAAAATGGCTTACTTGACGGCGGTTACAACGCCTTAGCCCATCTTGTTTACTACGGTAAACAAGGTGCAGTAGGTGTGGCTTACTCTCAAGGATATAGCCCTGGTGGCAGTGTAGATATCACAGCCGGAAGAGGTAGTGCCTTATCTAGCGCGCCTTTTGGTGATAGCATTGCCACTTCTAACAGTATGCTTGGTGTACAAGAATACTATCGTTTTTCTCCTAATTTCCAAGTTCATGCTTGGGGTGGCTATATCTGGGCAACTGCTAAGAACTCTGGTTTCAGTAATATTTCTAATGGCATAGGTAGCAAAGATTCCTTGTTCGTCAATAGTGGAGACAACGCCAACGCTTGGTTTGGGGCGATTGGGATGTCATTTCCAGATGTGGGAGGTAAAGGCAACTTACCAGGAATTCTCTTAGGTTTACCGCCTCGTGTTGCTCACAGTGATGTCCGAGAAGAAGGGGATAACTCATATCACATCGAAGCATTCTATCGCTGGCGAATGAACGATCACATCTCAGTGACTCCTGGTTTTTGGATGATTTTAAACCCCGAAAACAACAGTCACAACGATACGCAATACGTAGGAGTATTACGTACAACCTTTGATTTTTAATGATTTGAGATTTGAGATTGGGAACTTGTTCTATCTCAAATCCTAAATCTCAAATTTAAAACCTCAAATCCCTATTTCCCCATTCCCCAATTCCCAATTCGGGCGTTAACCTTTGCTCTTCATAATTGGTAGCTTTTTGAGTCACAGCCAGCACCCCAAACACAATCGCACCGCCTAAAGCTAAAGCCAGCCACGGACGTTTACACAGAACAAAATCACGGACAATTCTAGCTAGAGGACTGCTTTGACGACGGATTGCTGAACAAATCAGCATTTGATTCAACACAAACGGATCACGCACATAATGCCCGCTTTGACAAACCACTAATCTTTCTTGACAGTACGGACAAGTAAATAAGCCGATATAAGTTTTCAATACCTTTGCCCTAGTATGTCTTTGGCAGATAGGGCAAATAACATAATGATGATCAAAGGTGTGTGTATTCATCTACATCTTCCGCTTAATCCTGTTAATTGACTCTCTTGATCTGGTGATATTAAATTCCCAAACAATACTGAGTAAGCTAAAAATTCGTGTATAACTTAATCATTGATTACACACTTACTTATCCATGCTGAAAGTTATACAATGCTTGCGCCATAAGGATATTGTAGATAGGTAAGAATTTCTAATATGAATAATGGCAGTATAATTATTTGCTATTGGCAATGTTCTCTTATTGAGAGAATCAATATAGTCATTATTCATACCTTAATGTTGGTGTTGTTCATTAACCATCGGTTCTCTTTTAATTTAACCATTATCTCCAGAAACATTGAGAGCCGCAAAATTTTTTTAACTAAATCTTTGTAACCAGGGATTGGGGATTGGGGACTGGGGACTGGGGATTGGGGACTGGGGACAAAAGAGACAAGGTAGACAAGGTAGGAGATGAGAACAACTGTTCTCTAATGACTATTGACTAATGACTAATGACTAATGACTATTGACTAATGACTATTGACTATTGACTATTGACTATTGACTATTGACTCTGACTTGTCTGCTGAATGAATAATGTCTCACAATAAGAGATAACAGATAAAAACTTAAATTTCTTCCCAGATTTACCTGTTTTTTCAATGACTCTATTGCCCTCTGCTGAACTGGGGAAGGCAAAGGAACAAATTGTTTTGTCTTCCTCCCCTAACCGTTTATTGCATCTCATTAACCGTTTTCAACTTTCGCCTGAAACCGTCGTGCTGTTTTTAGCTTTAATTATCGGCGGTGGTACTGGTATGGGTGTGGTGACTTTTCATTATTTAATCGAGTTGATTCACCAACTCATGCTAGAAAATTTGATGGGTGTAATTGGGGCTTGGGGTGCTTGGACTCTGGCTTGTGTCCCCATGTTAGGTGGCTTAGTTGTAGGGTTAATGCGTTGGCGGACTCAAGATTTTGGCCCCGGACTTTCATCTTTAATTGCTGCTTCTGATGGTACAGAAATTAAGCGGCAATTACGACCAGTGACTAAAATGTTGGCTGCATCGGTTTCCTTGGGAAGTGGTGCTTCTTTGGGGCCAGAAGGGCCAAGTGTGGAAATTGGCGCGAATTTTGGGATGTTGCTGTCTCTAATTTTGCAAGTTTCCCAAGAAAAACGGCGTTTATTGTTGGGTGCTGGTGCGGCGGCGGGATTAGCAGCCGGATTTAATGCCCCGATCGCCGGAGTATTTTTCGCGCTAGAAGTAGTTATGGGGGCAACTTCTTTTGCTACTTCGGCGGTGAGTATTGTGTTACTCGCCGCAGTGGTTGCAGCTTTAATTGCTCAAATTGGTTTGGGGGCGCAACCTGCTTTTACTTTGCCAGTTTACCAAGTCCGTAGCCCTTTGGAGTTACCGATTTATTTGGGCTTGGGTTTTGGTGCTAGTTTAGTTTCTCTGATATACACACAATCAATTCGTTTAGCAAAGGCTTGTTTTGCTGGTTCAATTCCTGGCTTAAGTTTTTTTGGTAAAATTCCTCAACCCATACACCCAATTATCGGAGGTGTAATTGTTGGTATCGCGGCTTTACAATTCCCGCAAATTTTGGGTACTGGCTATGAAACAGTCCAAGCAATGCTGCAAGATGTAGAATTTTCCCTAAATTTACTTTTAGCTTTACTACTAGTTAAGTTGCTGATGACGGCTATTAGTGCAGGTAGTGGTTTTGTGGGGGGTTTGTTCGCGCCTGCAATGTTTCTCGGTGCTTCTTTAGGATCAGCTTATGCCAAGATTTTACCCCTGATTGCTCCTGGTTTTGCTGAATATATGGCTGCACCACCAGCTTATGCAATGGTGGGAATGGCGGCTGTATTAGCTGGGAGTGTGCGCGCTCCTTTAACGGCAATTTTAATGCTGTTTGAATTAACGCGCGACTATAGAATTGTTTTGCCTTTAATGGCGGCTGTAAGTTTAAGTGTATGGCTAGTTGACCGCATTCAACCCAATGCTGATGCTAATGCCAATTTGCAACAAATTGGCCTAGCAGAGTTGAAAGATGAACAGGAGGAATTATTACAGCAAATTTTAGTAGAGGATGCAATGCTTTCTTGCCCGAAAAAACTCCCTGCTAGCTTGGGAGTTTTGGAAGCTGCAAAAGCAATGACACGCGATCGCACCCGTAGTGCTTTAGTAATTAATGGATCAGAACAATTAGTTGGTATCCTCTCTCTAGAAGATATTAACCGCACGCTTTCCCTATGGCAAAATTACTCTAATTCTTCCACCGAAAACCAGAGTAATTTTGCCAGTCAAACTATCATGGATATCTGTACCACTGAAATACTTTATGCTTGGCGTGATGAACCTTTATCTGAGGCTTTTGATCGAATGACGCTCAGAGGTTTGCATCAGTTACCAGTGGTAGCACGGGATAACCATGAATTGATTTTAGGTTTATTAGATCGAGAACAAATCGCGCTCACCTATGACTTGGCAGTTACAAGTAAAGCAATTCATGGGTTAGTCAATGGCCATTAGTTATTAGTCATTAGTCATGTAGTTATTGACTTAACTTCATTTGATAGCTCACATATCGAGTCTTAAATCAGTTAACTGTTGACTATTGACTATTGACTAATTATGCTGTAGCTTCCTCAGCCTCTACGCCTAACTTTTCATCTTCATCTACTTGACGCAGGCGAATGTGCTTTTTACCTAAAGTAATGAGAAATTCATCTCCTGGTTTGAGGTTCATCTGTTTTGTATAGGCTGAACCAATTAACAAGTTACCATTGGACTGCACACTAATTCTATAGCTAGCACTGCGTCCACCGCGTCCATTAGCATTGGGCGCGCTGTCTAACTGAATGCCTTCAGCATCAATTAGGGCATTCAAGAACTTCATCATATTGACGCGCTCTACACCATTTTTAGTAACGGTATAGTAGCCACACTGCTTTGCTTTTTCTTCTTTGCTAAGGTTCTCTAGCTCTTTGACTTTCTTGAGCAGCTCTTCACCGACTAGGGGTTCAATCTTTTTCTGTTTAGGCATCAACTTAGGTCAAAAATCAATGGTTAAAGTAGTTGAATCGATTTTATTTTAGCTGACTTGAGCTAATAGGAACATTATCCTTTAGTTTTTATCTCAGCCTAGCCAAGTATATTACATTCAAAGGTAAAAATGTTGCAAGTTTTCCAATATTGTTAAGACCATCTATTTTTGATCATGCTGATAAATATCTTTAGTTTGTTGATCACTGCTAAACTATATTTATTTAAGTTTTCTAAAGTGGTGCAAAAAAACTTGTCTATTTACTGAGATTGATCATTTGAGTGAAAAGTGATAAGCAAAACTGATCCTTAGTCAACAGTCAACAGTCAATAGCTAAATACAGTTGCTAGCTTATAGAAGATGTGGTAAATGGTGCTGATAATTGCTAAAGGGTAGTTCCTAAGAAACGATGACTTACTCACATACTGTTGACTAATGACTAATGACTAATGACTAATGACTAATGACTAATGACTAATCCCCATGAAACTAACTACTAAAGGACACTACAGCGTCAAAGCATTACTTGACTTGAGTTTACAACCTGATTATGGGCCTGCATCTGTGAAAGTAATATCTAAACGCCAAGATATTCCGGCTCCATACCTGGAAAAATTACTAATAGAAATGCGGCGTGCTGGACTTGTCAAATCAATTCGCGGTAGTGTAGGAGGGTATCAACTAGCAAAGAAACCCGCGCAAATTTCGATAGGACAAATTTTAGAAGCCGTAGGAGAAACAGTCACAAATTTACCTCATCATACCCCCACACCAGCGCAAACAGAAGATTGGGTAACATTTAGCTTGTGGCAACGACTCAACCAAAAGCTGAAAGAGGCTTTGTATAGTATTACCTTGGCAGATTTATATTACGATGCTCGTAGTTGGCAAGCATCTTTAGGAGAAGAAGCGAGTTTTGTGGTTTAGTCAATAGTCAATAGTCAATAGTCAATAGTCAATAGTTTTTCTCCTCTCCTACCTTGTCCCCAGTTCCCATTCCCCATTCCCCATTCCCCAGTCCCCATTCCCCAGTCCCCAGTCCCCAGTCCCCATTCTCAAAAACGTGCTATCTGCTATCATCCTTATCTTGGCGGCAATTTTAGATTATTTAATTGGTGATCCTTGGGGTTGGCCTCATCCTGTGCAGATGATGGGATGGGTGATTTCTCGTTTGAGTAAATTATTTCTGCAATTTTGCCATAAACCTTTCACCCAAAGATTAGTAGGAATTATCTTGGCTGTGATTTTAATTATTGGTAGTGGTGGTGTGGGTTGGGTAGTGATTTACATAGCGGGATGGTTACATCCATTATTAGCGATCGCTGTTCAAGTTATACTTTTAGCTAGCTGTTTTGCTTTTCGGAGTTTGCGAAATGCAGCAGTTGATGTTTTAACACCACTAACAGCTAAAGATTTACCATTAGCACGTCAAAAGTTAAGTCTATATGTAGGTAGAGACACTGAAAATCTATCAGAATCAGAAATTTTACGCGCGGTTTTAGAAACAGTCACAGAAAATGCTACCGATGGCGTAACATCTCCACTATTTTACGCTATTGTTGGTGCTTGCATTCCAGGATTAGGTGCTGCACCTCTAGCGTTAGCATACAAAGCTAGTAGTACCCTAGATTCAATGGTGGGTTATCGAGAACTTCCCTATACATATATAGGATGGTGTAGTGCGCGACTAGAAGATTGTTTAACTTGGTTGCCTTGTCGTCTCACAGTGTTAACTTTAGGTTTATTATCAGGAAAACCTGGATATGTATGCCGCATTTGTCGCCGTGATGCTAAAGCTGATCCTAGTCCTAATTCTGGTTGGAGTGAGTGCGTTTATGCAGCGATTTTGGGTGTGCAAATGGGTGGTACAAATTGGTATCGAGGAGTTCCTAAGCCAAAACCACTGTTAGGAGATCCCATTCATCCCATCCAACCAATTCATATTAACCAAGCCTTACAGCTTACCAGATATTGCTTTTTACTATGGTTAGGAATAGCGATCGCAATCCTAATAAACTAGTCATTATTTCATACACTGGGCATAGGGTATAGGGCATTGGGCATAGGTAAAAAATTCTCTCCAGTCCCCATTCCCCAGTCCCCATTCCCCATTCCCCATTCCCCGTTCCCCATTCCCCATTCCCCATTCCCCAATTATGCCTACACCAAGCAAAATTGTTGAAATCCTTTCTGCCGAAGATTTACGCCGTACTGTGACGCGTTTAGCTTCTCAGATTATCGAAAGAACCCGCGATTTATCACAGTTGGTACTAGTTGGTATTTATACCCGTGGAGTACCGTTAGCCGAACTATTAGCACGTCAAATTGAGATACTAGAAGGTATTGATACACCAGTGGGAGCATTAGATATTACTTTCTATCGGGATGATTTAGATCAAATTGGTTTGCGAACTCCAGCCAAAACCAATATTCCCTTTGACTTGACAGGAAAAACAGTAGTGTTAGTGGATGACGTGATTTTCAAAGGCAGAACAATTCGTGCTGCATTAAATGCCGTTAATGAGTATGGTAGACCGGAAGTCATTCGTTTAGCTGTGCTAGTTGACAGAGGTCATCGCGAATTACCTATTCATCCAGATTTTATAGGTAAGCAATTACCCACCGCCAAAGAAGAAGTTGTGAAAGTTTATTTCCAAGATTGGGACAATAAAGATGCAGTGGAGTTAATTGGTTATTAATCAAGCAGGGGTGCAGGGGAAAACATTATTTACTTTTGAGTGGTGAGTGCTGTTAGCGGAAGCGGGGCGTTTAGCCCGTGGTGAGTGCTGAGTAATGAGTAATGAGTAATGACTATCGACTAATGACTAATGACTATTGACTATTGACTATTGACTATTGACCAACTGTTTCCTTCTTTACCTCGTTTAAACGCTTTTATTCCTGTAGAGGGATTACCAAATCACTCTAAAGTAAGGTTTATTGTTAAGAGTGAGTTTTTGAATTGTGGGTGACATAGGACAAAATACCTCTTTTATCTAAAGATGACTAAAATTTAGACTTTATAGACAAAGATGCAATGTTATTTTTTATTGTCCTGACAGCATCACAGTAGAGGGATATAGATATCATATTTAATTATGAGTCGTGATACGTAAAACCCCCGTCATTCAGGCGGGGGATATAAGAAGCGAATGCGCGGGTTTTAACCTTAACACTATAAAACCGTAAACAATGAGATAATTAATAATATTAAGGAGGTGATTTATTTGTACGGTTGTCAACAAGTTTTGATTGACGTATCTCCAGAGTTGAAAGCAATTTTAGAGTTATCTGTTCAGAAGCAAATAAACTTTCTAACTGTGCTGTTTACCAAACCACATACTTTCATATCGTGCTGGGATGAGACAATTGATAGCAAAACGCTGGTTGGAAACTGAAGAACTGCCACTAGTAGCAATGGGAGGCAGCAATGGAAAAAAGTCCAATTAGAGTCTTGTTAATTGATGATAATGAAAATGATTATTTCCTCACTCGTGATTGGTTAAGTGAGTGTCAAATAATCACCTGTGAACTAGAATGGGTTGATAACTATCAAGCTGCTCAAGTTGCGATCGCTCAAGCTCAACATGATATCTATCTTGTAGATTACCGTTTAGGACTAGATAGCGGACTGGAATTGATTCGTGAAGCAGTTAACAATGGTTGCAAAGCACCCATAATTTTACTGACTGGTCAAGGAGACAGAGAAATCGACCTACAAGCAATACAAGCAGGCGCAGCAGATTATTTAGAGAAAGGATTATTGAATGCACCTTTACTAGAACGTGCGATTCGTTATGCTATTGAACGCAAACACACAGAAAAACAAATTAAGCAACAAGCTGCTTTACTGGATATTGCTAAAGATGCCATTTTTGTCCAGAATTTAGCCGGACAAATTTTATTCTGGAATCAAGCTGCCGAGTTACTTTACGGCTGGGAGAAAGCAGCAGCTATTGGGAAGAAAACACATGAACTGTGGCAAGAAACTAATTTACAACTATTAAATACAGCTTTAGAAGATTTAAAAAAAAATCACTATTGGGAAGGCGAATTAAATCAAAAAACTAAAGCTGGAAAAAATATCATTGTTGAAAGTCGTTGGACGCTAGTAAATGAATTTGGAGAACAAACCGAATCAATTCTTGTAGTCAACACAGAAATTACCGAGAAAAAACAACTAGAAGCACAGTTTCTCCGCGCTCAACGTTTAGAAAGTATCGGCACTCTAGCTAGTGGAATTGCTCACGACCTCAATAATGTCTTAGCTCCCATTTTAATGACAGCACAGCTATTAGAATCTCAAATTCAAGATGAGCGTTCTTTGCGACTACTGCCTATATTAATTAGCAATGCTAAACGAGGCGCAAATTTAGTTAAACAGGTACTTTCTTTTACTCGTGGACTAGAAGGCGATCGCACTCTTTTGCAACTCAGGCATTTAATTCTGGAAATTCAACAAATCATTAAAGAAACATTCCCGAAATCAATTGAAATTGCCACCAAAATCTTACCAAATCTTTGGATTGTATCTGCGGATGCTACACAAATTCATCAAGTCCTGATGAATTTGTGTGTTAATGCTCGTGATGCTATGCCAAATGGAGGGATATTACAAATTGCGGCTGAGAATTTTTTCATAGATGAAAATTATGCCAGGATGAATTTAGATGCGAAAGTCGGCTCTTACGTGATGGTAACGGTGACAGATACAGGTAGCGGTATTAGTCCAGAAATGTTAGACCGGATATTTGAGCCATTTTTCACCACCAAAGAAATAAATCAAGGGACTGGGCTTGGTCTTTCTACTGTTCTTGGTATTATTAAAAGTCACGGGGGTTTTATCAACGTCACTACGGAAATAGGCAAAGGCAGTCAATTTAAAATCTATTTACCAGCACAAGAAGCTAAAGAAACTCTGGAAGAAATAGAAGCAGAATCACCTCTAGGTAATGGAGAACTGATTTTAGTCGTAGATGACGAAGATGCAATTAGAAATGTTACTAAAACATCCCTAGAAAACCACAACTACAAAGCTATCACAGCCAGTGATGGTATTGAGGCTATAGCTTTATATGCAGAATATCAATCAGAAATATCCTTAGTATTAACAGATATGGTCATGCCATCAATGGACGGATTAACAACGATTCGCACATTGCAAAAAATTAACCCTAGAGTCAAAATTATTGCTGTCAGTGGACTGGCAACTAGTGATAAAGTAAGTGCAGCCCATAATATAGGTATTCAAGCTTTTTTAGCAAAGCCCTATACAGCAAGCCAACTATTACAAACAATTAGTAGAGTCAACCAATTTTAGATTCAAGCAAAAATTGACATAATTTCAAACAGAAATAACACTGAGAATCATAGTGTCATGCAAACTAATCAAACTATAAAATCTGAAGTTTTAGCAGCTAATACAGCCTTTTATCGAGCTTTTGAAAAAAAAGATATGGAAGCTATGAGTAATGTCTGGTCAAAAGGTACTGGTAGTTGCTGTATTCATCCTGGACGCGATGCTCTACGGGGTTGGCAGGAAATCAGCATCTCTTGGGAACAAATATTTAAAAATACAGCTTATATGGAAATTAATACTGATATTCTGAATATAGAATTAGTGGATAATTTAGCTTATTTAATTGTGACAGAAAATATCTTACAAGTGGTTAGAGGTAAAAGGTTAGAGGCACGCTCAATAGCTACCAATATATTTCAATTGTTGGGAGGTAAATGGTATTTAGTGCATCATCACGGTAGCCCAATTATGAGATAGTAATTAGTAACTGGGATTGAGATTTAGGATAATTTTTTACTTAACTTATGAAATCAGTGCTGACATCTACCCATATTGCTATTCAAAAACCTAGAGAGGAAGATAGCTTTGCTATTACCTTGGCACCATTATCTATAGATGAAATCTATCATCAAGCCGATGATCCTGCTAATGGTGCTGTTGTAATTATGAGTGGGACGGTTCGCAATCAAACTGATGGTAAACCAGTGATTGCACTGGAATACCAAGCGTATGAACCGATGGCCTTGCAAGTTTTTTATCAAATTGCAGCTGAGATTCGCCATCAATGGACTGATGTAAATCGTGTAGTTATTCACCATCGCATCGGACGTTTGCAAATAGGAGAAATTAGCGTTTTAGTAGCAGTTGGTTGTCCGCATCGCAGTGAAGCTTTTGATGCTTGTCGCTATGCGATTGATACTCTAAAACACAATGCACCCATTTGGAAAAAGGAATGGTACAGTGCAGAAGATGGGAATTTATCTAGTACCTGGGTAAGTATTGGAGCTTGTGAACAGTCAGGAGAAAACTGTTAAATCAAGATGAGGAAAAAGTAACTTCCCTCATCTTAGTAGTATTCCATCCGATTGATTTTGGCTGGTTGCAGGTGTTCAGATTCCCGACTTTTTTAAAAAAAGTCGGGGAGCTATGACTTGTCATAATTTGTGTGGTGGACTAGTAGTTATGCAAGTGCTGCGATTCTAGTTTAGTTTCTCACCATGACCAGTCCTGACTCTTTACCGTTGGTGTAGTAAGCACTACCAGCTACCACACCTCTTTCATGGTTGAGATGGCGGCCTAAAAGCTGACCATCCCCAGATTCTAAAGTTGATGCAGGATCTCCCAAAATAGCTGGAATGCGAATACTAATCTCATTGGGGTTCAGTTTACTGACTAAAGCTTGTGCTGGGTAATTTGTAGTCCCAACTTGGAATACGCCTGTAAGTCCTGAATATTGGCTTCTTTCTGTTAAAGAGAGGAAGCTATTATCCTGACGAGACAGTGTTAAATTGCCTTGAATGTTGTTGAATCGAGTATTCCAACTCGCCAGATAAGAACTAGGTTGAAGTGGCCTAGGAGTTTGAGACACAGATGCTAACAAACCCTGCTTTTTAGCATACCCGCCATAACGGCTACCATCTGGGTCTTTGTGGCTACCAGCCATGATTGTACCGGAATTGTCCACCATCGTGTAAGAAAATTCTCGGTCATTACCGATTTGATCCCAACGAGCATTAGGATTTCTACCATCGATGTAGAAGCGAATTGTCTGTCCAGTTACTAACCCATTCACCTTAAAGGCTTTGCCACTGGTATCGTAAAATGTACCGATTCTGCGGTCTGTAGTAGTTACCCCAGATTTGGCGAATATCCATTGGGAATAGCCGGGTAAATGGTAGATATCTAGAACACCTTTCCAACCATCAAAATTGATATCCCAGCGTCCGATAAATGCTACTTCATACCAACGTTGAGGAGGCTTAATTGCTTCGATATAACCAGCGTCATAACCATATTGAAGATAGTTATAAGCAATTTTGGTATATCCACCACCCCAACTATTTTTCACGAGGAAATAGTGTTTTGTGGGGTCGGGATCACGTCGGTCATAACCGATAATCAACATGGAGTGTGCGCCATTGGGACAATTCGCTTGACCGGTACTACAAGGCCGCCAGATAGGATTTGCTGTATTAGCAAGTAATGTATCCCATACTACTTCTTTACCTTGAGCCAAGGCTGTCTCAATTTCTACAGCACTTCTAGGGTTGATTCTTTTGAAAGATTGTACTGAGTAATATTTATCAGCATTAAGAGCGGCAGTAGGGAGAAAACGCGGGTCTAAGTTAATATCACTCATCCGTCGTTGTTTGTTCCAGAAGGAACTGTCCCAAGGATTGGCTAGGTGAGGATGATCTGCAACTGTGTAGTTGGTGGTGCGGTAAGGCATGAGATTTTCAGACGGGACTTTAAACCCTCTGGTGAGGTTTTCGATGTAACCTACACCACCACCCCCACCAAAAACACCTACTTGAGTTTCGCTACCATCTTCCCCCTTAGCTAGAATGTCACTCCAGTTGGGATGAAGCCAGAAGGTTTTGCCGATATGGTTGAGAAATTGTTCACTCAAATCCAGATCACCATAGCCTGCTCGTTTGTAGGCGGCTTCTAAAGCTGCGATCGCACCAAATGTAATACAGGTGTTACGGCTTCCCTGATTTTTAATACTTGTTTGATAAGGACTCAGGTCTACATAGTTGGGTCTAGTCTGTGCCAAACTAACTTTTGAAGCAATTATGGTACTGGAACTAAGAGCAATAATTGTACCTAATACCACAGATTTAATTGATGGTTTAATCATGGCTTTTATTCCTAATTAATTCAGGTGATTTTTCAGGCGAAAATTTAACTCAAATTAGTGAGATGTTTCTTGATATATTTATCGAGAATTGCGGGGATTAGGAGAAGCAGGAATCAATTGAGGCGATGGGTCTGGTTGTGGTTGGGGAATTCTAATTCCACGACCCTCTTGTGCGGCTCTAATTTTTTTCAGCCATGCTTCACATTGTTTTGGAGAACGTGAACCGCAGATGATGGTGTTGGGACGCAATATTTCGGGACGGACAGGAGTTGGGTAAATACGAATTGGTGGAGTTTGTGCAATTGCCGATGGTATAGCGATCGCCACCGAAGAAATAATACTAACTAATGCTAGTAGAAGATTTTGTCCAGCACTCGAAGTGAAGTATTTCATATCTTTATCCTTGAATAATCGGTTAATTGGCTTCAATTACTACAACAAATCAGCAAGGAAAAATATTCCCATAACTTTGCAAATTAGCAAGTTATTTTTACCCTCGTCTGTAATAGTTAATTGGGATAATTAAGTAGAAAGACTTGAAAAAACGAACTATGTAATACCATTTCACGAAAAATCTGATACAGATGTAAACCCTAAAATCCTTGCTACATCTAAGTTTTTTAATTGCGTTAGCGTAGCGGGACGTTAGTCCATTGCGAATTGCGAATTGTGAATTGGTATAAAGTAATGCAAAAATTGCATTTAGTTTGTAGTAAAGACTAAAGTTCTTACTACAAAACTTTAGTTATTTACACCGTTCTACTTAGTATTGTTTTGAGATTCTGCAATAGGATTTTAGTCCAAAATACCAAATTGGTATTATCCCAATATTGCAAAATTAAGCAACAGATAATTTATTCACCAAAGCTTGTAAAATATTACTTAACTTGCAATTAGAATTAAGGAATTGACAGAAAATAAATTATCCCATTTCTGCGAGAAGACATCGTGATTTTCCCCCTGCCCCCTGCCCCTCTGCCTACACAGTGATAGTATATTTTTTTAGTTGTAAGTCCCGAATTTCTCAGCGCAGGTTAATGGGATATTTCCTAAATGTATCTTTGCCAGTGAAACGTACCAGTGGTCGTCCCGTTCTATTAACAAGTTGTACCGCCGCAGAACAACTTTCAGGTGTCACAACTCTGACTTTATCTACATTCCAGTTATCGTAACTTTCAAATGCGTTACGTGGAGAGCCATCGTGTTCTATTCTTAATGCAGCCAAGTCACCAACTTTTGTTCCTGATGGTAAAGGAATAGTTACTGTATTGGTGAAGTTATTTGGCCAATTTCTTCCCTGGTTAAGATTTACCTTTGACAGTGTTGTGCCATTCTGTAGTTTAATTACTCCGTAGGCTACAGAACCGCCTCGGAGGTCATCACCGCCAGTGGTAATGGCTACTTGCAAGGATGAAATAGGTGTATTTCTGGCTGAGGATGGGGCATTGAGGGTAATATCGTGAAATGTGTTGACTCCAGTCAAACGCACCAATGGCCGTCCAGATGTGTTTGCTAGTTGTACCCCAGCAGAACAGGTTCTAGGTGTAGCAACCTTGAGGGTATCAACATTCCAGTTATCGTAGCCATCAGGAAATCGTCGGGGCGCGCCATCATGTTCTAGGGTGAAAGAAACTAAATCCCCAAGTGTTGTACCTGTGGGTAAAGGTAGAGACACCCTGTAGGTGGAGTTGTTACCCCAGTTTCTACCACGATTTAGATTAACTTTTTCTGTCCTTCCACCTCTTAATTCCACAATTCCGTACACAACAGAACCACCACGCAAATCATCACCACCAGTAGTAATGGTTACATCTAAAGCGGAAACCTCTGTTGTGGGAGATTGAGCGATCGCACTAGACTGTTTTAGAGCCAAAACAGCAGTAGTGGGTACAAGTAAACTCAGAATTAGGCTTTTAAATCTAATATATTTGTTCATAACTATTTCCTCCTACTTAACTTTCTGCAATCACGAGAGTTAATTGATTTTGTCCTCACTTTCAACAACAGATGAGGCTGAGAAAATATTCCGAAATTTGCTAAAAAATTTCTGCTCAACATCATAAAAAGGCTGCAAAGCAATACTCAATGAGCTTTTCGTCCCTCATGCAATCTCTAGCGGGTGCATAAAATCTCATCCCCAAACCTATATATCTAAGTGTTTTTGATCTGACAAATAGCAATTTCATTTGGTACAGAAGCATTAAGGATTAGTCTATTGAGTAATCTGCAATTGCTGTCCTCTTTTGTTCTGCTACCTTTTTTTGTAGTTGAGATAATATACTTATGCAGTCAAAACCAATCGCAGATACCGTTACACATTTCATCATCGATGCCGAGTATCAAGACGTAATCAGCAAGATTGCGCGCAAATATACTAGAGGCAGTTCTATGTCTTGGGAAGATGCGGCACAAACTGCAATGGTGAAAGTTTATGAAGCCGTGAAAGCTGGGAAGTTTCACCAAGGGGGAATGGCCGAATTTCAGCGTTGGGCTACAGTTGTGGCGCGATATGAGATTATTAACTATGTGAAAAAAGAACAGCTGCGTAACTACCAAAGTCTCGATGCTACTATCGCTGGTACAGATTTATTTTGGGTAGACACAATTGCTGATGATAGTAATTTATGGGATGCTGTTACCCGCGCCGATTTAATTATCCAAGCAAAACAAGCAATTATCAATCTAGATTCGCGGTATAGCGATCGCGGTTATCTCAAATTATGGCAGCTGATGGTTGCAGGGAAAAACCAAACCCAACAAGCGTCTGCACTAGGAATTAGTCAAGGGGAAGTTTCCAAGCGTTGGAAAGAATTAGTCGGACGTGTCGCAATGGAATTAGGATTATTACAACCGGAAGCTATTAAACACGCACAAACTCAAACCAAAGTTACTCGCAGGCGTTCACAAGCCACATGGTAGTTTTTTCGCCAATTTGGAAGAATTTATTATTTGTTGGCATAGAATAATCCACTTACTTGTTAACACAATTAACAACCCTTCAATATCGGGAAATTTTCACCTATGCGTAGAGAATCTGAAACATCTCAATCTGCTAATCTGCGAAAACCTTTAGCAGCACCACAACCTGGAGAAATCTGGGAAATCAGTCGTCACATACAATATTATGGTGAGTTTTGCCCCACTGCCGAAAATCAATTCTACTCTACCGCAGCTCAAAGCTTTTTACGGGGAGAAACTCCACCCCGCTACGTCATGATTATTACAGAACCGGAAGCAGAGATTGTTTCTGTCATGGTGTTGTCTACCGAAACTAATTTTACTTCTGATATTAATTTATTAATTCCTGCTCAGATTTCTGGTTCAGCACAAGATTTATTAGCAGAAACTTGGCACGTACAACCGATGTTAGTTAGTAATTTATTACAGCCAGTTGGTCAAAGGTTATCAAGGAAGATTTACGATCTTTTACTAACAGTAGGAGACTATTATCATGGTTTAGTCGAGCTAAAATTAGAAAGTCATCATATTGAAAGCTTAGGTTTAAAATTAAACACTGCAACATCTTTAGACATCAATAAAATAACGCTCTTTCACCAACAAGAACAAGCATGGAGTGATGTTTTAACAATACCTGTAGCAGCTTATTATACCTATATTAAAACTGTAAACTTTACCGATAAAATTCTCCAAGAGCAATTACACATAGAGCAAGAATTAGCAGAATTTGAGTCCCATGAACATAAATTTCTCAGTTCACTAGCTACAGCCTTAAATAAAACCCATACTATTCTCAGTCGCTGGACACAAAATATTTTTGACCCCGAATGGCAAAATTCTTCTCAATTACCAAAATTTGCAGTTGCCACCCGCAGTGCTAGGGAATTACAACATTCTCCTCTAAACCCTAATGAAATTACGGCAATTATTCAGCAATTATCATCTACGAATAACGAAAAACAACGCCAGCGTGCAGCTAAAGATTTAGGAGAGGTTGCTGTTGGTAATAGTGATGCAATTCAAGCCTTGGTGAATTTGTTACGCAGCACGGCTGATGATGAAACATTATGGATAGCGGTAGAAAGTTTGCGAAAACTTGATCCAGTAAATCCTGCTGCTGGTATCAGAAGAATTAAACTGATTGATTTAGGAGTGGAGATTGCAGGCAAAGATATAGCTTTAGCCGTGGCATTTTTACAAAAGATTGATGGTGATGTTAGCGTACTTTTACAAGTTTATCCCACAGGTAATCATAATTATTTACCACCTGATTTAAAACTGATACTGCTGGATGATTCAGGTAATATATTGCGAGAAGTTACAGCTAGACGCGCTGACATTTATATCCAACTTAAGTTTAGCTGTGCAGTGGGAGAAAAATTTACTGTGCAAATAGCTTTAGATGAGACGAATTTTGGCGAAGATTTTATGATGTAATTTAACGAAAATATGTAGGTTATGGGAAAATTAATCGCAGACATATTTTTTGTTAATTGCCAAAGCCATACCTACATATAAACATTTTAAATTATGGCGTTAGTAACGTTTTTGAACTTTGCAGGTCAAAATCTTCAGGGTCGTGACTTCAGTGGTCAAAACCTGACAAATGCAGACTTTAGTAACTCTGATATTCGCGGGGCAAATTTTACCAACGCTATTCTAAAAAATGCTAACTTTCAAAATGCCAAAGCTGGTATTAAGAATGATTGGGCATTTTTCCTAGTCTTAGTGGCTTTTTTACTATCCATAATATCAGGAACTTTTTCAGGTTTCTCTGGCACTTATTTAATAACTTTTATATTGAGAACTGCTCCCGACATTAATATTTACCTATTTTTGGCATCATTCACCGCACTGGCACTTTTTTTTATTGTTAACATTTTTCGAGGGATCAGAGCAGCTTTAGTAACAGTTGTAATTATAAGTGCGATCGCAGGAGCTTGTTGTGGCATATTTGCTGGCACATTTCCTCAAGCAGTGGTGATTCCATTTGTCACTGGTTCTTTTATGATTGCGATTACGGTTGCTTTCCTCACGGGAGTTATAGCTTGTACTATTGCTGGCATAATTGCTATTTCCTTCATCGCAACAATAGTTATTCTCAGTTTAATTGGCATTATTCCCGGCTCGCTGGTAGTAGCAAGAATGGCTGTGAGTATGGGACTTTTTACAGGAGATATTACCAGTGCTTTTATTGAAAGTTTTCTTGGTGCTATTAGTGTCACGATTCTTGTGATGTTACTCAATAGTTATGTCGGTTGGCAAGCTCTAAATCTCCATGAAAAATACGACGTAATTATGAAGATTGCTGTTGCAGTAGTCAGCCTGCGCGGCACTTGTTTGAGAAATGCTGATATCAGTTCAGCTAATTTTGCTCACGCTACTCTCCGCAATATAGACATCAGAAATGCAACTCTGACTCACTGCAACTTCTATGCTGCTAAACAACTTGATTATGCTTTGTTTGGGGAAACAATTTTAAAAAACCCAAAAGTCCGCAAGTTACTAATATCTAAAATCGGCGCGCATCAAGATTTTGTCGGTTGTAACCTGAAGGGTGCAAACCTGACAGATGCATATATGAGTTATGCTAATTTTAGTGAAGCAGATATCAGCGAAGCTAATTTAGCAGGTGCAACTTTAGAGGGTGCAAATTTAACAAAAACTCAAGCCGTCAAAACGAATTTTCAGCAAGTAAATTTAACAGCAGCTTGTTTAGAGTCCTGGAATATAGACAACACAACTCAACTAGAAGAAGTGATTTGTGACTACGTTTATCTATTAAATAATCAACAAGAACGTCGTCCTAGTAGTGGGGAATTTGCACCAGGGGAATTTACTAAATTATTTCAAGTCGTCATCAATACTGTTGATTTAATTTTTCGTAACGGCTTAGATTTACAAGCTTTATCTGCGGCTTTAGCAAAAGTGAAGATAGAAAATGAAGATATCCCTTTAACAATTAAAAGTATTGAAAACAAGGGAGATGGTGTTGTAGTTGTGCGGGTGGATGTACCAGAAACAACGAATAAAGCAAAAATTCATACTGAAGTTATGCAAAATTATCAATTGGCTCTGCAACAGTTAGAAGCTAGATATCAGGCGGAATTAAAAAGTAAAGATGAACAGATTACCCTGTATCGCCAACATCAAGCAGATTTAAAAGAAATAATGCAAATGATCGCTCCCCGTCCGCAACAATTGACACCAGGGAAGCTAGTAGTTTTAAAATTAGTGCAAGCTGATTTAAATACAGGATTTTCAGTTATCCTAGAGATTAGTTTAGAAGGCGATCGCCCATATTTTCAATCTCATGGACAATTACCTCCAGCCTCAGAATTATCCTTAGCTTACCATCAATGGCAAACTGCATATCGTCGCAGTTTACAGGGAAATGCACGCATCAAGTTTCCTGAAATGCAAGTTACTAATATTAGCCAACGAGAGTTATTTAAAGAATGCGATAAATTAGCCTATGCCGTCAAAAAACAGTTAAATTTATGGTTAAATTCAGAATTATTTCGTCCTGTTAAAGAGCAACTACTCGAAAAACTCAATCCCTCCGAATCAATTCGGATCATCTTGCAAACGGAAGATAACCTATTACGCCGCATACCCTGGCAAATTTGGGATTTTTTTGACCGATATCCTCAAGCAGAAATTGCTCTTGCTGCAACTAATTATGAAAGAAAAGAAAAATACCAATCTGCAAAATCTCACATCAAAATATTAGCGATATTAGGAGACAGCACTGGTATTAATACGCAAAAAGATAAAATATTCCTCGAAAAATTACCTCATGCCGAAGTTCAGTTTTTGATAGAACCACAACGCCAATTACTCAATGATCAACTTTGGCTACAACCTTGGGATATTTTCTTTTTTGCTGGACACAGTTTTACTCAAATTGACCAAAAAGTTGGAAATTTTCACATTAATCAAAATGAGAGTTTAACTATTGCTGAGTTAAAAAATGCCCTCACTAAAGCTATAGATAAAGGTCTCAGCCTAGCAATTTTTAATTCCTGCGATGGGTTAGGATTAGCAGCTAATTTTGCTGATTTGCATATCCCTCAAATGATTGTGATGCGCGAACCAGTACCCGATAAAGTAGCACAAGAATTTTTAAAGAATTTTCTTACAGAATTTTCTAGTGGTAAACCTTTGTATCAATCAGTAAGGGAAGCACGCTTAAAATTACAAGGTTTAGAAGATGAGTTGCCTTGTGCAAGTTGGCTACCAGTAATTTGTCAAAATCCAGCAGAAATTCCTTTTACATGGTATTAGTCACAGGATGTTTAGTTAAGTTGTGTATAGGGGAAGACTGAAAATAATCTTTCTATTCCATACTACAAAAGTAGGTTTTATATTTAATAAAGTTCATGAAATATGAAAATACTCCCCCATGATACGTTTACCATTACGACACCTGACTCAGTAAATATAGTTAGACAAAGACTAAGTCAGAAAGTTGAACCACCAAAAGCATTTAGATTTTATACAAAACACGCTCCCTATGAAGGAAGCATTTCTGAAGATGGTTTTCAGATAAGTCGAATTATTCACTACCGTAATTCATTTTTACCAATGATTCGGGGACGGTTTGAAGTGCAATCTCATCAAACTTTAATTCATGTGGAGATGAATATACATCCTTTTGTGATGGCGTTTTTAGGATTTTGGTTTTTCTTTTGGTACAGTGCAGTTATTCCCATATTATTCACTGGTTCTATACCTAATCACATAACCCCAATATTTGTAAGTATGCCTATACTAATGTTGTTTATCTGTTGGGGATCTTTTTGGTATGAGGCAAAGCGTAGTCGCACTGAATTGACGCAAATTATTCAAGGACAAGTGTAATTTCATTAACCCTGAGATAGTAATTGTGCATTTAAGGCTTTGGTAATGCGATCGCTAGAAAATTGTAAGTGAGCTATTGTATAAATATCCAGTTGGGGGGCGAATTTTTGCAGTTGGTAGTCAATGGCTCGTTGGAGTTGTTGTAGTTCATACCAAGCTAGTGTACAAGCATCTTCTGGTAAATCATTTTGATGGAGGAGCATCGCTAGGAGAATATTCAGGTGTTCTCGTTGCAATGAACGACGCATACTAGAAATCTGCTTTGGTTGCGTGTTGTGGAAAAGTTCTGTCCAAATACCTGTTTGTAAGCTGTCAAACAGTTCAGGAATAGATAAAGCTTGATTATTGGGGTTTTTTAATTCTAAATCACGTAACCGATGCAAGCGATCGCTATCTAACAGCGATCGTAATATCCTAGTTTGAAACTGCAAAATCCGTTCGTGAATGGGATAGTCAAGGCGGTTACTGGGTGTCATGCTTCCCCAGTGTTCCCAGCGTGAAGGTGCTAGCTGATTTAATAATTGTGGTGAAAAAGTGAAAGCATCTTCAGCAAATACATACTCCTGTAGTTTTGTCAATGCTTGATGTTGTTTGTCTCGTGGAACTCCGACAAACACCCAAGAATAATCATCACCTACATGGAGACGCTGAAAAGATTGTCCACCGATGTACTTTGAAAGTAAAGTGGCATTGCGAAAATAATATTGCAATATCTTATTAAATAAAACACCCAAATTACTATAACTTTCGCCTTTCGCCAAAGAATGCTCATTCAAATGCTGCCACATCACACGGGCGTTATCCATTTGCCATTGGGAATAGACTAAAACATCACTACTCATATCCCAAACATTAGCCAGGGGATTAATATCCCAAATATCTTCATCAGTAGAGTAAGATAATTCTGGTTGTGGTGAAGCTAAAGCAATCTGCTCTAAAAAATCTTTCTCTGCTTCTGGGATGTAGGGTTTAAGTCCTGCGTGTGGACTGGGTTTATAGCCATACTCTATCGCCCACTCGTCATAGGGGCCGACAACCCAAGGAAAATAGTCTCCCTGTTTTACTCCCTGGGGTGCAATATTCACAGGTACATAATCCATCACCGAAGCTACTAAACCTTTAGTATGGGTAATGGCAGTATCATTTAATTGTTCAGGCGTTAACATGGTACTGCCTTGAAAGTTGTGGCGTAAACCCAGAGTATGTCCCACTTCATGCGCCACCACTGAACGCAGATATTGATGCACATATTCTTGCATCAGTTCTGGTTGCGGTGTCGTTTGCGGCAAAAGTGACAACGCCAAAGATCCAAACGCGGCTTGATTTGTAGATTCCATCCCATAGCAAAATTCTGAAGACTCCTGTTGTTTATCTAGAGTCGGACAGGAATTATCACCCAGGGACGTAGTTGTATTTCTCAAGGCGCGATACTGCTGATTGACTGAACGCACCATATTGGCATCAATAATGATATCTGCGTCTAAGATTTCCCCAGTCAGTGGGTTGACGCGAATTGGCCCCTTGGCAAAGCCTGCATCGAGGGAATTAAACCAGCGAATCGTATTGTAGCGCACATCAGCCGGTTGCCAATTAGCATCATCCGGCATTTGCCGCACTTCCACCGCATTTTCAAAACCAGCTTTAGCAAAAGCTTTGTTCCACATCAACACACCTTCACGGATGGCATTGCGGTATTCTAAGGGAACAGCATTTTCAATCCAAAATACTATCGGTTTTTTGGGTGGAGATAGGGCTGCATCAGGATCAGATGGTTCTAAATGCCAACGATTAATGTAGCGCACAAAGGTATCTAACCCGTCATTGTGCGAAAAATCTTGAAAAGCTGTAATGAAATATCCTACTCGGTCGTCAGCCAGTCGGGGAATATAGCCGTTGTTTTCTGGAAGTTGGGAAAAACTGTAATGTACCTTCAGCGTTAAGGCTCGACTATCGGGTAATGTAACTAAATTTGCTCCTTCTGCTGAAGAAAACCCATAAATGGTATCTATTTCTACATTCTCTGGAAAGCTGCTGATTTTACCGAAATAAGACTTATCGATTTCTAAACGGTAATCAGTTTGAAGTGAGTATTTTAACAAGGGTGTTAAACCTGGAAAATCCCGCATCAATAGATCATGCAGGTTAATCAAAATATGATGATTGTAAGGATTAATACTATCTATAGGTAGGGAATACAGAACCGAATCACTAAAAGAACGAGCTAGCGATCGCTGTTCTGGTTTTGTAGCATCAGTGCGAAATTTAACATTACGCACCACAAAATGCAAGTGATTATTAACTGGGCGCAAGTAAAATAGAAAGTCCGCCAACGGTAAGCCACTATAAATTCCACCTTCCCCAATGCCCGATTCCAAAGTTACCGCCGCCAGGTAATTTTTATTTAACTGCTCAGGCTGAATTTCCCAGTAAATGTTTCCAGAATCAGGACTTTGATAAAAGTTAAACAGCCCCTCTTGTTTGTCTGTTGCTTGCATTATCTCCCGAAATCGCCAGAAATCACCCTTTCTACCTAACTCAAAAGCATCAGCATCAACTAAGTTTTCCTCCATTGCCATTGAATTTAGTTGCTGTACATCAGGATTGGTCACTTGGTCAGCTGCTGCACCGATAACATTAAATAGAAAACTACACAACACCAATATGGTATAGATTGCCAATTTCCTGAGCCAGTTTTTCATATTAGGTAAAAATGTGGATTAATTTGCCAAAAATCCACCCTGGAAAGATTGAATTGTGATTTAACAAGGGGAACGCCACCAGGCTTGCAGTAGCGTCTATTTAATCATTGCTATTAGCATTTTTTGGGAATTTTTTTCATAAATTTAAAATCGCTATATAGCAATATATATATCTCAGGATAGATGAATCGACAAATATAAAATTGTGTAACAAATTACATTTATGGGGACAGGGGATTGGGGACTGGGGACTGGTGATTAGGGACAAGGGGGACAAGGGAGACAGGGAAGATAAGGGAAGGTAGGAGATGAGTAATGAGTAATGAGTAATGAGTAATGAGTAATGAGTAATGACTAATGACTAATGACTAATGACTAATGACTAATGACTAATGACTAATGACTATTGACTAATGACTAATGACTATTGACTATTGACCAATCCTAAAATTTTTCCGAGATTGCATAACATCACCCCTATTGAATGATACATAAGTAACAAATGCCCTCCTAGAAGTGAATCACCCCCTGAAAATCAGGGGGATTTTTGTTTTTTGGGTAATTTTCCCAATCCCCAGTTCCCAATCCCCAGTTCCCAATCCCTATTACCTTGCTCCACTAATGATTTAGGATTGCTATATCTTCACTATCCTCATTATGATTTTGCCTAAACCCGATTTAGAGGACATTGAAATTCAGTTGCTATTGCAAGGTTTATACCTATATTACGGTTATGACTTCCGTAACTATGCTCAGGCTTCTTTGAAAAGACGCATTCTGAGTTTCATACACTCTCAGGGTCTGAAGAATATTTCCGCATTACAAGAAAAATTACTGCACGATCGCACATCTTTGGAACAATTTTTAACTAATATCACCGTCAACGTCACATCAATGTTCCGTGACCCTAGTTTTTATTTGTGCTTTCGGAGTAAAGTTATACCATTACTCAAAACTTACCCTTTCATTCGTATCTGGCACGCTGGCTGTTCTACTGGGGAAGAAGTCTATTCAATGGCAATTCTCCTCCAGGAAGAAAACCTGTATCACCGTTGTCGCATATATGCTACTGATACTAATGAAAAGGTACTGCAAACTGCCAAAAGTGGGATTTTTCCACTCAAGTTAATGCAAGAATATACCCAAATGTATCTGAAAGCTGGTGGCAAGCAGTCTTTCTCAGAATATTACACTGCTGCTTATGATCACGCAATTTTTCGCACTACATTGAAAGAAAATGTGATATTTGCCCAGCATAATCTGGCTACAGATAGTTCTTTCAATGAGTTCAATGTGATAATATGCCGCAACGTTTTAATCTACTTTAATCAAATATTACAAAAGCAAGTGCATACACTATTTCATAATAGTTTGTGTAATTTTGGTATCTTGGGTTTAGGTAAACAAGAATCACTGAGATTTACCCCTTATGAACAATACTATGAAGAAATAGCTAAAGGTGAAAAACTTTACCGGAGGCTGAACTAGTGTGTTTTAAAATTGTTGTAGTGGGGACTTCGTTGGGGGGATTATCAGCTTTGCAAAAAATTCTTGGTAATTTACCACCTCATTTTCCTGCCGCGATCGCCATTGTGCAGCATCGTCATAAGGAATCAGACGCTACCCTCAAAGCATTACTGCAAACATACACATTATTACCAATTCAAGAGGTAGAAGATAAAGATGAAATCATCCCAGGTAGAGTGTATTTAGCACCACCTGATTATCATTTGCTAGTTGAACCTGGTTATTTTGCGCTGTCGATAGATCAGCCTGTGTCTTACGCTAGACCATCAATAGATGTATTGTTTGAATCAGCAGCTGATACCTACGGGGGACGCGTGATTGGTCTAATATTAACAGGAGCAAATCAAGATGGTAAACAAGGACTGAAAAAAATTAAGGCGCGAGGAGGTATTACCATCGTACAAGAACCAAGTACGGCCGAAAGTCCGATTATGCCTGCCGCAGCTATGGCTGATCTGGCAGTAGATTGGATTTTACAACTACCAGAAATTTCGGATTTACTAGTCAATATTTGTTATTCCACAGGGAACTGAACTCATGCAGCCCGAACTCAAAGTCAACATCCTCCTAGTAGATGATAAGTTGGAAAATTTGCTCGCACTAGAGGCGGTTTTAGAACGTTTGGGCGCAAATCTAGTGCGAGCTACCACCGGCGAGGACGCTTTAAGATGCCTGCTAAATCAGGATTTTGCCGTCATTTTATTAGATGTGCAGATGCCGGGAATGGATGGTTTTGAAACCGCGACAATGATTCGCAGTCGGGGGCGATCGCGTCAAACTCCCATTATCTTTTTAACAGCATTTAGTAGCAACGAACAAATGTTGTTTAAAGGTTATGCTTTAGGAGCTGTAGATTATCTCCTGAAACCGATAGAATCTCATATTTTACTGTCGAAAGTGACAGTATTTGTCGAATTATTTAAAAAAACTCAAGCAGTCCAACGTCAAGCAGCGCAACTCACAGCCATGAATGCAGAATTGCGCCAAAGTGAGGAAAGATTCCGTTGTTTGAGTACCTGTTCTCCTGTAGGCATTTTTGAAACAGATACAGAAGGACACTGTAAATATACTAATCCCCGCTATCAGGCGATTTGTGGTTTGAGTGCGGTAGATACCTTACATACAAAATGGATCGATTCAGTTCACCTAGAAGATAGAGCCAGAGCCGTCGCCAGTTGGAATGCTTATATTCAACAAGGTGGCGACTATTCAGAAGAATTTCAGTTTTATACCCATGATGGTAGCCTGCGATGGGTGCAGGTGCGCTCCTCTCCTATGCTTTCTAATCAAGGGGAATTATTGGGCTATGTAGGGACTTTAGAAGATATTACCGCCCGTAAACAAGCCGAAGAAATCCGCGCTCAAGTAATTCGGGAACAAACCGCAAGACAAGAAGCAGAAGCTACCAATCGCATGAAGGATGAATTTTTAGCGGTATTATCCCACGAACTGCGAACACCCCTCACCGCCATGTTAGGCTGGTCGAAAATCCTCCGCGCTAAAAAGCTAGACGCAACAGCCACAGCCCGCGCCCTAGAAGCAATTGAACGCAATGCCAATACTCAAGTACAGCTAATTGAAGATATTTTAGATGTATCGCGGATTATTCGTGGTCAACTGCGCCTCAATTTATGTGCAGTGAATCCTGTGTCAGTCATTGAAGCCGCTTTAGAGGTAGTGCGCCCCTTAGCAGATACTAAAGATATTGAATTACACACTTTCTTGAATATGAACTTGGGTTCAGTGTGTGGTGATCCATCACGATTACAGCAGATTGTCTGGAATCTGCTCACCAACGCCATTAAATTTACACCCCAAGGTGGTAAGGTAGAAGTCCATTTAACAGGTATTGAACTGGAAAGGACTGAACAAGAAAATCAGAAAATTTCGGCTTCTATTCCTGTGGGTATTCCTAAATCTTCTGTTTACGCTCAAATTCAAGTTATTGATACAGGAATTGGGATTACTCCAGAATTTCTGCCGAAAGTCTTTGAACGTTTCCGTCAAGCCGATAGTACCACCACGCGATCGCACAGTGGACTGGGTTTAGGATTAGCCATTGTCAGGCATTTAGTAGAATTGCATGGTGGTATAATTACCGCCGATAGTCCAGGAGAAGGACAAGGTGCAATCTTTACAGTCCAACTACCTTTGATCGGTGCAAATCAAGAGAATGTCAATCAACCACAGGAAGTAAATTTTTGGCAAAGTTCCACACCCCTCCAAGGAGTCAAAGTCTTAATCGTCGATGATGAAATTGATACCTGTAATTTATTAGTTTGCTTATTAGAAGAATCCGGCGCGATCGCGCATGCTGCCAACTCCACAGAAGCAGCGTTAGCAATACTAGAAGAATCACAACCTGACATTTTAATCACTGATTTAGCAATGTCAGACTCAGATGGTTATAGTTTCATTCACAGATTACGCAACCTAGAAGCACACCAAGGCGGTAATATTCCAGCGATCGCCCTCACAGCTTGTTCTCCTGAAGCCGCATCTCCTCCATCTATTCCCCTGGGATTTCAGCAACATTTATTCAAGCCGATTGAATCCGATAAATTAATTGCTACAGTCATCAATCTTTTGGAGAAAACCGCAGTCGGGAAAATGTAATTCTTTTACGTTAGGTGTTTTACGTGAAGTTTTGTATCTAAAAACTCATATACTATTTATGGGTAAAGATGCACACACTTTTACATAAGTAAGTGTTGTTTGTATTTGGAGATTAACACATATGCTGATTAAATAGTAAAGAGACTTATTGATTTATCAAAACCTAGCAATAATCACTGATTTTCTCTGGTTTTTGGTATTTAATAAAGTCAATGGAAGTCAGTAAATAACTTTTCGGTCAAGCAAATTTTGAAGAGATATTAAATACTTCCAAAGTTCGGCAGTTTCTTGAGGAGAAACTGGTATGAAAACTACACTTCAGTCGGTTATTGCTGGATTTTTAGGAGTCCTTTGTACAGTTCCCATCAGCTTGATTTACAACCAAGCAGCACAAGCTCAATATAATGAAGACTATCCTGGAGATACTGTTACAAGAATCATACTCCACAACCACAGTCGCAGAAGCTCCATAACAGGATTATATGTCTGGAATCGTGAGCGACAAGAATGGAGTCGTAATCGCTTAGACTCACCCCTTGAAGCAGGTAGCGATTCTAGAGTATTGCTTTCTCGTCGGAGAGATGAATGCAATTACAGAATCAAAGTAATTTATTCTGAAGGTCGTGATTTAGAAAGCAATGATGAGTTAACCACAAGGTTTAATGCTTGTGAATACCGTCATTTAGTTGTGCGTCGTAGAGAAATTATAGCTGTCCGCAGAAATCCTGACCGCAATTAGCAATTAAAAGCATCATTGTTAATAGTTGTTGTTTAATTGAAACTTTTGTACTGTAGTTTTCCTCCGTGTTATCTTGTACCGGATTTGAACTTGATATCACAGTCCTAAATCACTCATTCGTGAGAAACAAGATCCCCGACTTTATCAAAGAAGTTGGGGATCTATCTCATATTTGGCTACTGTATTTTTATTTTTAGTACAATTGTACTAAAAAGCTGTTAAAATGCCTAAAAAGCCTAGTAACATTGCGAACAACAATGAAAAAAACTGTAGCCAGCAACAAACAGCCTATTTCACTACCATTAGCACTATTACCAGCAAACTTAAATACTGCCATAGTGCCATTACAGCCACCACAAGACACAATTAGCACCTGGGAGAGATTAAATACACTGGTGCAGAACATTAATCAGATAGCAGCAGAATTAGAAGCCAAAATATTAGAATTAAAAGCGATCGCTAGCAATATCAACAGTCAAATCAATAGTCAAATCAATTACTCGACAGCAAGTAGCCAGCAGTCATATCAAAGTATTTGCCAGTATTCATCTGTAAGTATTCCCTGGGTAAGACAAAAGCCAGATTATTCCTTTCTGCTCACAACCAGAAAAATTGATTTATTCAAAGCCGAAAGAGAAGCAGCACTCCTGGCACAACAGCTGCGTCAACGCGCCCATAGGAAAAAATTAGGCAAGCAGCGTCGGAGGAAGTAGGGGATAGGGGACTGGGGACTGGGGACTGGGGATTGCAAATTGCGTTAGCGTAGCGGGACGAAGTCCATTGCGTTAGCGTAGCGGGACGTTAGTCCATTGCGTTAGCGTAGCGGGACGTTAGTCCATTGCGTTAGCGTAGCGGGACGTTAGTCCATTGCGTTAGCGTAGCGGGACGTTAGTCCATTGCGAATTGCGAATTGCGAATTGCGAATTAGTTCCCTGTTCCCTGACTGAAGGGTTCGGTCGCTTGATTAACAGAAGATAAGAGATAATAATTTGAACAAAGACGGAGGAAGCAAATCGCTCGACGTATCTTAAGAGGACAAGAGAAGTGTTTAGGACACTTTTACTAATTACTATTGGTTTGTTACCTTCCCTGTTTTCGCTATGGGTAATTCGTAAAACCCATTGGCGGATACGTTTACGGTTGCGCCAAGCCGCCATTAACGCTTCTAGAGCTAGGATACAACAAAGTCTTAGACCAGTAGAGGGCGATCGCTATTACCTAGAAGGAGTAGGCTTCCTCATTGGTGACATTAGTTGTAAATTCAATGCCCGTTGTGGTTATCTCCGTTGTGCAGTCAACCCTCACGGCCCCTGTAAAGGGTGTAGGTATTATGAGGCGAGGGATTAAGGGCATGGGGAGTTAATGAGTGCTGTTAGCGGAAGCGGGGCGTTTAGCCCGTGCTGAGTAGTGACTAATGACTAATGACTAATGACTAATGACTAATAACTATTGACCATCCTTGGTAGAGTGAGAATATAAGCAAAATATAAACTCGCCAGATTTTTACGGCAAAACATGGGCAGTATTTGGGAAATAGATTTTTACTCCCGTCCGATTTTGGACGAAAATCAGAAAAAAATTTGGGAAGTCTTAGTCTGTGAAAGTCCTTTAGATATTCGCACAAACTTAGATTCTCTATTCCGTTATGCAAAGTATTGTCCTAGTACACAGGTAAACTCAGTCTGGTTAAGGACAGCATTACAGGAAGCTATCGATAAAGCTGGGGAAGCACCAATCAAAATTCGCTTTTTCCGCCGCCAAATGAACAATATGATTACTAAAGCTTGCGAAGATTTGGGGATTCCTTCCCTACCTAGTCGCAAGACTTTGGTACTTAACCAATGGCTGCAACAGCGTATGACTGAGGTTTATCCCCAAGAAGCAGGCTATCAAGGGGGGACAAATCCTTCAGTCAGGTTAGATAGTCCTTTACCCCAGAGATTACCTGATGCCCTAGAAGGACAACAATGGATATTTGTCTCCTTATCGGCTGGAGAGTTGGCGGAGATGCCAGAATGGGAAATCGGCTTTAGTGAAGCTTTTCCCCTAGATTTGGCACAACTAGCCCCCGAAACCCGCATCCCTGGTATTTTGATTTTCTCACCTAGGGCTTTACCTTTAGCTGGCTGGATGTCGGGTTTGGAGTTGGCATTTTTGCGGATTGATGAGAAACAAGGAACGAAGTTAGTTTTAGAAACTGGTTCTACAGAAAGTTGGATTTTAGCCAATATCAAAAATCCCACCACCTTAGCTGAAGCCAAGGGTTTTGAAGCTGCCAAGCAAAAAGCTAATGGTGTACATTTTCTAGGCGTACAATCTGATCCGCAAGCCGAAGCTTTCGCAGGATTTTGGCTATTACAGGAGATTAGTTTGCCTTAAATGGGGCATGGGGCATTGGGCATGGGGCATTGGGGTTAAATCTGTTCTCATCTTTCTTGTGACTGTATTTACCGATTCCTGATTCCCAATTCCCAATTCCCAATTCCCGATTCCCGATTCCCAATCTAATAAATGCGAAGAGATACCAATCATTTGGGATAATTATCTGCGTCCGTCTGCATTGCGAATTTATCAAATGCTAATTTACGCGGATAATTGCTAATGATTTGGGATAATGATCTGCGTTGAGTGGCGGTTCAAAATCCAAAATCCATCATTTACCGAGAGTCATGGGTTCTGAAAATTTGTTACAGGATACACTAGCAGAACGGCTACTGGAGTTAGCTATCAAATCGGGCGCAGAAGCAGCTGAGGTGTATCAGTCGCGATCGCTATCTCGTCCGGTGTTTTTTGAGGCTAACCGACTCAAACAACTAGAAACCAGTCAATCTGAAGGTACAGCACTGCGATTATGGCGCAATGGCCGTCCAGGACTCACGGTAGCTTATGGTTCTGTAGAACCACAAGCAATGGTAGAAAGGGCGATCGCTTTGAGCAAACTTAACCAGCCAGAAGTCTTGGAGTTAGTCAACGATTCTCAGGAAGTTTATCCCAATTTAGGGACAGCTGTACCTGTAGAAGTTTTAGTGGGTTGGGGAAAAGAAGCGATCGCCATCATCCGCGATGCTTATCCAGACGTGGTCTGTAATAGTGATTGGGAATGTGATTTAGAAGTAACAAGAATTGTCAACAGTAGAGGTTTAGACGCATATTATACTGATACAACATTAAGTTGCTATATGTCGGCTGAATGGGTAAGAGGGGATGATTTTTTGAGTGTTTCCGATGGTCAAACCCAGCGCGACATTTTAGAACCAGAAAAATTAGCCCAGCAAATTTTACAAAGATTGACGTGGGCAAAGGAAAATGTTTCGTCTCCTCATGGACGCGTCCCGGTGTTGTTCACATCGAAAGCGGCTGATATGTTATGGGGAACTGCCCAAGCGGCGTTAAATGGTAAACGAGTGCTAGAATCAGCTTCTCCTTGGGCAGAACGTATTGGTCAACAGGTAATTGCTTCTAGTCTAACTTTGTATCAAGACCCCTCAGCAGGCCCTTATAGCTGTCCTTTTGATGATGAAGGTACACCCACCAATCCTTTAGTATTTGTCGAAAGTGGCATCTTACAAAATTATTATTGCGATCGCACCACCGGAAAGAAACTAGGTACTGATACAACTGGGAACGCTGTCCGTCCTAGTTTAAGCAGTTATCCTACCCCTGGGTTATTTAATTTTCTGATCAAACCTGGTACAGCATCATTACAAGAGTTAATTCAAAATATCGATGACGGTTTAATCGTAGATCAAATGTTAGGTGGTGGTGGCGGTATTTCCGGCGACTTTTCCATCAACATCGAACTAGGTTATCGCGTCCGCAAAGGAGAAGTTATCGGACGTATAAAAGATACGATGGTAGCAGGTAATATCTATACGGCTCTCAAACAAATAGAATTAGGTAGTGATACTGATTGGAATGGCTCTTGTTACACTCCATCTTTGATAGTAGAAGGACTATCGACAACGGGGAGGAATTAGTGAGTGATGAGTGCTGTTAGCGGTAGCGGGGCGTTTAGCCGGTGCTGAGTAATAAGTAATGAGTAATAAGTAATAAGTAATAAGTAATGAGTAATGAGTAATGAGTAATGACTGTTGACTAATGACTAATGACTAATAACTAACAACTAACTTATGGACTTTCGTAGGTGGTTGCAGCCAAGAAAAGGGTTAGCGATCGCAGAAGCTTGTATTATTGGGGTGGTGGCTGCTTTCTCGGCAGTTATCTTAAAGGTGGGTTCGGGTTCTTTGGGTGCATTTCGGGTTCAGAGTTCCCATATTTTACCGGCATGGGTGGCTTTACCTCTAGTCGGGGTGAGTTTTGGGTTTTTAGCTGGCTGGCTGGTAGAAAGGTTAGCACCACAGGCGGCGGGTAGTGGTATCCCTCAAGTCAAGGCGACTTTGGCTAATGTCCCGACGAAATTATCTTGGCGGGTAGCTTTAATTAAGCTATTCACTGCCATTATTGTCTTAGGTTCGGGAATGACTTTAGGAAGACAAGGGCCGACGGTGCAAGTGGGTGCTGGTTTAGCGGCGGGGATGAGTCATTTAGTTCCGACTTCGCCTGATCATCGGCGACAAATGATAGCAGCCGGTGCGGGGGCTGGTTTGGCGGCGGCGTTTAATGCTCCGATTGCTGGGGTACTATTTATTATTGAGGAATTACTGCAAGATTTATCAGGTTTAACTTTAGGAACTGCAATTATCGCGGCGTTTATTGGTGGGGTGATGTCGCGATTGCTGGGTGGTGGCAGTTTTGATTTAAGTATCCAATTAATGCACTATTCCAGTAAATTTTACTTTACAGAAATTCCCTTTTTCTTGTTGTTGGGTGTTTTAGCAGGGATACTGGGGGCATTATTTAATCAAGGCTTGATTTTAAGTATTAAATTATATCGTCGGTTGCATATTAGCTTACCCTTGAGGATGGCTTTAGCTGGCTTAATTTCAGGAATTATTGTTTCTTTATTGCCAGCATCTTTTAGGGATAATACGGGATTACGAGAATATATTATTACAGGTGAATTACAGCCTACCGTAGCCGCGATCGCTTTTATCTCTCAGTTTATTCTCACCTTAATCGCCTTTGGTTCGGGCGCGCCGGGAGGATTATTTGCACCGAGTCTGATTTTAGGTTCAGTTTTGGGTCACATGGTAGGGGTGTTGAGCTTCCAAGTTGTTGATCAAGCTTCTCCCATTACCTATGCTTTAGCTGGGATGGGGGGATTTTTTAGTGCAGTTTCTAAAGTCCCCATCACTGCTATTGTGATTGTCTTTGAAATGACCACGGATTTTAATTTAGTGCTACCTTTAATGATTGTGGTAGTCACGGCTTATTTAGTAGCTGATAAAGTATTTCCTGGTTCGCTGTATGAAAAGCTGTTGCAATTGAATGGTATTACCTTAACTAAAAAAGTTTCCGTCGAAGGCATTTTAAACCAGTTAACCGCCAAGGATGTAATGCAACAACGGGTAGAAACCCTAGATGCAGACATGACTTTAGAAGAAGTCACACAAGCCTTTTCTACTTCCCATCATCGCGGGTTTCCGGTTGTGGAGAATAGTAAACTAGTGGGAATTGTCACCCAATCAGATTTAACTAAAATTCAAAATCGTCACTTACAAAAGGATACAACTTTACGAGAGATTATGACCGCCAATCCCATGACGGTGACACCTGTGCATAACTTGAGTAATGTGTTGTATTTACTAGATAGATATCAACTCAGCCGCTTACCTGTAGTAGAGGGGAAAAAACTAATTGGGATTATTACCCGTGCAGACATTATCCGCGCCGAAGCAGATCAATTGAACGGGAAAACCGCAATTCCAGGGCCACAACCGGAACCTTCCTATGTAGTTTACCAAACGCGATCGCCTAGTGTTGGCAGAGGTAGATTATTAGTCCCCGTCGCCAACCCCGAAACCGCCGAGACATTATTAGAAATGGCTGCTGCCATTGCCCGCGATCGCCACTATGAAATAGAATGCGTCCAGGTGATTTTAGTATCGCGCCACAGTTCCCCCGCCGAAACACCAGTCAGAACTACAAAAAGTCGCCGTCTCCTCAGACAAGCGGAAGTTTTAGCAAAAAAATGGCACATTCCCCTACATACTCAGATTCGCGTTGCCCACGACACCGCCCAAGCTATCCTAGAAAGCATCAATGAAAGCCATATAGACCTAATTTTGATGGGTTGGAAAGGTAACACCTCCACCCCAGGACGAATTTTTGGCAACGTCGTAGATACCATCATCCGCCAAGCCACCTGTGACGTAGTGCTAGTTAAATTAGGTAGCAGTCAACAGTCAACAGTCAATACTCAGCACTCCTTCAACCGTTGGTTGGTGCCTATGGCTGGGGGGCCGAATGCAAGATTAGCAATTAAACTGTTACCAGCTTTAGTTACGCTGGGAGATCATCCCCAAATTTGTTTAACACGGGTGTTTAAACCCCTGGAATTTCAGCCAGATATGACGGTGATAGAACAAGCCTTGCGTCAATTGATGCGTCGCCGTCAATTAGCGAGTACAGTCGTCGCAACTCCCGTACAAGCTAATTCTGTGGCTGAGGGTGTAATTGACTTAGTAGAAAACCAAGGCTTTGATGTGGTGGTGTTGGGTGCTTCCCGCGAAGGCTTACTACAACAGGCTATTCAAGGAAATATACCAGAAGCGATCGCCTCTGGTGTAGATAGTACGGTGATATTAGTGCGGGGAGCAATTACATAATTGTGGTGCCACCGCACAATCAAAGATATGGATATTTAAGTTTCGTTGTTGCCAAACAAGACAAAACTTGAATTTTTGGGTTAATTTAGATGAGTATCTCTATTTTTTGCTTGTATAGCCTTATTTTTAAGCAAAACACTAGCTAATTAATAAATTGATACTCACAGTAATTATACGGTTAATTCATTGAGTTTCGTAACAATCGGTTTTATTCCACAAGGTAAAGATGTTGTCAGTTAGTAATTATACTTATTTAAATAAAAATTAATTTTACATTAATATTTCATAGATATCTAGGCAAAACTATCTTCCATGCTTGATCAATAAACTCATTTAATTTGACGGGACAAAAAACTATGAGTAAAAATCTTGGTGTAACCGTTTTATTGACCGGTTTAAGTGGTGCGGGTAAATCTACTATTTGTCAAGTTGTGGAAAAAGAATTAAGAATGATTGGACGTAAAGTTGAAGTGTTAGATGGTGATCAAGTCCGTCAACATTTAACTAAAGGTTTAGGCTTTAGCAAAGAAGACAGACAAGAAAATATCCGTCGTATTAGTTTCGTCGCGCACTTACTCACTAGAAATGATGTAGTTGTATTAGTACCAGTGATCGCACCATATTATCAGATGCGGGATGAAATGCGTAATTTAATTGGCAATTTTATTGAGGTTTATGTCAATGCACCTTTAGCAGTATGTGAACAACGAGATGTTAAAGGTTTATATCAACAAGCCAGGTTGGGTAAAATTCAGCAGTTTACAGGCATTGATGATCCTTATGAAGTTCCGCTTCATCCAGATGTTGAATGTGACACTGTTCAAGAGAGTGTAGCTGAAAGTGCTAATAAGGTATTAAATAAGTTAAACGAATTGGGTTACATATCTTACTATAGAGAGCTTGTGAATTTTTCAGCTTAGACACTTGCAACTTAACAACAAATGATAAAACTTGTATGTCATTGTTGACAAAAAATTAGAAGTAGTGGCGTGACCGGACTAAAATAGTGCATTAAATTGGAAAAATTTAAACGCAAATAAACGCCGATAAACGCGGATAAAACCGATGTTTTCATGCAACATTTTAGCCTTGCCACGCTACTACTAATTTAACGTTTGCGTATTACGCGCAAGCTGTATACGCCAAACTGTAACTGCGCCCGCCACCTAATATTCTGTTTGGGTTAACTTGGATAAACTCTGCCTTTCCATGCGCCGCCGCGTCCTTGCCAATGACGTAATGCAGAATCTATCGTCATTAAGGTGTAAAGAAAAGCGATCGCAGGTAAACTAAAAGCAAATATAAATGAACATCGGTAAAAACGCACTGTTGGAAAATAAGCCAAAGTCATCAACAACCATGTAATTAAACCAGTAAGTGCAATAAATTGATTTCCCAGCAATGCACCTATAAGTAAACCCAGAGGCGGAACTAAATAAATCAACGTCATCGCCACTACAGTTCCCAACAGTAACCAGGGAGAATAATTTAATTGAGTATATGCAGTCCGCGCCACCATATCCCAAATTGTTTGCAAAGATGGATAAGGACGCAGACTGCGAGTTAAAGAACTCAAACCCAGCCAAATTTTTCTAGAAGGAGTTGGGAAAGATGAGGGAGTATTTTTCCCTCTTTCCCAGTCCCCAGTCCCCTTTACAGCTTGTGCTAAGGCGCAGTCATCAATTAAAGCTTGACGGATAGCTGAAATACCGCCGATTCTCTCTAATGCTGAAGCGCGAATCAAAATAGAACCGCCAGCAGCCGCCGCCGTTTTATTTTTAGGATTATTTACCCAACGAAAGGGATAGAGTTTTTGAAAGAAGAAAACAAATGCGGGAATTAATAATTTTTCCCAAAAGCTTTGACATCTTAGCTTCACCATAATGGAAGCTAAATCTAAATCTTCTTGTTCAGCCTGGGCAACTAATCGCCGCAGATTATTGACATCATGTTCAATATCTGCGTCAGTGAGGAAAAAATAATCTGGTGCTAATTTTGTACCGTTTTGAATTCCTTGTTCTACCGCCCAAAGTTTACCAGACCAGCCAGGGGGTAAAGATGCACTAGAAATAATATGTAACTGTTGCGCCTTGTCAACAGCATGGGCAACCCCTTCAGCAAAAGCAGCCGTCCCATCTGTACTATGATCATCTACGAGAAAGACATGAAACTCCCCAGGGTAATCTTGAAGTAAAAGCGATCGCAGTGTAATCGGTAACAATTCCGCCTCATTACGCGCCGGAACAACTACACACACTTTAGGTAAAGATGTTAACACAGGCTCAACCGCTTCTAATTGCGGATCTACTCGCCAAAACTGCCCCCGCAAAGTCAACAACCCCAACCAAATCAATAAAGATAGTAATGTGATTCCCAAGATAAATGCACCCATATTGCTCCTAGTCAACAGTCATTAGTCAGTAGTCATTAGTCATTAGCCAGCACCGGCTAAACGCCGCGCTACCGCTAACGGCACTCACCACTTATTCCCAATAAATCCCTCAAACACAATACAATATTTGCTAAATGCGGGAAAAATTTTTTCTCCGTACTGCCGTATTCATTGCGAAAATATTGAGTAGTATTTAATGCAGACACAAGACAGGGTACAAGTCAATCAACTTGCAGAAGCGATCGCAGCTAGTCAACAATATTTGCTATCACTGCAAAATCCGGCTGGTTACTGGTGGGCTGAGTTGGAGTCTAATGTTACTATCACGGCTGAGGTGGTTTTACTCCATAAAATTTGGGGAACTGATCAAACTAGACCTCTGCATAAAATAGAAGCATATCTGCGTTCTCAGCAACGGCAGCACGGAGGCTGGGAATTATTTTATGATGATGGTGGTGAATTGAGTACGTCTGTTGAGGCGTATATGGCGTTACGGTTGCTGGGTGTGCCAGCTAGTGACCCTGATATGATGCGGGCGCGAGATTTTATTCTCCAACGGGGCGGTATTAGTAAAACTCGCATCTTTACTAAATTTCACTTGGCTTTGGTGGGTTGTTATGACTGGCGTGGTTTGCCTTCTCTACCGGCTTGGGTGATGCTATTACCAAAAGAATTTCCGGTGAATATCTATGAAATGTCAAGTTGGGCGCGTTCTAGCACTGTGCCGTTGTTAATTGTCTTTGACCAAAAACCGGTTTTTGTGACTAATCCCAGCATCAATCTTGATGAGTTATACGCCGAAGGTGTAGAAAATGTCCAGTGGGAGTTACCCCGCAATAATGACTGGACAGATTTATTTCTTACCCTCGATGCGGGATTTAAATTAGCCGAAAGTTTTAATTTTATTCCTTTCCGCGAAGAAGGTATTAAAGCCGCAGAACAATGGATTTTAGAACGCCAAGAAGCAACAGGAGACTGGGGGGGAATTATTCCCGCTATGCTTAACTCTATGTTGGCTTTGCGGTGTCTAAATTATCATGTCAATGATCCCATTGTGGAACGGGGTTTACAAGCCATCGATAACTTTGCCATTGAGACAGAAGATAGTTACTGTGTCCAGCCTTGTGTTTCTCCAGTTTGGGATACAGCTTGGGTAATACGCGCATTTATAGATTCTGGTATTGCCCCAGATCATCCAGCGATCGCTAAAGCAGGAGAATGGTTATTACAAAAGCAAATCCTTGACTATGGTGATTGGATGGTGAAAAATCGCCAAGGGAAACCGGGTGCTTGGGCGTTTGAGTTTGACAATCGATTTTATCCCGATGTAGATGATACAGCTGTAGTAGTTATGGCACTGCACGCCGCCAAGCTACCTAATGAACAATTAAAACAGATGGCTTGCGATCGCGCCTTGAAGTGGGTAGAGTCAATGCAGTGTAAACCTGGTGGTTGGGCAGCTTTTGATATTGACAATGACCAAGATTGGCTCAATGCCATACCCTATGGTGATTTGAAAGCAATGATTGACCCCAATACAGCCGATGTCACCGCTAGAGTTTTAGAAATGCTGGGTTTATGCAATTTATCCATTGCACCCCACAACCTAGAACGGGCGTTAAATTATTTATTAAACGAACAAGAAGCAGAAGGTTGTTGGTTTGGGCGTTGGGGTGTAAATTACATCTATGGGACAAGTGGTGTACTTTCAGCATTAGCTGCAATTTCACCTACAAAATATCAACGTCAAATCGAACGTGGTGCAGCTTGGTTAGTTAGCTGTCAAAACCCTGATGGCGGTTGGGGTGAAACCTGCCAAAGTTACAATGATCCTAGTCTCAAAGGCAAAGGACGCAGCACTGCCTCCCAAACAGCTTGGGCAATCATTGGTTTAATAGCAGCCGGAGAAGCCACCGGTAAATTTACCCGTGAATCTCTAGAAAAAGGAATTAATTATCTAGTATCCACTCAAAAATCTGATGGTAGCTGGTTTGAAGCAGACTTCACAGGTACAGGCTTCCCTTGTCACTTTTATCTCAAATACCACTATTACCAACAATATTTCCCCTTAATTGCCCTGGGTAGATATCAAAAGATTGGGCAATAGGGAATGGGAGAAGAAAGAAGGCAGGGGGGCAGGGGGGCAGGGGGGCAGGGAGAAATGGGGAAATTTTTCTCCCCCTTGCACCCTGCGCCCTGCACCAATTCCTCTTCTATGCCCAAAAAAAAGGGGAAACAAGGTAAAGTACCTAATTTCCCCGTCTTCAGCAACACTGAAATTCTTTATGTTTAGACTTGAGTTTGCAGCACTTGTTTCAAGAAAGAGACTAAATCATCCGTGTCTAATGATTGCAGATTGCTTAAAACTTCTGTAGCTTGGTCTGAGGGGATGTAGTCGTCTGGGATGTCGATAACGGTGCTGCCTAATCGTTGTCCTAAGTAATACCAAAAAGCTAATTTCTCTTCGGCTTTGAGTGCGCCATATTCGCCTGTGGGAATTGTTGTGCCACCTTGGGCTAGTTCTACCATCGCTTTACTCGGATGGGGATCTAATATGGTTTCATCTTGATCATTCCTAGTAGCTGGTAGCAAATCACGCAAAGCAAAAATCTGTTCTTCTGGGGAAACTTGCTGAATTTGGGCTACTAATTCCGCAGCTTTTTGTGTGGGTAATTTATCTATATCACTGGTGGAGATTGTATCACTAACTTGCTCAAACAATGCACCCAATACTACTAGGCGATCGTCTATATCTAATTGCTGGAAATTCGCTGCGGCTTGTTCTACAGGATTAACATTGGTAGAAGTCATAAAGCCCTCCTAAAAGATTATCATCTATTTGTTACTAAGGTGAATGTAATTTTTTACGGATTCAATTTATTTTTAATTTTATTCACCAAGTAAAAAAGTCAACGCCAAAATAAATTCGCCAAATGATTGTATTCACTTCGTTTAAGTTAAAAAAATATCTATGTCTAAAACACTATAAAAAGGCAGACGTAATCACACAAAAAAATAAATTTAAACCAGTCAAAAGGTAGAGGTTTTATTTTCAAATTTAATTTATATTCAAAAATACAAGGCAAAGGGCGTTACGAGCTTTGGGTGCATCTAACCTATCAGAAATTCAAAAATAACAAAAGTAGATATTTAAAAATTATTCTCTTGTTCATTTATAAAAAATAAATTACACAAAAGTAAGTATAAAATTGTCTAACTTTTAAACCTTTATCTCCGTCCCTAAACAAACAAGATACCCGACTTATCAAAAAAGTCGGAAACCTAGACACAGTAAATTACTGCATCCTTCAACTATAGGATTACTATTCGATTTTTAAACAGATAAGTATATAGCTAGGGTGTGTTAGGAGTAAGCCGTAACGCTCCCAGGGGATTGATAGTAGGTGTGTTAGCAACAGCGTAACACACCCTACATATACTTATATTTTTTCTCCAAACCAAATTAGATTTTTATACTTTAATGAGTCAGAGAAAAAATACCAAGTTGAAACTTTTTTGTTAAATCTCAGCACCAGGTTTTGGTTCAGCACCCATTGGGGAAACATAGTCACGGAAAAGTGTAATTTGCTTTTCAAATGACAACGTTTTGATTCCATCTAAAAGCTCTTCTGCTTCATCAGAAAGTTCATAATCACCAGGCATCGGCACAATAGTATTATCGTCCATACCTTGAGCTAAACGATACCAAAATAGTAGTTTGGTTGTATCACTCAATGAGCCGTATTGACGACTGAGTCGATTATCTACACGGTTGATTAAATCGCGTTGTAACTGCAATTGTTCTTCATGGCTTAATTCTAGAACTTGATTAAATAAACCTTCAGCAATTTCTGGAGAAGCAGTGCTAGCATTAGGTGCTGCTGGTGTAACCGATTCACCCATTTCTGTGTAGATAAACCAGAATAAAGCCAACTGTTCGTCTGTATCTAATTGTCGCCATGCTTGAATATGTTGGCGAATAGTTGGATCACCAGTTTGTGTAAAAGTCATAATGATTGCGGTTGTGATTATTTCATTAGCAACCCTAACAAGTCTCAGTGAGGTTTAAAACCATACCCAAGATATAATTACGCTCATCAGAAAGTAGAATTGTCTATCAGTATTTATAGATAATTTACTGGCGTAGGAAGGTAACAAGGAAGAGGGAACCGGGAACAGGAAACAGAAAAGCACAGGTAAGACTTTTCATAGCCAAACATAAAAAAGCGACTAATATTTTTACTCAGCACTCACTACTCACTAGTCATTACTCAGCACTCACTCACCATCATTGCTGCTTTTCATGAGAAAATCTCAGCAACAAACACGAAAAGTGTTGTGTATACATCCTCCCTACTCCCTATTTTCAGACAGTGTTATGGCTTATCAACTCGTTCGTCAGTTCAGCGAAGAAGATTGTGGAGCAGCTTGTCTGGCTACAGTAGCCAAGCACTACGGGCGTATACTGAGTATGAGCCGTGTTCGTGAGGCTGTAGGTACAGGACAACTGGGTACTTCTTTATTAGGGCTAAAACGAGGTTCGGAAGTTTTAGGATTTAATGCTAGGGGTGTAAGAGTTGCCATAGAAATTTTAGAACAACTACATCAGCTATCTTTACCAGCGATTATTCATTGGCAAGGTAATCATTGGGTAGTTTTATATGGCAAAAAAGGAAAGTGGTTTATTATAGCTGATCCGGCTGTTGGGGTGCGTTATCTCACCAAAGATGAATTATTAGCGGGTTGGGGAAATCGCCTCATGCTTTTACTTGAGCCGGATAATATCCGCTTTTTTAGTCAACCCCATGAGAATTTAAGTAAGTTTCAGCGTTTTTTGCAGCCTGTATGGAATAATCGCGCTATTCTGACAGAAGCTTTTTTACTTAACATTTTTTTGGGATTGCTATCCTTAATTTATCCTTTTTTATTACAGTTACTCACTGATGAAGTGTTAGTACGTGGAGATAATCAATTATTAACAACAGTGATGATTGCTGCTGTTGTCATGAATTTGATGAGTAGTATTGTCAGACTAGTACAATCAAATTTAATTACCCACTTTTCTCAAAAATTGCAACTAGGATTAGTGCTGGAGTTTGGGAAGCAAATTCTTCAGTTACCACTGATATATTATGAGTCGCATCGTAGTGGTGAAGTTATTAGTCGTTTGCGGGATATCCAAGAAATTAATCAGTTAGTTTCTCAATCAGTGATTGGATTACCCAGTCAACTATTTATTGCTGTAGTATCTCTAGTTTTTATGTTTTTTTACAGTGGTAAATTGACAATTATGGCATTAATATTTGCCATCTTAATGTCAGTGTCAACTGTGATTTTTTTACCACTTCTGCAACAAAAAACTCGTTCTTTATTAGTTTTAGAAGCTGAAAATCAAGGAATTTTAGTTGAAACTTTTAAAAGTGCTATTACTCTCAAGAGTGCAACTATAGCTCCCCAGTTATGGGAAGAGTTGCAAGAACAATTTGGTAAACTAGCAAATTTGGCATTGAAAACTATACAAATTTCCACAATTAATAATGTCTTTTCGAGTCTAGTATTAGCAACGAGTAGCGTAATTTTATTGTGGTTTGGTAGTAGTTTAGCCATTACACGAGAAATAACTTTTGGGCAATTATTAGCATTCAATAGTATGAATGGAAATTTCCTGAGCTTTATTGGTGCGTTAATTGGCTTTTCTAATGCGATTGTCCAAGCGAAAACTTCATTGCAGCGTTTAGAAGATGTTATTGATACAACGCCTGAAAGCCAAGGTAATGAACAAAAATCTTGGGTAAAAATTTCTGCTAATGCTGATATTGTTTGTACTAATTTAAAGTTTCACTATGCAGGTAGAGTAGATTTATTACAAGACTTTTCTATCACCATTCCTGGAGGTAAAGTAATTGCTATAGTAGGTCAATCTGGTTGTGGCAAAAGTACCTTAGCTAAGTTGATTTCAGGGCTTTATACTCTACAGTCTGGTAATATTAGAATAGGTGATTATAATTTGCCAGATATTGCTCTAGAAAATTTGCGTCAGCAAGTTGTATTAGTTCCTCAAGATGCACAATTTTGGAGTCGTTCTATTGTTGATAATTTTCGCTTAAGTATCCCAGAAATTACTTTTGAAGAGATAGTTAAAGCTTGTAAAATTACAGGTGCAGACGAATTTATTAGTTATCTACCAGATAAATATCAAACTGTCTTGGGTGAATTTGGTGCTAATCTTTCTGGTGGACAGCGTCAGAGATTAGCTATAGCGAGAGCAATTGTTGGTAATCCACCTATTCTAATTATGGATGAATCTACAGGTTCTATTGACCCATCTAGTGAATCAAGATTACTAGAGCAATTATTGAGCGATCGCAGTGGTAAAACTACAATTATGATTACTCATCGTCTCCATGTCATGCAACGTGCAGATTGGATAATTGTCCTTGATGAAGGACGATTGATTGGAGAAGGTACTTTTGCAGATTTAACAGCATCAGTAAAAAAGCCTTTGTCTTTTTTAGGGATGTAAGAGTAATGAGTAATGAGTAATGAGTAATGAGTAATGAGTAGATTATTTTTTATTTGTCTTTCAATTTGTTGATTGAAGTTGTTAATATCTTAATAATTTTTTCGTTCTCTTCTATCAGATTTTGAAATTTTAATTCGGACACCAACTCAGACTTTATCATTATTTTTATCCAATAAAGGGTTTCATTAGCTTCTTTTAAAGCTATAGAATACTTATTGATGAAGTCTTTATTTGATTGTGCATATTTAGCTTCTGAACAGTTTGCACCTATTGATGTCCCACTTCTTAAAAATTGTTGAGACAAAATTTTACCCGCGTCGTCAAAAGGTCTTTTATTTAGCTCGGAATAAGCTTTGATAACTCTTATTGCAAATTTTTCTGTTCTTTCTTGAATACTGATATTTGCGTTATAATTAATCATGAGCAAAAAAGACTTTTGTAGTTAAATTTTACTTAATAAGTAATGAGTATTTATTCATTACTCATTACTCATTACTCATTACTTAATCACCCTGCACCCCTAAAATTACAACCCATTCCCAATTAAGATAAATGAAGCCCAATAATAGGGGTGTTGAAATTGGCTATTTGCTGCTGTTAATAATTGCAGTTGTGCGTTGCGTAAAGCTTCAGATTTAGTGATTTTTCCAGTTTTTAAATTTGCGTAAAACGCATCCATTAAGGCTTGTGTTCCACCATCGGAAACAGCCCAAAGAGAAGCAACAGAAGCTTTAGCACCTGTAAGCTGGATTTGATATCCTAAACCGAGAATTTCTTGTCCGTTACCTAATTGTTTACCTAAGCCAGTTTGACAAGCACTTAACACTACTAAATCGACATTAGGTAAAGACCAATTTTCTATATCTTTGAGGGTGACGCGTTCACCATCACCAAAAAGAATAAATGAATCTTCAGGATCACCACTAACTAACATTCCATGTGTAGCTAAATGTACAATTTTGTAGTCATTCATCTGGGGAATGACTACTTTAGTGCTGAATTCTTTATCTAATAAAATCTTTGTGTCTTTGATTGTTTTTGCTAAGTTTTCGACCTCAGTTTTCGCAAATTCTAACCCACTCAATACCTCTTTTCTTTCTCCAACAGCTACTTGATAATCACCTTTGGTAAAGGCTGCGGCTAGTGTGGGTAAGGAGGCTGGGGTTTTGTTGTTTAATTTTGTCAAACTAGCAGCAGTGATATTATTCACAATATACTTTTCAACTAGCCAGTTTTTCCCATCATATAATGCTGCTAACGGTATATATCTGAGTTTACTATCTGGAGCATAGATAATTGCTTGAGCATTAGCTTGTTTGAGGTCATTTTCTATGGGTTTAATTAGCCAATTATATAATTTACTCGCTGGGGTTTTACTATCTTTGTAAGGTACAACTATCGTTTGGCGAAATTCCGCAATTGTCTGATTTAATTCTGTGGCTTTGACTGCGACTGGACGATGAATTGGGGGTGAATCAGCAGTTACTACAACTAACTCTAGTCTGTCTTCTAGAACTAAGGGATATAATAAAACCGCTTGTTGATTTAACTGACGTAAATTATCTCGTAGTGAGTTGAGTTGACGTAAGCTTAAGTTTTCCTGCCCAGAATTTGCAGATAGTTGCTGTACTAGGGCGACTACAGCCGGATTTTTGGTAAATTTATTAAACTCAGCTGCAATTGTTTGTTCTAATTTCACTAATTCTGTAAGACGTTTTTCCTGTGCTGGTGTACGTGAACTTTGGGGAATTTTACGCAGATTTGTGAGTTCTTGTCCCAAGGCGATCGCTTTATCTTGAATCGCGCTATATTTTTGTGTAATGTCTTGTTCTTGTGGCTTTAATGGTAGATTTTGTGGTGCGGGTGTTTCTGTATTTGTTCCCCGTTGTCCATTATTAACTACGGCTGTTTTCTTGGGTGTACTGCGTTGAGTTCCTATAAAGTCATTCATTTCTTGGATTTTAAGTAAATCCAAAACTTGCTGTGCTTCACTGGGGCGATTTTGTTTGAGTAATAAATCAGCTAAACGGCGATATCTTTCGGCAACGGTTTCTGTATATGATTGTTGAATATTAGTGGGTAAAACACGCAAATTTTGCCGAATTACTTCTGTTAAATTGACTGATTGTTTATAAAATGCAATGGCTAGCTGTGGTTGATTTTGTGCAGATAGGCTATCAGCTAAAAACTTCAGGGTTGTAGCTTCACTGGCTTTATCACTAACTTCCCGATGTATGGCTAAAGCTTGCTGATATAGTTCCCCAGCTTTGGCGAGTTGGTTTTGTTGTTGATAGATTTGTCCTACATTACTTATTGTCACACCTTCACCAGTGCGATCGCCTACTTGTTTATAAATAGTTAAGGCTTGTTGATTTAACTCAATGGCTTGGGGATATTTACCTTGCTCACTTTGTACCCTAGCTATATTATTCAGTGTGACTGCTACGCCTGGTTGATAGTTGTTTTCCTTATAGATATTGAGTGCTTGTTGATAAAGTTTTAAAGCTTGCTCATATTTACCCAAATTAGCATAAATTTGCCCAATATTATTTAAATTTACTGCCCTACCTTGGAACTGAAATGAGTCTTTACCAAAAGCCTCCCCTACAACAGCACGACTACTAAATTGCTGTACGGCTTGAGAATTTTGACCCAGATAATCGTATAGTAATTTAATATCTTGCTTATTTAGTTCCTCAGAATTTGTACTACCTAGTCGTTGATATATATTGGCTGACTTCTCTGCTAGTTCCAAAGACTTTTGATACTGCCCCAAACTAAAATAAACACCCGCTAAATTATTCATAGTTGCTGCTTGTGTACCCAGATAATTAGAGCAGCATTCCTGTAGACTATTTAAAGCTTGTTGATAGGCATCTAAAGCTTGAGTATAGTTACCCAAATTAACGTGAACAACACCAATATTATTAAGAGTTTGAATACTGCCAATTTTATCATTACTGGCTTTTTGGAGAGCTAAACTTTGTTGATAAAAATCCAAGGCTTTAGCATATTGTCCCAGGCGAAAATAAACCGCACCTACATCACCCAGGATAATTTTTTCACTGCTAGTATAACTAGAGTCTGTAGAGTTAGTAGCTTTCAATTCCTTGATAATGGCTAAAGCACTTTGGTATGTTTCTATAGCTTTAACATTCTGCCCCAAATTGACATAAATTTCACCCATATAAGAAAGGGGTATCCATTCATTTTGTTTGTCACGGGTTTTTCTGTGAATCTCTAAAGACGATTGAAAATACTCCAGTGCTTTAGGATATTCGCCTTGACGAAAATATACATAGCCGATGTTAACAAGGGCGTTAGCTTCTCCAGCTGCTGCACCATATTTTCTGAACATAGCTAACGCCTGTTGGAATTGCGTTAAGGCGGCTTGTAGTTCATTTAACCCAACAAAGTCTTTATAAATCACACCCTCAGCATTATTATTCAGCATAATTGCTTCTGTGATTTGTTCTTCTGCTGTGGGTGTTGGTGCTTGTGCTAGCGAGGGGGAAGCCAAAACCAGGATCAACGTGAGGGGAATTATAGGAAGTCTCATATGTGTATTAATAACAACAAGATGCTTCCTATGATAGTTGGGAGTTATTCTAACTGTAAGGTGGGTGAACGGAGTGCTGAGTGCTGAGTAATGAGTAATGAGTAATGAGTAATGAGTGGTAAATGAAGTTTTTCTTCCCCTGCACCCCTGCCCCCTTGCCATCAACACCATAGTATGCGTTCTTAGTTAGAAGTCTCTGGACTCTGGAACTTAAGGCATACTATCGCAGTCACTTATCATACAGACCGTAACATATTAGAGTAAATGATTTAAATGACACAATCATTTAACAAAGCTTAAAGTTGCTTTATCATATTACTTACCGAAGGTGTGAGTTGTGGAACTTAAATAGCGATGACTACTTGTATATCTACTACTGCTGAACGTGAAACTCAATCTGTTCGAGTCCGCGAACTAACCAAAACTTGTTATCAAGGTGATCAACAAGTCAAATTTATGAGCTTGCAAGCAGAAGTTGACTCTCTGTTGTTGCAACTGCAAAGCATCAAAGAACAGCGTTTAGCTACCACTAGCGCAGAATCATAAGATCAATTTTTTTAGCGATCGCCGAGCTTTCATCTTGCTTAATCGCAATCTCTATTGCTTTAAGGAGCAAATTTACACTCAACCGACAGGCGATCGCTCAACCCAATCATTAAAAATTTGTTAAATCTGTATATCAATTTACCATTACTTCAAATAAAAAACCAGAAACGGTAAGGAAATCTTTACATTTCTGGTTTTTAGTTTTTTGAGGGTGCAGAGGAGGCAGAGGAGGCAGGGGGGCAGGGAGCAGGGGAAGAAAAACTTCACTCAGCATCAGTTAAACGCCCCACTACCGCTAACATCACTCATTACTCATTACTTATTACTCATTACTCAGCATTTACCCTCTAAAAATAACTACCTGATTTCCGATGTTCTATGGCCGTCACCCCGTCACCTTCTAACACTTCCCCTTTATCGATTACGGCATAAATCAAATATCTATCACCACATTCGAGTTGATTGATGACTGTACATTCCAGATAGGCTAAAGCTTCAGTCAGAATTAAACAACCATTGTCGGCTGTTTTGGTTTCTAGGTGGGCAAAGGGATTATCACCTAATGTGCTTTGACGAGAAAAATAACGCCGGACGTTTTTACCTTCTTTGAGGATATTCAGCACAAACTTATCGCCAGGATGACGCATTAAATCGGCGTTTTGCTCTTGGGCAATAGCCAGCATAATTCCTGGGGGATTAAAGGTGGCTTGGGAGATCCAAGAAGTTAAAATACCTTTGTGATGATCTTGGTCGCGAGTGGTGACAACACACAAAGAACCAATGATTCGCCCTACAGCTTGTTCAGTGCGGTCAATTTGTGCTTCTGTGACGGCTTGGCGAGTGGTGCGTAATTTCTTGGTTTTCTTTAAGGTTTGGGCAAAGTTTGCGCCTGCTGTCTGACAGGCTTGTAATATCTCTGATGTTGGAGTGAAGCGGACGCGAATTGTGTCAAATCCTAAACGATAGTTAGCGTCTTTGAGCTTATTTTCAATTAAATCAACAGCTTCACCACTCCAACCATAAGAACCAAAGACCCCAGCTAACTTAGTTTTTGCAGCTGTAGAAAGAACTATACCCAAAGCCGTTTGAATTTGTGTAGGTGCATGACCTCCAAGCGTGGGAGAACCAATAATAAAACCGTCGCAAGCTTCGATAATGCGCGTGATTTCTGCTGGTTCTGTTAGTTCGCAGTTAATTGACTCTACATTAATGCCATTGTCAATTAAACCTTGAGCGATCGCCTGGGCTAAAATTGCTGTATTCCCATAGGCAGAAGCATACAGTAACGCTACAGTTAAATCCTGTGATTTCTGTGCTTGACACCATTGACGATAATCGTGACTAAACCGACTCAAACTATAGCGAATCACTGCCCCATGAGCAGGTGCATAACATTTAGCACCTAAATTAGTCAACTTATCTAACGCTAATTCTACTTGTTTAGCTTGGGGTGCATGGAGACAATCAAAGTAATAACGCCGTTCTGCCTCTAACTTTTTCCAGTCTTCATCAAATAAAGTATCCTCACAGATATGTGCGCCAAAAAACTTATCTGTATAGAGAATTTTCGTAGCTGGGTCATAGGTACATAAACCATCTGGCCATCGGGGAGTCGGAACAGTAATAAAACTGAGGCGATGTCCTTGTCCTAAATCTAGGGTGTCTTCCCAACGCACAGCTTGAATGCGTGACTCCCATTCGGGAAAAGTGGACTTGAGAACATTAGCAGCCGGACGGGAACAAATGAGAGTCACTTGGGGTGCTTGCGCTAACAATGCCTTTAAAGTGGCAGTACGGTTAGGGTTAACGTGACCGAGAATAATGTAATTGAGGCTGTAAAAATGGAGATGTTGGGCGAGTTGATCAAGAAAAATGTTCGTAAAAGATTCCCCAGGCGGGTCAATTAAAGCAGTTTTGTCACCTTGGATGAGATAAGAATTGGCTGTAGTTCCCTTTTGACGGGAATACTCAACCTCAAATTTTAATCTTTCCCAAGTACGCGATCGCAACACCAATGTATTCTGACCAATTTCTGCAACCTGTACATCTCTGGGACGAATGTTAGTTGATATAGTCATGGTTTTAATTCAAAATTCAAAATTAAATAATTCTGGGCATGGGGCATTGGATATTGGGAACGGGAATAAAAATCTACCCTGTCTACCTTGTCTACTTAATCCCCAATCCCCAATCCCCAGTCCCTCACTTACCACGGTTCTTGTAACGTTGAGACACCTGTTGTTCTGGGTCGATACCTTCAAAAGTTGGGGGTAGCCAGACTCGTACTACTAAAAGTATGCCGAGAACTAAAAGAAAGGCGCAGGTTGCTAAAACTTGACTCCAAGAAATTTCTAGTACACCTTTGACGATAATTTCTCGTAAGACGGACACAATAGAAACTTCCACTGCTACGCCAATAGATATGCGTTGTTCTTGGAGGTAAATAATCAATAGGCGAAATAATTCGACTAAAATCAGCAGAAACAAAATATCTGCGGTGACAATGTGAAAGTCTAAAGGGGGAAGCAGGGAGAGAAACATATCTCGCACCTGAATCACCATGAAGCTAAATAATCCCATACAAAGGGAGATGACAATCACATCTTGAATCAGTTCCAAACTGCGGACAATGCGACTCCGATTGATTTCGTACAGAGAAATTGGGTTATCTTCTACAGATTTATACATGGTGGTGGGAATGGGGATTGGGGACTGGGGATTGGGCATTGGGAATCGGGCATTCTAATACCAATTCTCCAAAATTAAGAAACAGATGCAAAGCTTGAAACCAAGATGGTATCTGACTTTCTTAATTGCGTTAGCGTAGCGGGACGAAGTCCATTGCGAATTGCGAATTGCGAATTGCGAATTGTGATAACTTTTGCCTTCTAATAATGATTGCCGACTTTGCGATGATGAACGGCGGTGAGGGCGTTGATGTCTGCGACTCTACCATTTTGGACTGTGCTGTAAATTATCCAGTGGTCGCCGCAGTCTATGCGACTGCTGATTTCACATTCCATGTAGGCTAAGGCTTCGGCGAGAATGGGCGCGCCGTTATTAGCAGGATAGGTTTTCACTCCGGCGAAGCGGTCTGCACCAGGGGGAAAACGTTTGAGGAAATGTCTCATTAATCCTTGATAGTTGCCTTCTGCTAGGACATTTAACACGAAGCGATCGCCTATTTGCATTAAAGATTCAATGGCGCGTTCTTTACCTACTGCTACCGCTACACCTAACGGGTTGAGACTGGCTTGTGTCACCCAGGAGGCAAACATGGCACTTTGAATTTCGCCTTTTTTGGTCGTGATAATATACAATCCCCCACTAATCCGACCCAGGGCTTTTTCTAATTCACTGTTAATTGATTTGATTTGTTTGATATTGCGATCGCGGGTCAACCATTGCCCCATATCTGTCCCCGCTTCATCACACAGTTTTTCTAGGCTTTGGCTAGGAGTTTCTTTAACTAAAATCGGGGGAAAGGCTTCTACTAAACCCAATTCTTGTAACTTATTGCGTAGGGGATAAATTGGTTCATCTTCTCCCCCGCCGGATTCTAATAAACCAATAGCTTGCTTTTGATGCACCGCCGCCAAAATGGTACTTAAAGCTGCTTGTGCATTCATCGCCGATTGGGAGGGCATGGCAATAATTAATCCGGCTGCTTGTGCAACTATTTCTCTAACTTCTTGCAGTTCAGCACTATTTAAATCAATCAGTTCTACAGCCACCCCCGCCTTTGTACAGCCATGCCCAATATTACGGACTAAATGCTCACTGTAACCGTAATCTTCAGCATAAAATAAAGCCACTAATTTCTCAGTTTTGGCTTGTTCTAAACTCCAAGTTTGATATTTTTCGATCCAAGCTGGAATGTGATGCTGTAATAAAGGCCCGTGTCCTGTAGCTATTGTTTTAATTTCTAATTTTTCAATTCGCTTTAAAGCTGCTAAAACTGACCGGGCATTTGGCCCCATCAGACAATCATAGTAATACTGAAAATCTGCTTCCACTGCCGCAAAATTTTCATCATAGGTATGATCATCGCAGTAGTGCATTCCAAACACATCGCAGGTGTAGAGAATGCCTGTTTGATAGTCGTAGGTAAAAATTGTGTCAGGCCAATGTAAGTTAGGCGCGGAAATAAATTCTAACTCGTGACCTTTACCTAAATCTAGGCGATCGCCATTTTTCACCACTATTGATTTAAATGGCTGGTGAACCATATTCTCTAAAAACTGCATAGCCACCTTAGCACCAACCACCGTGATATCAGGGGCTAACTGCAAAATATCTTTGACTAAGCCACTATGGTCTGGTTCTGTGTGGCTAATAATTAAGTAATCTATTTGATTGGGATTAATTAATCCCGTAATTAACTCTAGATATAACTGCTCGAATTTTCTATGGGAAGTATCAACTAAAGCAATCTTTTCACCTTGAATTAAAAAAGAATTATAGGTAGTGCCGTTGCGTAATCCAAACTCAATATCAAACCGTTCACGATCCCAATCCAAACAACGGATACCTATAGTTTCTCCGGCTATTTCTACAGTTTCTACTGTCAAAAGCCCAGAATTAGAAAGATTTTGAATATTTGCTGTGAGTGCTACCATTGGGTTTCTCCAAAAATTAATATCTGGAGTTGATTTTGCTTTCTTCTATATTTACCCAAGAATATAAAATGGTAAAATGCCAATCTCTAAAGCTATCGATTAGAAATATTTATCATCAAAAAATATGTCAATTAGTTTAGATTAAAACTAATTAACTATTGAAATTAATCAATGTTTACTATAAGAATCCGACTTTATTATTAAAGTTACTTGTGTAGGTAGGGAAAAATCAACACTCAACACTCAACACTCATTAAACATACTTGTCCTTAGAGCCAATACCCATAACGACTAATCCTTGCCAGTATAGGTAAACTAAAATCTCTAAATTTTCCCCAAAAGTATAGAGAAACAAAATCATTAAAATACTCAAGCCAACTTTAGCGGCGGGACGTTTGGGATCTAAAGACTTAATTAACAAATCAACAAAACTTACGCCCATTGGTATAGCTAAAGCAATAAACCCGACAATTCCTTTAACAAACAATACACCTGCCCAAGTATGGTGAGAACCAATAGGCATATGTTCCACAAGGTGAGGGCCGTCTTCAACTACCCCATGTCCCCAAATTGGTGCTTCAGTATGCCAACGATAAACTGCAATCCGTTTTAAAGCCATCCTTACCCGTGTCGAACCTGCCCTTGCAGCCTTAAAACCGTCCCAAAAATTATTAAAAGCCAGAATAATCGATGGTGAGAAAATACCCCCCAGGTAACTAGAGATTCCTAGGCCAATCAGGATCATGGGGCGAGTCAGTCCAGATAAAACCGTTGTGAGCAACGGAATCGCCACAATACAAACCTGAGCCATACGGGACTTGCAAACGAAGCACATGAGGATAGATCCGATTAGGCCAAACCATCGCCACTTTTGATTTTTTTCTTGCAACGCCAGCATAAAATTAACATTGCCGACAAAACCTAAAGCTGGCCCCCAAGGAGTAAATAACCGCCAACGCAAATCACCCGTACTACCATCAATTTCATAGAGAGGGACATCAAAAAATTCATTACCCGGCCCCCCAACCGCTTTGAGTGGAGAGACATACAAGATTTGGGGTAAATGAAGAGAAGGAGTTAATAATAAAAAGGGAGTTATTATCAGAGTATGAAACCCAACAACACAAACAGCTCGATAAATAATTTGTGGACGAATCTTTAAACAACCAGCCAAAGGATAAAGAGCCAATGCTGCCCAACCTTTTGCCCAACCAATAGAAGATTTAATAATTAAACCAGTGGGCAAATTATAGTCCATATGCCCCGCTATTAATGCTACTTCCATTGCCAACATCCCAGCAATCCATACCCAGATAGACCAGGGAATAGAAATTTTCTCCTCTGGTGGGGTGTCTTTTGTTTGTGCCAGGACTTTAATTAAGAGAAATGCAAACAGCACCCAACACAAAACAGACCCAACAACATATAGTCCACCAAAAACCCAAATAATGTAGGTGTTAGCGATCGCCCACCATATCACTTTTTCCGGTACGTTCTCCGGCTGAATATCATGCTCTAACTTAAAAAATTTTTTCATCACTCAGCACTCTCAAGACAACCACTTAGCCAGCTTATCTATCCAAGGTTTGCGAATCCACAGGATTAAAAGACCAAGGGTAGAAAAGACTGAACCAGCCGCCGCCCCAGCGAAAATCAAGCCCTTTTTAGGGGCTGTGGGTTCTTTTGGTAAACTAGGCTCCATTGCCAACTGCACCAGAGGATAAGCGGCAAACACATCTCCTTGGCCTAAATCTAATTTGGTGAGAGTGGAAGCAAAGACAGCTTCAGCAATCTGTTGATCTCGCTTCAAATTTTCTAAGGTAGATTGCCGTTGAGATAAAGTATTTAAACGCATTTCTAGACGAGCAATTTCTGAGTCCAAAGCTTTAATCTGACCGATAAGTCCCTTTTGATCAGATTGGTAAACTATTAAACTTTGAAATAATGTATCCCGACCAGAGCCATTCACAGCTAAAGTTAAACGTGTAAGTATATTGGCAGTCAGTTGTTTACCTGTAAGAAATTTACTACGCTCTAACAGGGCAATCCAAGCAGCCTCACGACGTTTGGTTTCCTTAATAACTTGGGGATGGTTATCACCATACTTAGTCATTAAAACTTCTAAGGTTGTCGTAGCTTCACTATAGTCCTTGAGGTTTTTTTGAAAGATTTGGTCTGCATGGAGTAAAAACGCATCGGCTGCTTCTTGGGGAGTCAGTCCTAAATCTTGAATCAGCTGCTGCATGCGTTTGCTGGTGAGTTGTTCTTGGGCTGTAGCCTCTGCACGCTGTCGCCGCAACTGCTCAATATTAGAAGAGAGATTACCTATTTGATCAGGAAAACTCAAGCCAGAACGGACTTTATATTCCGAAAGCCGTTTCTGAGATTCTTCAAGTTTCTGTTGGGCGGAAAGTAAGATTTTTTGCGTAGGTTGACCACGCTGACTAATTTCCCCAGCCCGTAAGGTGTTAATACGATTCACCATTGCTTGATACAAAGCCAAAGATTTCAAGCGGGCATCTTCTGGACTTTTGCCTGTCACCTCAAATAACATCATTGTGGTGTTGTCTAACAGTTTAATTCGGGGCTTGAATGACTCATCTGGCATTTTAGCGATCGCAGCTGCTGCCTTTAATACTGGCTCACTGGTAAAAATATACTCATAATTAGCTCTAGCATCGAAAGTAGAACTACTTAACCCAGAAGCACTAGAGGAAGAAGCCTGACCAATTTCTGGGAGGTTAACATTCACACCAAAACTTGCCCCAGTTAAAATCAGTGCAAATTCACTGGTATAGGTTGGTTTGGTCACTTTTAAATACTGGATTGTTGACCCCCAGATCAGCACATTACCCAACACACCCAGAACTCCATAACGCAACCATCGGGCTTTTATCAGACCGATGATGATTGCTAAGGGAAAAATCAACCGTCTTTCTGTCATCGGAATATACTTCGCAGAGTTGAGAGAGGATTAAGAATGGTTTGGAGGACATCCCGAACTCCCACTACTTTGGAGTCATAACAAGCTACAACATCATTAGCTTTTAAAAAGGGATTATTGGTGTCATCATTCACACCTGTGAGCAGTTTATTGACACTGCGTTCTATGTAGGTTGTTTTGCCTGTTAATTGTTCAGTGGTCACTAAAACGGCTTTGCGTTCAGCATTAGTTCCTCTTGTGCCTCCTGCACAGTTAGCCGCAGCCACCGCATGAGAAAAACGCGCACCGTAGGGAAAAGATGAGCCATCATTACCCACAGCCGAAGGCGCATTACCTGTGGCTGGTACAGTCAAATTCGAGAGGAAAACTTTGATCCCGGTTGGAGTAATAGGTGAAGGACGCACTAACTCATTGTGCATCTTGCCAGCATCAGGAACGATAATGCGATCGCCTGCAATTAGAGGGATATCTGCAAAGGGTTCACCAGTTATCACTCCAGATAAGTCAATTACTCGCGTTTCTCGTTCGCGGATCAGTTGAACCTGTTTAATATCAGCTGTGGGTTTGACTCCGCCAGCGTCACGAATAGCAACTGTTAGATAACGGTTAGGGGGATATTGTCCAGCCACAGGTACGGGCTGCTGTGTTCTATCACCAGGACTCAGTTCATTAATAAATACTCTTCCTGGTAAAAATGTCTCTCCACTCACAAAAACTTCTACTGAAGCCCACTGCACCACCCTCACGTTGACTTGCAAAAAAGAACGCTGGAAAAAAGCTCCGTCAATCAAAGCTGTTGTGAGATTTTCCTCGACTTGCTTTGGTTCTAATCCCGCCACAGGTAAAGGTGATAGATAGGGAATTTCTAAGTCGCCTTCTAAATTGACTTCAAAAATTCCGCTAAATTCCTCCCCTTCGGGAATAATCACCTTGACGCGATCGCCTGGAGATAACGGTAAAGCCACACTGGGTGCTATCCAGGTCAAACTTAAGAGGATGGCATTGAAAATTACGTAACTTATCTTTGGCATAATGTCATATAAATTACTTATTATTTAGTTGTAATTACTCTATGTTGACAGTTCTATACCTTTATACACTGGGTAAAAAATATAAACAGTGTAAAATCAAAAATCAAAATACTTTTTTATTCACTCAACTAGGTACAAAACGGTAATATTACGATAAATCAATGATTAGAATTACTATTAAATATCAATGATTTTGCGGAGACAAACCAGTCTATTTTCAGTATGAATTAAGAATTTTTTTATACTTTATTTTCTGATAAACCCGAAAAGTATGGTATAAGGTATTATACCTGTTATCAAAAATAAACACTGATCTATTGATAGTGTTGAGCATCTACCAGTCAATTACATGAGACTCTCTATTTTGTTAATGAATCATGGGACTCACTATTGGTCTGGTAAATACATATTCGACGTTAAATATTGGTGATGCTGCCATTTATAGCGCGCTGACAGCCTTAGCATCAGAAGCTCAAGTTATAGCTAAATTCCAAGATTTAGAACCAGAGTTGATTCCAGGGTTGCAGATTGTGCCACAAATGGGACGCTGTGACGGCTATATCAGCGTCGGTGGTGATATCTTCAATAATGCCCGTGAAGGTTTAATCACCAAAGCCTTCATTCGCAATTTACTACAATTACAGCGATCGCCCCGAAAGACATTTTTATTTGGGCAATCAATCCCACGCTCTTGTCATGGCTTAAGTTTTCAAGCCTTAACGTTTTGCCTACGGCGGTTAGCGGCTGTGTGTGTCCGCGATGCCCAAAGCCATCAACGTTTAACTCAAGCCGGAGTGACCGCAATTCTATCTTTTGATGCAGCCTTCACCCTGATAGTGAGTGCAGCAGCCAAAGAAACAGCCAAACAAATCTTTCAAGCACAGGAGATTCCACCAGAAACGGCCGCTTTAATTTCCCTGCGCGCCTTTGACTCTATGTACAGCCATGATAATCAACAGTTTCAACATCAATTAATTGCCCTCAGTCGCAACTGTCAACAACAAGGATATCAACCAGTATTGCTCATTCAGTCTCAAGCTTACGGAGCAGATAACGACCTAGCAGTAGCAGCACAAATCGCCCAACAAGTTCCAGGACTGAAAATTTTTAATCCCTTTGGCATGACTAATCAAATACCCACATGGGAACTAGTCATGGGTGCATTAGCCATTTCCCGTGTGATAGTCGCCATTCGTTATCACACAGCCGTATTAGCCCTAGCAAGTGGCAAAATCCCTTTTAACTTGTACTATTCCAACAAAGGTAAAGACCTCACCCAACGCTTAAATATTCCTGGGTGCAACTTGAAAGACTTTAACCCAGATCAATGTATGGATGCGATCGCCTCAACCGCCAACGCCACTTTTGACCATGAAACGATTCGCCAACAAGTCCAGCAAGATTTTCAAAAATGTTATCAGTCAATAGTCAATAGTCAGTAGGGGCGGGTTCAGTGAGAGATTCACGTTGTCAAACAGATATTTTGGTTAAACCCGCCCGTACATTAGTCAACAGTCATTAGCTTTTCTGCGGTGTGGCTTTGCCAAAAGACAATCATCAATTAATTTCACAATATTAATATCAAGATGAAAGCAAAAATTTGTCACTTTATCGGTGGTCAAGGTATGGGCTGGACTGGTGGCATTAAAGCTACCTTAAAAAGCCTAGAAAACTCCTACCTATCACAACAATTTGAATTTACTATTGCCCCCATATCGGAAGCATCATCTGTACTATCAAAGCAGCGTCCAGAAGCGATCATAGTTCACGCGGCTTCTTCATGGCGCAGTCTATTAACTCTGTGGAATCTGAAATTTGCTGCCAAATTAATTATTAACGAACATCACTATTCAGCAGGCTTTGAAACTTTTAATGTCTCCTCATCTGGTAGATTTCATCGGATGCTCAAAACTGCTTACGGAATCTGCGATCGCGTCATCGCTGTTTCCCAAGGACAACAAAATTGGATGCTTAAAAATCAATTATTACCTGCTGAAAAAATTGCGCTGATTCAATCTTCCAGAATTGTCGATAATTTCTTGGCTGTTCCTCCCAAATCTAGGCTATCTGATCAACCCTTTATCATCGGCGCATACGGCAGGTTGTGTTTCCACAAAGGTTTTGATGTCTTAATCAATGCTGTCAAACAGCTATCCCATCCTGGAATTATTGTCCGTATAGGTGGCGGTGGGCAAGATGAAGCCCAACTTAAACAACTAGCGGCTAGCTGTCCTCAAATTCAATTTGTGGGACGCATCGATGATGTCCCAGCTTTTTTAAATCAATGCGATGCGGTGGTGATTCCCTCCCGTTGGGAAGCTTGGGGGAATGTCTGCTTAGAAGCGAGGGCAGCAGGTAAACCCGTAATTGCTTCGGCGGTAGATGGTTTGAGTGAACAGGTGCAAAACTGCGGCATTTTGATTCCTCCAGACAATCCCGTCGCATTAGCTAAAGCGATTCAGGGATTGGTTGATTTACCTCCGGCTGAATTAGCCCAGATGGGAGAACAGGGACAAGCTTCTGCCCTCAATGCTTGGGATAACTATTTATCTAATTGGCAAAAGCTACTAGAGGCGATTGTATGAAAGAAACTTTAGCAGCTTTTAAAAAAGACCGCTTCATCCGTAATATTGGCTGGATGGGGGCTTCTGAATTAGTCATTCGGGTGTTTCGCCTCTTTACTACAGTCATTCTGGCGCGGTTTCTCAGTGCCGAAGACTATGGACTGGCGGCAATTGTTCTGACGACTTACGAATTTATTCGCGTGTTCACCCGTAATGGCATCGCTGACAAAATTGTGCAAGCCGATGCCAGCGAGGTAGAAGAGTTATGTCGTACTGCTTACGGGTTGAATTGGGTGATTGCTGGGGTGTTATTTACCGCCCAATGTTTGGCATCATTAGCGATCGCCGGATTCTACGGTAACTCAAACTTAATTTTACCGATTTGTCTGATTGCGATTACATATCTGATTTATCCCTTAGCGATGGTGCAAACAGCCCTGATTAGAAGGGAAAACCGCCTGAATATTTTGGCTTTGATTAGTTCAGTGCAAGTATCTACAGATAACGTGTTAACGGCGATTTTTGCTCTGGCTGGTTGGGGAATGTGGGCAATCATTTTCCCGAAGTTCTTAGTCGCCCCCATCTGGATTATTCTCACGTTTAAACATCATTCTTGGCGCATGACTCAATCTGTCACCTTTGCCAAATGGCGACAAATTACATCTTTTGCTACTCGCATTCTTGGTGTCGAATTACTCACAATTTTTCGGGAAAACATAGACTACTTGCTAATTGGTCGGTTTGTTGGTTTACAAGCATTAGGCGTTTATTATTTTGCATTTAATGCCGGATTGGGGATGAGTTTAAGTGTAATAAATGCTATACGTGTCTCATTATTTTCCGATTTGTGTAACCTCAACTCTCAGCCTGTGTTGTTTGCCCAACGCTATCTGCAAAGTCTGCGAAAAATCGCCTTTATGATTGTGCCTTTAGTAGTGTTGCAATCGAGTTTAGCTCCCTTCTACATTCCCCTAGTATTTGGGCAAAAATGGGTAGAAAGGGGAGCAGTACCGATTCTAATGCTGATTTGTTGTTCGGCTTTATCCCGTCCCTTTGCTGATGCGGCTTCCTTAATGTTCCGCGCCTTTGGACAACCGCAAATTGAATTGCGCTGGAATGTAATTTTTACCGTGTGTTTGGCGACGGGAATTTGGGTAGGAACACAATGGGGGATTTTAGGAGCCGCGATCGCAGTTATGGCTACCCATCTAGTGTTGCAACCAATTTACACAGTTTGGGCAACTTGGAAGACGTTACCCAAAGTTTTACAGGAGGCGAAAGGATGACAATTACTAATCCAATGGTATCGGTGATTATCCCTGCTTATAATGCGGCTGAGTTTCTACCAGCTGCGATCGCCTCTGTAAAACAACAGACTTTTGCCGATTGGGAATTATTGATCATCAATGATGGATCTACGGATGACACTGTGGCAATTATCGGAGAATATCAAACAGTAGATGAACGTATTCATCTTATCAATCAACTGAATCAGGGTGTTTCTACTGCCCGCAATTTGGGTGTAGAAAAAAGTCGAGGTCAAATCCTGGCTTTCCTCGATGCTGACGATCAATGGCTACCACATAAGCTCTACCAACATCTCAAACATTTTCAGTCCCATCTCCGATTGGGGGTAAGTTTCTCCCAAGTGGAGATATTAAATCAAGCGGGTGAAGCTAGCGGACAAGTTTCTAGTTCCCGTTTAACTAATTTAAAACCAGAATATTTCCTCTTTGAAAACCCCACAACCACAACCTCTAATTGGGTAGTTCGTCGGGAAGTGTTTCAGCAGGTAGGAGGCTTTTGTCACGACATGAGCTATTCCGAGGATTTGGAGTGGTTGTTGAGAGTCAGTTGTACTGGTAATTGGGAAATTGCAGGTATAGACCAAGTTTTAACTCGGTATCGTACTAGTTCTGGCGGACTTTCGGCAAATTTATATCGGATGGAAGCAGGTTGGAATCAACTGGTAGAGAAAGCAAAAGTTTATGCACCTGAATTAGTAGAGCGTCATTTTAATTTGGCTCAAGCTTTACATCTGCGTTATTTGGCTCGGCGTGCTTTTCGTTTGCGAATATCTGCGGATGTAGGAATGGATTTTATGACTCGTGCTTTGCGTTCTGATTGGCGGTTGTTGGTGTATGAGCCACGGCGGAGCTGTTTAACTTTGGTGGCGGTGTTGGGAATGTGGTTAATAGAAAAGGTTTGGTTTACTCAGAGAGTAAGAGTTGAGAAGAGTTAATTACAAATTAATTTTATGAAAGTATCTGTGATTATTCCCGTTTATAATTCTGAAGGTTCTGTGGCTGAGACTTTGCGCTCAGTGTTGGCGCAGACCTATAAGGATTTTGAAATCATTATCGTTGATGATGGTTGCACAGATAAGAGTATTGAGATTTGCCAAGATTTGGATGATGCGCGGATAAAAATTGTTCATCAACGGAATCGGGGGTTAGCTGGGGCGAGAAATACCGGAATTCGTCATGCACAAGGGGAATATTTAGCCTTTATTGATAGTGATGATCTGTGGCTACCAGAGAAGTTAGCAAAGCACGTTGAACATTTGGAGCGATCGCCTGCTGTGGGTGTGAGTTTTTCTCGCTCGATTTTGATTGATGAACAGAGTCAACCTCTAGGAATTTATCAAATGCCGAAGTTAACTGATATTACACCAGAATACTTGTTCTGTCGTAATCCCATCAGTAATGGCTCATCAGTAGTTATTCGCAGAGATGTTCTGAAAGAGATTCAGTCTGAGGAAAATTTATATGGTGAAGTAGAAGACTTTTACTTTGACGATCGCTTCCGTCAATCTGAAGATATCGAATGCTGGCTGAGGATTGCTTTGCAAACTAATTGGAAAATCGAAGGTATAGCCGAAGCCTTGACTCTTTATCGCGTCAATATGGGCGGTTTATCGGCTAATATTCTCAAACAATACGAATCTTGGGAGCAAATTTTGGTCAAAACCCAAGTTTATAATCCTGAGTTTATTAAAAATTGGGGCAATAGGGCTAGAGCTTATCAACTACGGTATTTAGCCAGGAGAGCAGTAAGACAGCGATCGCCTGAACTAGCTGTGAGCTTACTACACAAAGCATTAAAAACCCATTGGCGAATTCTATTAGAGGAGCCTCGACGCACATTAATCTCTTGTGGTGCTGCATATTTGCTCTGGATTTTACCCCCATCTGTTTACAAATGGTTAGAAACATTAATGATGCAAATCACCGGTATCACTCAAAAACGACGCATTCACAATGAACAAGTTAAAAGTGCAGATTTGTTGACTGTTGAACGTCAGTTGCTTTAAGTCGGCAGAGCCGCCCAACACACTGGCTCCTGTTGACTATAGCTTTCCTTTACTCTCCTAATATCAAATTCCTTTACTCCAATCACATCAAGCATGAAAGTATTATTGGTTTGCTCCTCCGGTGGACATTTTAAAGGTCTGCAACAATTACGTTCTTTTTGGGAAAATTATGATCGCACTTGGGTGAGTTTTAATACAGCTACAACAAAAGCTACTCTAGAGGGAGAAACTGTTTATTGGGCTTATAGTCCTACTAACCGTAATATTCCGAATTTTTTCAAGAATCTCCACTTAGCTTTGAAAGTCATTCGAGAAACTAAACCTGACATCATCATCTCTACAGGTGCTGGTGTGGCTGTTCCCTTTTTGATTCTGGGAAAACTCTTTGGTAGTCAAACAGTATTTATCGAATCTGTCACCCGAATTCAGACTTTGAGTTTATCCGCCAAGCTAGTTTTACCCTTTCTCAGTGTTCTATATGTGCAGTGGCCGCAACTACAAGCCCGTTACCCTCAAGCTGAACTCATCAGCCCACAAGAGGGCTAGTTATTAGTTTTTACCCTGCACCCTCACACCCCTAAACCCTCACACCCCTCCAAAATATGATTTTAGTCACCGTTGGTACAGAACAATATCCTTTTAATCGCCTCATGCACTGGGTTGAGGTGTTATTACAAAGTGAATTAATTCAAGAAGAAATTGTGGTGCAGTACGGTAATTCGACGATTTTACCTGCTGGTGCGAAGGTTTATCGTTTTCTCAAAGAAGAGAGTTTTCAAGATTTGATTCGTCAAGCACGAATTGTGATTGCTCACTGTGGTGAAGGAACTTTACTACTGTTGGATTCGTTGGATAAGCCTTATGTTTTGGTGGCGCGCAGTCAGGAGTTTCAAGAACACGTTGATGATCATCAAGTGGAACTAGCTTTAGCACTATCGCAGATTAATGTTCCTATTGCTTGGTGTCCTGGTGATTTGGTGCGATTTTTACAGCAGCCTAGACAAGTATCGGTTGCTGATGTCTCTAACGCTGTGGCGATCGCGCTTTGCAATAGTCTACAAAATCGTTTTGGTCAAACAAATACTCAATTACAGGTAGGTGTATAACAATGGTAGCTTCTAACTCTTCAGCAAAATTAAGTCTTGTGACTACTCGCGTCAAAAATGTTTTATTAGTGCAGATGCCCCTCAGATTAACTGTGATTGAGGCGGTGGAATTTCGCGAGTTGTTTAAAACATTGGTAGCCGATTCTACTATTACCAAAATCATTTTAGATTGGGGGCAGACCACAATTATTGATAGTAGTGGTGTTGGGGCAATGATTAGTAGCCTCAAATTAGCACAAACTAAAAAAATCGAATTGGTTTTATGGAGTGTTAACCAGCAGGTTCAATTAGCTTTTAGTTTAGTAGGGTTGGATATACTCTTAAATATCGAAAACCATACAGAACCTACTACTCCTACTCTCAACCGCAAGTCGGAGAAGCGTCCACCCCTAACCCATCCTTCTGTGCGATCGCCTATTAAACGTGGCATTGATATTGTCGGTGCTATCTTGGGTTTGGGTGTGACAGGATTGTTATTTGTACCGATTGCGATCGCCATTAAGCTAGATAGTCCTGGGCCTATATTATTTAGTCAAATGCGCTGTGGTTGGATGGGACGCAAGTTTCGGATTTGGAAGTTCCGTTCAATGGTAACAAATGCAGAAGCCCTAAAAGCCACAATTCCTAACCAAGCTGCTGGTGCTTTTTTCAAGAATGATCATGATCCTAGAATCACCCGTGTTGGACGCTTTCTCCGTAAAACTAGTCTGGATGAATTTCCCCAATTTTGGAATATTCTCATCGGCGATATGAGTTTAATTGGTACTCGTCCCCCAACTCCCGATGAATTAGAACAATACGAAATTAATAATTGGCAACGGCTAGATGTTAAACCCGGACTAAGCGGTGAATGGCAAGTAAATGGCCGCTCAAAAATTCGTAATTTTGAGGATGTAATTAAACTGGATTTACGTTATCAAGATAATTGGAGTTTGCTTTATGATTTAAAGCTAATTTTGAAAACGATTGTTGTTGTGTTCAACAAAGATTCAGGAGCAGTATAAATATTAAATGAAATTAACCAAACCTGATGTGTTAATCCATGACTCTATCCTACAACTTGCCAGCGATCTAGATGCCATATCCACAATTGTAGAATGGTTTGAGCAATTCAACCACACCCCTGTAACTCATCAATTATGGCTAGAAGCCCAAACAGCTGTAATTGAGGGTTTTACAAATGCAGTACGCCATGCTCACTGCTACTTAAATCCTGAGACTCCTGTGGATATAAATGTACAAATCTCTGAGGAATTATTCCATGTCTGTATTTGGGATCAAGGAGATATTTTTGATTTTGAACTAGCTTTAGAAAATTTTCATCGAGAAGTTAGCGATCGCGCATTTAATCCCTTAGTCCACGAATCTCACTGGGGGTGCATTTTTTTACTAAAACTTAGAAAAGAATATGGTTGGACAATTAGCTACACTCGCGAATCAGGAGATAGAAATTGCCTATCTTTGAAAAAGCCTTTAATTAATTAATATCTGGAATTAAATCATGTGTAAAATAATTCCAACTTAATACTATATTGACTAGTATTAATCAGTATTTAGCAAAAATTGTTTTTCAGGGATAAATATGAATCACAAAGAGAAAGTAAAAGTTATTCAGCCTCGTGGAATTTTTGATGGTAGAAGAGGTAGAAAAGTTTATCAAGAAGTTATGGACTCGATTGATAAACATATCGAAACAGTTTTAGTTGACTGTCAAGATATTCAATTTATGGATAGTTCTGGGTTTGGAACTTTGCTTTTGACACTAAAAACCGTAAGGCAAAAGAAGGGAAGACTAGTTCTTTGTTCACTCAATGAGCAAATTAGAATGATTCTCGAACTTAGTGATACAGCAAATATTTTTGAGGTGTTTCCTGACCACTCATCTTTTATTGCCACCGTACCTCAACAATAAGCAGCTAGATAATATAGTTCAAATTACACGTAATAATCTCTGTTTTTTATATGAACAGGGGTTATTTATAATTTCTAATGATTGTAGAGAGATAGAATCACTACCTCTCTACAATCATTATTTGTAGAGTATATTTCATGCTTAATATATCTATTATAGCGGTTCCCAGTTAAGTGAGGTACAGATAATATTTTGCAACGCAGAGGGGCGCGGAGTAAATCGCAGAGTTACACAGAGATTTGTACCTCAGCAGACTAGGAAACGCTATAATATGGAAATTCCACACAAAAAAATTATCTTTGTACTGAGTAAAGTCGGATTTTAAAACCGCTATCAAAATTTAATAATCATCTGGAATAACCAGATGATTAATTATCAGATTAATTAGCTCAAATTAATTTCTATTAAAGAGCAGTCATCAGTAAAATTTGGACTATTACTTTGCATCTTGATCTTTGTTAAAATCAAGTCTAAATCAGATTCGGATGAATCATTACATAAATGTAATAAATTCACTAATCCCCTCAAACCCCACATACTACCATCAGATATTTCAACTTCATAAATTCCATCGCTAAAAACATAGAGTTTACTAGATGCTGGAATATCGCATACAGCATGATGATATTCTGTTTGTGTAAAAGCACCAATGGGTAAACTAGGCGTGCATAATTGTTTGACTTCTAAACCAGATTGTTCTGAGGGGGAAAACAGTAAAGCTGGAGGATGTCCTGCACTAGCGTAAGTTAGCTGATGAGAACTGCGGTTAAAAACACCATACCAAATTGTAAAGTATTGAGCATTGTGCTTATCCATTTGAAAGACTTCATTCAAATATTGCAATACTTCAGATGGGTGGTGGAGTTTAGCTTGAGGTAGAGAACGCGATCGCAATAAATTATGTATAGAAATTGACGGTAGTGCTGCTGCTAGTCCATGTCCAGAAACATCAAGTAAATAAATAACTAAATTTTCATCGTCTAACCAATAGTAATCAAAACAATCACCACCTAATTGTCGAGATGGTAAGAACCGATAGTCGATAGTAACGGCTCCTGACATCGGTGCAGGCAAAATCGATGTGACATAATCAGCAGCCTCTTTCAGTTCTATTTCTAAAAGCTGTTTTTGGACTTTTAAATCTTTCGCTAATCTTTGTAGTTCTCGATTGGCTTGATATAATCTTAATCCAGCTCGGACGCGTGCTTTTAATTCACTCATCTCGATAGGTTTACTCAAAAAATCATCTGCACCTGTATCTAAACCTTCAACTCTGTCTTCTACAGATGTTCTAGAAGTCAATAAAATAAAAAAGGTAGTTGCTAGCAATGGTTGAGATTTAATTTCTCTGCACACTTCTAAGCCGTCCATTTCATCCATTTGCCAATCACAAATAATAATCGCCGGATGATATTTATGTGCTTTTTCCAATCCTTGGATACCACTAGCAGCAAGAATTACTTCATATCCTTGTTCTTCTAATGTTCCTTTGATAATGAGTTGGATAACACGATCATCATCAATTACTAAAATTTTGACTTTGGAATCAGACATTGTAGGATTGGGGAAAAAATTTAGAATTCAAATTTCAAGAATTTGGTTAACGGTTAACCGTTGGCTATTGACTGTTGACTAATGTACGGGCGGGTTTAACCAAAATATCTGTTTGACAACGTGAATCTCTCACTGAACCCGCCCCTACTGACTATTGACTATTGACTGTTGACTATTGACTATTGACTAATGACTAATGACCCTTGACTAAAAGAAATTGGAGAGCATTAACAACATTGTTATACTCCCTTTCTAGTTGATCAACCAGACTAGATAATTGCTCTAATGTTTGTTTATCTGCTACATCTTCTATGTTGGCGCAGAGTTTTCCGAGATTGAGTGCGCCAATACTAACACTAGGCGATCGCAAAGCATGAGAAGCTTTTTTCAACTTGTCACGCTCTCCCGCAGCTAAAGCGTCTTTAATCTGTTGCACAGTTGCTGGGGTATCTTCTAGGTAGATCTGGATGACTTCCGCAATCATGTTATCGGCTTCGTTACCGCCTATTTGACGTAAATACGCTATGGTTTTCAGGTCAATCACCGATTCTAAAGGAGGAAAACTACAGTCAACCTCACTTGTACAAGAATGTGGAGTTTCTGGTGTAGGGGATAGGTTATCTTTCACCATTGGCTGTGCAACTTGCTCTATGAAGTTTGATGTAATTTTTGAGACTTGATAATGCTCATAACCGAATTTTTTTAGGACGGCTTCTATCGCTTCTACACTAATGGGTTTACTGATGTAATCGTTCATCCCCGCTTGCAAGCATTGCTGACAATCTTCCGGGCGGGCATGGGCTGTCATGGCAATAATCCAAGGTTGGACTGTAGGAGAAAAATCTGTGCGAATCCGATGAGTTGTTTCCCAGCCATCCATTTCTGGCATTTGGATGTCCATAAACACCACATCATAGATTTGTCTTTGTAAAGCTTCTAAGGCCTCACAACCATTATTAGCCACATCTACGCGATAACCTAGCCGATGTAGCATTTTAATGGCAATCTTTTGATTGACTAACACATCCTCAACTAGCAAAATCTTGAATGGTAAAATTTCGGCTAACTGATGATCAATGTTGGGTAGGATCGATTTTGGCAACCGGGAGTATGAGGGAAGAACAACTGAAGAATTTGACTGTTTTACCCAACTACCACGCACGATTTGTAAGAGTGTGTTATGTAGCTGATACTGTCTGACAGGTTTTTGCAAAAAGGCAGTAAACTCTGCTGCGATTTGTTTGACTTCTAAGGTTTGTTTCCCTTTAGAACTCAACATCACTAAAGGTAAATTTTGATATTTGGGTAAGGCACGAATCTTGGCTATCAGGTTGAGGCTGTTGATGCTGGGGCTATCAATATCCAAGATAGCCAAATTTAAGGGTGTCTGTTCCCACAAGCAATGCAGGGCAGCAGTTTGAGAATCTACGACTTGGACGGATAATCCTAAAGTTTGAAGTTGTAAGCTTAAGCATTGACGCAAGTTAGCATTGCCTACCGCTAGTAATATGCGTCTGCCCACTAGTTCCGGATCAGCATCGAGGTAATTATCAATATCGTGAGATTGGACAGGGAAAATGGCTGTGAAATGGAATTTAGAACCAAGGTTGATTTCACTGTCTACCCACATTCTGCCGCCCATGATTTCGCACAAACGCTTGCTGATGGCTAATCCTAAACCAGTACCGCCATAACGTCTGGTCATGGAAGCATCTACTTGACTAAAGGGCTTAAACAGTCGATGCAGACGATCGCTAGGTATACCGATACCTGTATCTTGGATAGTGAATTGGCATTCATATCTGTTGTTCAGCAATGGCCGGGCGGCGATCGCCACCAGAATTTCTCCTTCATTGGTAAATTTGACGGCGTTGCTGACTAAGTTCCAGAGAATTTGACGCAGGCGGGTAATATCACCAATAATTTGTGTGGGTGTGTCTGATGACAGTTGATACATCAGTTCAATCCCTTTGGAAGCAGCTTGCGGTGCTAACAAATCTAAAGCTTCTTCAACGCAGGTACGTAACTCGAAGGGCTGTGCTTCTAACTCTAGGTTGCCAGATTCAATCTTAGAAAAGTCGAGAATATCATTGATGATTGTCAATAAAGCACTACCACTATTACGGATAGTTTCTACATAATCTAGTTGCTCAGGGTTCAAAGTCGTATCTAACAGTAGCCCAGTCATACCAATAATCGCATTCATGGGAGTGCGAATTTCATGACTCATGGTGGCGAGGAAGTTACTTTTAGCCATGTTGGCAGTTTCTGCTGCTTGCTTGGCTTGGTTGAGTTCTTCATTTTGCCGTGCGAGGAGTTCGGTTTGTTGGCTGGCTTGAGATAGTAACTGGGCTTGATGCAGGGCTATACCCATTTGATCTGCTAAGTGTTTGAGCAGATCCAGTTCTAGTTCAGTCCATTGTCTGGGGCGATCGCATTGATGGGCAATCAATAAACCCCACAAATTATCCCGTACCAAAATCGGCACGACTAGATTGGCCTTGACTTGAAATCGCTGTAAAAATTCTATATGGCAAGCTTGAAATCCTGCTTGCTCTATATCAGTAATAGTAGTGATATTGCCAGCACGATACCAGTCAAGATATCCTTTCCTGAGACAAGGATCATTAATATCTTGATCCAGAGTTACTGACCATCCAGGAACAACAGCTTCCTCCACCACTTTACCAGACCCATCAGGGTTGATGCGGAAAATGAGGACGCGATCGGCCTGCAAAATCTTCTGTACTTCTGTGACTGTTGTTTGCAGAATTTTTTCTAGTTTTAAGGACTGACGAATTTCTTCAGTCATTTGCTTTAATAACAAAGCTCTTTGGTATTGCTGCTTCAGTTCTGTTTCAGCTTGTTTGCGTTCGGTAATATCTAAATGTGTTCCCACCATTCTCAAAGCTTTTCCTTGGGAATCAGTGCTGACTAATTTACCTCGGTCTAAAATCCACTTCCATTCTCCAGATTTAGATAGTAAACGCATTTCCGCTTCATATACGGGGGTTTCTCCGCAAATGTGGGCTTTTAGTTGTCGTTGCATTCGGGGGAAATCCTCTGGATGAATCAACCGATTTCTCAGTTGAACCCCTATCCTTTCCATCTCTTCTGGGGCGTAACCTAGCATAGTGAAGCAACGTGAACTGCGGTAAATTTCTCCAGTTACTAAGTTCCAATCCCAAATGCCTTCAGCCACAGCATCTAGAGCGAGTTTTAACCGTTCTTCACTCAATTTCACCGCATTTTCTGCTTTTTTTCTTTCGGTAACATCACGATATTTCCACAGATGACCGTATAAATGGCCATCCAGTATGATAGGAATATAATCTTGTTCCAAGATTCGTCCATCTCGTAACTGCCATTCTTGATGGAGAACGATTTTGTCTTGCTTGATGACTTCCTGCAAATGACAAATAAATTGCTCTGGTTGGGTAAACAGGTATTGGCTATTCTCAGCTATCTGTTGACAGTCCTGACCCTGCAAGGCTTCAGGGGTGTGGAGAATACCAAACTGCCGACAGAATTCCTGATTAGTCAGTAAAATTCCTCTGTTTTCATCTTCTAGCAAGATGCCGATTTGTAAACTTTCAATCAGTTGGCTCAATAATAAGACTGTGGCGCGTAATTCTACCTGTTGAGATTTAAGTTGTGTGGTGAGTTTTTGGGCATCTGCCAAAGCAGTGTTTTGGGCTTGCAATAGAAACAGATTATCTAGAACAGAGTCATACAGAGGGAAATCGTTGATACTCAGATCTAAGTTTTTGAGATCAGCAATATCGGTGATGTGAGGAGAAGCCAGAAACAAGAGGGAATCAGAGGCTTCTAGATACAGCATTTGTCCTTTGAACTGGATTTCTTTGTGCTGAGGTCGCAATAAAAACACTGAGCGCGATCGCTGTTTCATCGATTCAAAGTTTACTAAGCGGTTGGGGCGATGAATCTGGAAATGTTCGATCAGTGAACTTCCAAGTAATGTAATGGGTGCAAAAATACGCTGAATCCTTTCACTCACCTGTACAATCTTCATCTCACGATTGATGATCAAATGGAAGGGAAATAGAGTCACAAATTGTTCATATGTCAGACTAAATTGTTTGATATCATCATTTATTTCACTAGTCATAGAAGGGTAATTAATTTGGATTAAATTTTCAAAATCAGTATTCATACGCAAGCAAAATAGGTTTTATAAAACTCGTTTTTTGAATGATAAATAATTCAGTATTTATCAGTAATCATTGAAAATAATTGTTTTATTTAAATCAGTAAAAACTGAGAATATGTTCCCAGGAATTGATGTTTGTCGCCCATGCTGTTGATGTGTTTCTCAATACTTCTATCTTGTACGATAAATTTTAAATGTCAATTGTAATCATACAGTCTAGCCATAGTATCTATCTGTATCTGTGTCTGAAAGTATTAACTAATAAATATAAAATGATGATGTCATCATAGCTATTATTTTGGGAATAATACCGTTATCCACATCATGAGTTATCAAGATACGACGAGGACTATCATTTATGATTAAACTGGCTGGCTATCAAGTAGTAGAGAAAATTTATGATAGTGACAATTCCGAAGTGTATCGGAGTATGAGAAAGCAAGATCGGCAAACTGTGATTCTCAAAGTTCTCAAGCAAGATTATCCAACATCAGCAGAACTGACTAGATATAAGCAAGAGTATGAGATTACCCGCAAATTAAATTTAGATGGGGTAGTGAAAGCATATGCTTTAGAAGCTTATCAAAAAACTTTAGTAATTATCTTAGAGGATTTTGGCGGTGATGCTTTACAACCCACTCAGCATTTTAAATCCTTGGGAGAATTTTTAGCGATCGCAATCAACATCGCTGATACCTTAGCGCAAATCCATGCAGCTAATATCATTCATAAAGATATTAATCCCAGCAATATAGTTTTTAACTCCAAAACAGGTATCGTTAAAATTATTGATTTCGGTATTTCTACAATGTTTACGCGAGAAAATACTACCCTAAAACATCCAAATGTTTTAGAAGGAACTCTCGCTTATATGTCACCAGAACAAACCGGAAGAATGAACCGCACCCTCGACTATCGAACGGACTTTTATTCCCTTGGTGTCACATTCTATCAACTATTAACTCAAAAACTACCTTTCGAGACTGATGACTCCTTAGAATTAGTCCATTGTCACCTAGCTAAACAAGCAATTTCACCCCACGAAATTAATCCTGATATCCCCACAACCCTCTCCGATATTGTCATGAAATTAATGGCAAAAACGGCCGAGGAACGATATCAAAGTGCTTTAGGAATCAAAGCAGACTTAGAATTTTGCCTGATGCAAGAACGTCAAGGGCAGATTTTTCCGTTTACTTTGGCTAGTCAAGACATTTCCGATCAATTTAAAATTCCTCAGAAACTCTATGGTAGAGAACCGGAAATTGCTACTTTACTCACAGCTTTCACGAGAGTAAGTGCAGGTAACAAAGAAATGATGTTAGTGGCTGGCTATTCTGGTATTGGTAAATCAACTTTAGTACAAGAAATTTATAAACCAATTACAGCCAGCAGAGGATATTTCATTGCTGGTAAATTTGACCAATTCCAGAGAAATATTCCTTACAGTGCCGTAGTTAAAGCCTTTCAATTTTTGATTCGACAATTATTAACAGAAAGTGAAAGTCAACTGCAAATATGGAAAGATAAGATATTAACTGCTTTAGGTATTAACGGCCAAGTAATTATTGATGTGATTCCAGAATTAGAGCTAATTATTGGCCAGCAACCACCAATCCAAGAGTTAGGCCCTACAGAATCTCAAAACCGCTTTAACCTGGTTTTTCAAAACTTCCTTCGCCTATTCTGCCAAAAAGAACATCCATTAGTTCTGTTTTTAGATGATTTACAATGGGCTGATTCTGCTACCCTCAAATTAATTGATTTAATTATGAGGGATGAAGAATTAGGATATTTATTTTTACTTGGATCATATCGAGATAATGAAGTAGATATTAATCATCCAACTATCATTACTGTTGAAAGCTTAAAAAAATCCGATTTTATTGTTAATCAAGTTACCTTATCGCCACTCAATTTAGAACATATTAAGCAATTAATTGCCGAAAGTTTATATAGTGACATAAATTCCGTAGAAATATTGGCGAAATTAGTAACAACTAAAACCGGTGGTAATCCATTTTTTGTTAATCAATTCCTCAAGACATTATATCAAGAAAATTTATTATTGTTTGATTTACAAAATCTTAGTTGGCAATGGAATATTGAGCAAATCGAAGAACTGGGAATTACAGATAATGTTGTGGATTTAATGATTGGTAAATTAAAAAAATTACCTGAAAGTACACAGCATATTCTCCAACTTTCTGCCTGTGTTGGGAATAGCTTTGATTTAAATACCCTAACAATTATTTCCGAACAATCGAAAACAGCAACCTTTCATAATATTATTCCTGCGGCTCAAGAAGGTCTAATTTTAGCTACATCTGATTTAGAAATCACAGAAGTAGATTTAATTAAATCCCCTTTACTAATTATTAACTATCGCTTTTTGCATGACCGAGTACAGCAAGCAGCCTATGCTTTAATTAACGAAGACAGAAAAAAAAGTCTACATCTGCAAATCGGTCAGTTATTACTACATAATATCTCTCATACAGAACTCATAAATCGTATATTTGAAGTTGTAGATCATTTGAATCTAAGCCGAGAGTTATTATGTCAGGATGATGAAAAAACTGAATTAGCCAAATTAAATTTATTAGCAGGTAAAAAAGCGAAGGAAGCTACTGCTTATAGTGCAGCTTTACAATATCTAATTGCAGGTATAGATATTTTACCTGGAGATATATGGCAAGACCATTATGATTTAGCATTGAGTTTACATTTAGAAAGGTCAGAAGTAGAATATTTGCTTGGTAATTTTGAGCAATCCCAAGCTTTAATCGCAATTTTGCTAGAGCAAACCAAGACTGATCTAGAAAAAGCTAGAATCTATAATTTGCTAATTGTACAATACACTCTGCTGGGAAAATTAGATGATGCGATCGCATCAGCTCGCAAGGGGTTGGCTCTTTTAGGAATTTATTTACCTGAAACTGATTTTGAAGCAGCGTTAGCAGTTTTAATTGCCGAGGCTAATCAACTTTTAAAAAACCAGGATATTGCCAGTTTAATTAATCAGCCAGAAATGGTAATTCCTGAAAAAATAGTGGCGTTGAACTTGTTGATGAATGTTGATCCAGCCACATATCTTGCTGATCAAAGACTTTATAAGATAGTAGTTTTAGAGTTATTAAATCTCTCGCTTAAATATGGCAATTTAGGTGAGTCAGTCAAAGGCTACACTAATTATGGGATGTTACTCGGTGCAATTTGGGGAGACTATCAGACTGGTTATGAGTTTGGCAAGTTAGCTTTAGCTGTCAGTGAGAAGTTTAATAATTTAGCACAAAAATGTAAAGCCTGTTTTGTGTTGGCTAATTTTCAAACCAATTGGGTTAAACATATCAAATTCACGCGAGCAATTAATCAAGAAGGATATCACGCAGGTTTAGAGTCTGGTGATTTACAATTTGCTGGATATATTCTAGCATTTCAAATATTTAATACTTTATTTGAGGGGGTTTTATTAGCAGATGTTTTATCTGAGTTAGATAACGGTTTGCAATTTGTCCAAAAAAATCAGAATCAATGGGCAAAAGATACCATGATAGCAGCACGTTTAGGACTGTTCAATTTGACGGGTCAAACATCAGGAAACCTAGATTTTAATAGTAATGAAATTAGCGAATTAGAGTATGTGTCAGGTTGTCGCGATCGCAATAGTTCTGCACCCTTATTTTGTTACTTAACACTCAAATCACAAATTCTGTATTTTTATGATGAATATTTAATAGCCCTCTCATATTCTTTAGAAGCAGAACAGCATCGGGAATACATGAAAGGTTTAATTCCTATTGCTGATCATAACTTTGCCCAATCACTCATCCTCACATCTCTTTATCCTGAATTTAGCGACCAAGAAAAAACAAAATATTGGGAAAAATTAGTTGCTAACCAAAAACTAATGCGACTTTGGGCTAATAATAGTGAAGAGAATTTCTTGCATAAGTATCTTTTGATTGCCGCAGAAATGGCGCGGATTTCTGGACAATATTTAGCAGCGATGAACTTATATGATCAAGCCATTCAATCAGCACAAACACATGAATTTATTCAGAATGTTGCCTTAGCTAATGAATTAGCAGCTAAATTTTGGCTTAGTCAAGGTAAAGAAAATATTGCCCAACTGTATATGATTGAAGCTTACTATAGTTATCAGTTATGGGGTGCGACGCGCAAAGTAGAAGATTTAGTTGCCAAATATCCCCAATTACTTGCTAAAAAAACAATAGTTAATCACCGCAAAAAATCTTTGACTACTCGTAATAGTGTGATTACAACTCACACTAGTCAAAGTGAAGATTTAGACTTAGCCACAGTAATTAAAGCTTCACAAGTCATTTCTGGGGAAATTCTTTTACCAGAATTGCTCCAGAAATTAATGTCAATTGTCATGGAAAATGCTGGTGCTTCTTGTGGTTGTCTAATTCTCAGCCGTAATGAGAAATTAGGTAAAGAAATTTGCGTAGATAAAACAGGGATAATTAGTTTCGATCCTACTAGAGATTTACATGAATATACTTTACCTTTATCCGTGATTAACTATGTAGCTAGAACCCATGAAAATGTTGTATTAGGCGATGCTATCCATGAATCTAATTTTGGGAATGACCCCTATATTCAATCTCAGCAACCAAAATCAGTGCTAGCCACAGCCATTATGAATCAAGGGAAATTTCTGGGAATTTTGTATTTAGAAAATAATTTGACAGTTGGTGCATTTACTAGCGATCGCCTAGCCATTTTACAAGTTCTCTGTTCTCAAGCTGCCATTTCTCTAGAAAATGCCTTACTATATGAACAACTAGGGGAATATTCCCGGAATTTAGAAATTAAAGTAGAAGAAAGAACAAGAGAACTAAAAGCAGCTCAAAATAAAATTATCGCTCAAGAAAAACTGGCTTCTTTAGGTTTACTCACAGCCGGAGTAGCCCACGAAATTAGAAATCCCCTCAACTTTGTGAATAACTTCGCTGCTATTTCAGTTGACTTAGTCAAAGATTTGTTAATAGCGATTGAAGCTGAATCTGAACAATTAAAACCCAAAACACTCCAATATATTCGAGAGCTAGTTACTGACATTGTAGATAATGTTAGCGACATCAAACAGCAAGGATTACGAGCTGACAATATCATTCAGAGTATGTTAAAGTTGGCTCGCTCTGATAATAACTATCAGCACCAAATTACGGATATTAATGCTTTATTAGACCTATCAGTAAAATTGTCATATCGCAGTCTTGCGAATAAATGGCATGGCTTTAACATTACCATAGAAACTGATTATGATTCTACTCTACCAGAAATGGCTGTAGTATCTCAAGATTTGAATAGGGCTTTAATAAATATTGTGGATAATGCCTGTTATGCAGCCTATAAGAAAAAACAAAATAGTGACAATAATTTTATTCCTAAAATTATTGTAAAAACTAAAAATTTAGGTGAATCTTTCATGATCATCATTCGTGATAATGGTCAAGGAATAGCACCGGATATTATTGACAAAATATTCAATCCTTTCTTTACTACTAAACCACCAGGTGAAGGAACGGGTTTAGGATTGTCTCTTATCCAAGATATCATTATCGCTCAACATCAAGGAGATATAAAAATTAACACTGAATTGGGAGAGTATACAGAATTTATTATCATCTTGCCTGCTAATTTCACAACTCATAAAAAATGAAACTTTAATGGAGAATTTAAATTTATGCCTGAATATATTCTATTTGTAGATGATGAAAAACTAGTTAAACGTCTAGTATCTCACTATTTCAGAAACCAGATATCACAAGAAAAATATGAGTTTATTTTTGCCTATAACGGCATAGAAGCTCTGGAAAAGTTACAAGAATATCCCCTTGCTAATTTGGTGATTACTGATATTAATATGCCAGAGATGGATGGTTTAACATTAATTGGCAAAATCCGCGAATTTCGCCCATATATCAAAACTATTGTGATATCAGCTTACGAAGATTTGAAACTCATCAGACAAGCTATGAATTTAGGTGCTTGTGACTTCATTAATAAACCTATAGACTTTCAAGATTTAGAAACTAGTATTCAGCGTACTTTAGATGAACTGCACCAGTTAAAACCAGCCCCATTATCATCAATGCTTCATGTGCCAACAGCCAATATACATAACTCCAGTAGTGGCATAAATGAGTATTTGCAAGAAAGTCAAATAGTGATGAGAGAAGTAATTAATAACCTGTCATCTCACCGACAAAAATTTGCAGAAATCTCTCTGAATTATGTACAAAATTCTCCAGAAATAAATAGCGAAGCTTTGTTATTAGAAGTTTCTCAAATGTTGGAATCAATAAAAAACAGCACTGAGCGTCTTGAGCAGATCAGTAATGCAGTCATTGGCTATTAATTTTTCGGCTCTGCTTCTCTGACACCCTTTTGACTGAAGAATTTCACTGTCACGAAACTCTCCCAGCGTTCTACACTAAATATTGTCCCTGCTGCCAGGCAGCACTAGCTCAGAGAAACTGTCCATGCAACTTCTGAAAACAACCGACAAAGACTTTACCGCCAAATTCCAAGCCCTTGTAAATGACCGCCGGGAAGCAACAGTTGATGTTAGTGGTACAGTGCATAACATTCTCACTGATGTCAAAGTGCGCGGTGATGCCGCAGTTAAAGAATACACCAGTCGGTTTGACCATTTCAACCCTGAATCGTTGCGTTTAAGTGCAACCTTCATTGCGGAACAAGCAGCTAAATGCCCACCGGAAGTTATAGCCGCTTTAGAATTAGCGGCTGAACGCATCAGTGCTTTCCACAGTAAGCAACTACCCCAGGATATTGGTTACACAGACACCGTAGGCGTAAAACTCGGTTTAAATTGGGTAGCTTTATCCCAAGTTGGGATTTACGTCCCCGGAGGACGCGCCAGTTACCCTAGTTCTGTACTGATGAATGCCCTACCAGCTAAAATCGCAGGTGTAGAACGCATTGTGATGACAGTACCCATGCCTCGTGGGGAAATCAATCCCGCAGTATTGGCGGCGGCTCAAGTAGCTGGTGTCACGGAAATATATAGTATTGGTGGGGCGCAAGCGATAGCAGCCCTCGCCTATGGTACAGAAACCATCACCCCTGTAGATAAGATTGTCGGCCCTGGTAATGCTTATGTAGCTGAAGCTAAACGTCAAGTATTCGGTACTGTAGGTATAGATAGCATCGCCGGGCCTTCTGAGATTTTAGTGGTCGCAGATGCTCAAAACCAGCCCGAATGGATAGCTTGGGATTTACTCTCACAAGCAGAACATGACCCCAGCGCACAGTCCATTTTAATTACTGACTCGGAAAGCTTTGCTCAACAAGTCATCGCCGCCGTTGAACAAGTAATTCCCCAACTATCCACCAAAGAAGCAGCTAGCACAAGTTGGCAAAAACATGGTGCTGTGATTATTGTCGAAGATTTAGCAGATAGCATCCCCTTACTTAATCAACTAGCTCCCGAACACGTAGAATTGTGCGTAGATCATCCCCAACTACTCGCCAGTCGAATTAAATGTGCTGGTAGTATGTTTTTGGGACGTTACACCCCAGAAGCCATCGGTGATTATTTAGGTGGCCCTAATCATGTTCTACCTACATCCCGTTCTGCCCGTTTTGCCTCTGGTTTGAGTGTTTATGATTTTCTCAAACGCATCACCTATTTAGAATGCAATCAAGCTGCACTACAGGAAGTTGGTAACGCTGCTGTCACCTTAGCCACAGCCGAAGGTTTACCTGCTCATGCGGGGAGTGTGGCTATACGCCTAAAATCAAATTCTGCGGTTGAGATCAAGTGACTAATCAATAAAAACTTGTCTCGGTTTAAGGCATGATGAAAAATCAAAAAGTAATTTGCAGGCTGGTGATAGTTGGTCAAATACACTTAGGCTGAATATTAAGTGTGTGACTGATGCTGAGTTTGAAATTAAATGGTCTGATCATCACGGAGACCACTTTAGCAATTTTACAAGTGTAAATATTAGTGATCAAAAAGCTACATTTACACTGAAGTAACGCCTAACATTGTACAAAGAATCATAAATTCATCGACGGTTAGCTATTTACAGCTAACCGCAAACAGTCAACAGTTAACATTAACTTAATGAGATTCACACGAGAGAATAAATTCAGCAAACTGCTGCATGAGTTCAGGGTTGCGCCATCCAGAATCAGTTTCATCTAACATGATACATAATGCTTCTTCGGGAGTGAACGCTTTTTTATAGGGACGTTCGCTAGTTAAAGCATCGTAAATATCAATAATCTGGAATACTTGAGCAATGTAGGGAATTTCATTTCCCTTTAAACCATCGGGATAACCTGAACCATCCCAGCGTTCATGATGATGGCGAATAATGGGAATTACACCTTGCATACTGCGTAATGGTTGGCAAATTTTTTCTCCAATCATTACGTGTTGTTTCATAATTTCCCAATCTTCAGGAGTGAGTTCGCCTTGTTTAAGCAGAACTGCGTCAGGTATTCCTACTTTACCGATATCGTGAAGATAACCACCCCATCCTAAATCTCGAATTTGGCAACGGGGGAGATTGAGATATTCCCCAAAAATTTGGCCGATCTTGGCTAGTCGCTCACAATGGTCGCCTGTGTTGGGGTCACGACTTTCCACGGCTCTGGCGATGGAAAATAGTGCTTGTTCTGCGTGGTCTAAATCTTCATTTAAACGTTTCTGGCGCACGAGGGATTTGACGCGTGCTACTAGTTCTACTCGGTCAAAGGGTTTGCTTAAAAAGTCATCGGCTCCAACTTCAATGCCTTGAATGCGCGATCGCCTGTCGTTTAATGCTGTAATGAAAATTACAGGGATTAATCTTGTGTTTTCTTCCTGCTTGATTAATTGACAGACTTCAAATCCATCCATTCCAGGCATCATTACGTCTAGTAAAACTAGATCAGGTTGCTGTTGTTTGACCATTTCCACAGCTATGTAACCACTTTCTGCCTCAATGACTGTATAGCCTTCTAGCGATAGTAAGGCGACAGCAGTCATTCTGCTAGCTGTGTGATCATCAACCACTAATACTTTTGGAGGATCGGAATCAAAACTCCTAACTGGGAAAGTAGCAGTATTGATAGTTTTGGGAATTAGTCCGTCATAATCTGAATTGAGATTAGTGTTGAGCAAAGAATTTGATTTTTGGCTTTTTGTGACCATAAAATCTTCTTTGGATATATCCAGAGAATAATTATCTATTTTCTGCACTTTTAGGTGGTGGTTTGAGCTATTATCATTTACTTGAATAGGGGCTGGAGACCCACTCAAATTTTGTTCAGTAGAGCCTGTGTGTTTTCTACTCCTTTCAATCACAGAAGCACCCCAATCCTTTAAAAAATTAATAGCTTTTTCAGTTCCACATTGAATGTGATTGGTTAGTTATATCTAACGTGATCTTCCTCACACATTTTCAGTAACACGAAAAATTGCTCACCTAATATGCACAAATACTTACGCTTTATGAGGAGTTAGAATTAACTTAATATAATCTCTCTGCTTCCTATTCAAGTATGATGAATTTGAAGCAATGTTAAATCAGGTTTTTTACTGAGATTTTTACTCATAATCAACTCATGAAAGTGAATCTTTGTTCAACTCTTACTGAATATCTAGTCATAAATCAGCAAATGGAGGTTGTTTTTTACTGTTAGCTAATAAATTACAGTATTTTTATCCATAAATTTTAATCAGTTGATCGCTTAACCTTAATATAGATTAATATACAAAATCTTTGTATATCAAAATACAGACAATAAACTTGCTTACCCAAGCTATCACTACAATAGCAATAAACAAGCAAAATTTGTTAAAAATTTTACATTTCACCTCAAATACAGCACTCAGTTATTGCGGGTAAGTTTGGTGATTAAGAGTTCTTACTGAGTGACCAGCGTTTTCGCCAACGAGAAGTAGGTTCTAGAGAGCTATTTTGTTGTTCTTGCTGTCGTCTTTGCCAGATCACAGCAGCTGAATCATGCAATTGTGGATCACGGTAGGGAATAGCCGCACGAGTGAGTAGATGTTCTTTCTCAGACGAAGATAGGGGAGGAAGTGCAGGGTGAGGTGCAGATTGCTCACCTTGAGTATAGGCGGCTACTGTCCCAGGCGATCGCCTACCCACGGGTGCAGTTGAGCCAATTTGTAATCCTGCTAAAATTAAAGCCGTACGTACGGACGCAGCACAAGAATAAGTCGCTAGAACACCATCAGCGTGTAAACACAGAGCCACTTGTTGGATAAATTCAACCGTCCATAGTTGAGGACACTGAGGCGGTGAAAAAGGGTCTAAAAAAATTGCATCGGCTGTAAAACCAGATTGATTCACAATCTGAATTGATTTTCTAGCATCACCAATCAATAATTTTGCCTGGAGACGGTTGGTATTTACCTGTTGTTCAAAAGCTAGCTGAGTCAAAATCTCAGTATGTTCATAATCCCAGTTGTCTAAAACATGATGAGCGATCGCTGCTTGTGGTACAGCTGGATTCAGTTCTAAACCAATCAATTCCACATAACAATCGGGATTGACTGCCCAAATCGTCTGTAAAGCTGCGGCTGTGTTGTATCCTAGACCGTAACAAACATCCAATAAACGCACGACAGGTTTTTGAGCAGCCACAGCTAATTGAGTCGGACTGACAAATTTCAAAAAACTTTCTTGCTTGGCTCCAAAATGGCTATGAAAAGCTTCCCCAAAGGCTTGGGAGAAGAATGTCCAAGAACCATCGGCTGTCCTCTGGGGAGTAAAATTATTTTCTAATTCTGACATTCAAATTACGCTAGCTACTCAATTCACTTTGTCAACAGCTGGTTTAATTCCGTTTCTGTAATCGTGATCTTAGTGCTACTTTTGTCATCCTGAAGAATCTTTTTTGCTAACAACTGCGTTGTGGGGGAGAGGACACTAAAATGATTTGCACCTTTCACTAGATGAAATTGAACTAAAGGGTTGCGTGAGTTGCGAGCAAGCGATCGCAGTGAGTCGCTGTTTCCCGGTTGTTCGTCGCCTTCAAAAACAAAAACAGGACGTTGGATTGATTGTAGCCAACGTTGTGGTGCGCGGAGTTCAAATTCTTGTTCATTGGACTGATCAAAAGGAAGATATTCGTCATCGTAGTTTCTGACATCTTCCACAGGCCCAAAAGAAAATATAGCTCGAAATCTCTGAGTTGATTCAGCCACCAACAATGCTAGAGTACCGCCAGTGCTATGTCCCCCCAGATATATCCTTTGAGGATCAACAAAGTCTTGTTTAGCGAGATAATCTGCTGCTGCTAGCACATCATCCACTTCCCCAAAAAACCCTTCCCTGACACCAGGATTATTGTTACCACCGCGCAGTGAAGGATACATGATGACAATTCCAGCTTGAGGAAATGCGCTAGCCGTTTGATCATTCTCTGGTGGTGCGTCGCGGAAAAAACCATCATCAATTGTGTTGTAGTCTCCACCCGAAATCCAGATGATGGCAGGAAAACGTTGACCCTGTTGCGGTGGCTTACTTATATAAGCTGCTAGTTTGCCTACCTTCGCATCATAGTAGACAATGCGGGCTAGTTGGGTTGGTGGTTCGGGAACGATTTTACTTGCAGACTCCCTGCGGATGAGTTTGGTTTGAAAACCGCGTCTAGCTCCTGTTAAAGTCACCCCTTTGTCTGCCTTGGGGCGAAAAGCATCCACAGTGTTACCTGTACGGATGGTATTCTGTTGTGGGGTAGTTGTCTGTGATTTTTGTTGTGGCGGCGCATCACAACTAATAACTAAAAATCCTATTAATATTGCGAATAGTATCTTATTCACCGCATTTTTCCACAACTCTCCAATTTGGCATTAGTATAACTTGTGCTAACCACAAAAGTATAAACCGCATCTTAAAATTTAGACGGGGTTGAAAACGCTATAAAAAAAGCTGAGACTACTATTTAGTAAAGGACTAATTAATCAATAATGACTAATGTTCAGTTTGTTGTTTCGTCGGCTTGGCTAATACAACACTTGCATGATCCACAGGTTGTAATTGTAGATTGTCGCTTTTCTTTAGCTGACCCACAACTAGGACGTAATCAGTACCAAGCTAGTCATATAGAGGGTGCTTATTACTTGGATTTAAATTTGGATCTTTCCAGTCCTGTAGGTGAACATGGGGGAAGACATCCTTTACCAGAACCTCAAGAATTAGCTGAGAAATTAGCAGCTATTGGGGTAGAATTTCAAAAAACTTTAGTTGTCGCTTACGATGACTCGCGCTTGGCTTTTGCAGCTCGTCTTTGGTGGTTGTTACGTTATTTAGGTCATGAACAAGTAGCTGTTTTAGATGGTGGTTTTAGCCAATGGGAAAAGGCTGGCTATCCAGTGACAGACGTGATTCCTTCACCTCAAAAAGCTAGCTTTGTCCCTGAAGTGCGACCAGAGTTAGTAGTAGATCGGGAAGTTGTTAAAAATCGGAAAGATTTACCGAATGTAGTTTTGATAGATTCGAGAGAAGGCGATCGCTATCGTGGTGAACGAGAACCAACTGATAAAATTGCTGGTCATATTCCCGGCGCAGTTAATTATTATTGGATGGAAGTGACCGATGCGTCAGGCTCCCTAATTCCCATCACTGAACATCAAAAACGCTGGCAACCAGTAGAATCATCGGAGGAAATTCTAGTTTATTGTGGGTCTGGTGTCACTGCTTGTGCAAACTTGCTGTCTCTAGAATTAGCTGGTATTCACACTGGTAAGCTTTACGCCGGTAGTTGGAGTGATTGGATTAGTTATTAGGTGGGGAATGGGGATTAGGGACTGGGGAATGAGTAATGAGTAATGAGTAATGAGTAATGAGTAGTGAGTAGTGAGTAGTGAGTAGTGAGTAATGAGTAATGAGTAATGAGTAATGAGTAATGAGTAATGAGTAATGAGTAATGAGTAATGAGTAATGAGTGCTAAAAGAAAATTAAACACTCCCTTGTCTCCCTTGTCTCCCTTGTCTCCCTTGTCTCGATCCCCAATCCCCAATCCCCAATCCCCAGTCCCCAATCCCCGCTAACACCTAAAATTCACCTAATAACAAATTGTAATTTACGCTAAAAAACCAGCTATCAAAGTCAATGTTTCTGGCTGTAGAATCACCAAGGCTAAAACCAGATTGCATATTTATCCGACTAGATTTAGAGAAACGATAGCTCAAATGTGTAAATATTCGATAGGCTTGGTCATGGCGATCGCGTTCTGTAAAATCTGAAATACTCATCTGGTAATTTAAACCAACCTCCAGGGGTTTTTGTATTTGGTAATTCAACGATAACCATAAATAATTGACTAAACGACTACGGCTATCAGGGTCGGCTAAATTCCAGCTAAATTCATACACACTATCTAGTGCGAGTCTTTTTGTGAGGGGATCTCTTCTTCCCAAAGATAGGCGCAGGGAGTGTTCATTTAAGAAGCGATCGCCCGATGCAAATATGTCACTATTATTGGCATAAAATAGTTGTTGATTACTCCAACTAATTTCACCAAACATTCGTCGTGATAATTGCTGGTAAATACCAAGATTTAACCTCAATTGATTGTAATTAAATTTAGATTGATCTACATAACGGATTAAATTTCCCTCAATTGAGCCGTTAATAAAAGTTTGTTTTCCCAACGGAAAATATGCAGAAGATAACCTTATTCCATAGAATAACAAACCATCATCTATAGGAGAATTTTCCGAGGAAAATATATTATTGGTCTGAAAATAACCAATACGTGCTTGTAGAGAACCTATAGGTTTAAACTTAGGAATAGGGCGTTCTAACTCTGGAGGTTGTGGTTGTTCTATTGGTGCGGCTGTTAAAGGTCTAGGTCGTACTCTCAACCCTAACTCTCGCACATTATCAGATTCAGAATTGGACTGACTATTCTCTCTTAGCCTTTGCCTTAGTCTTTCTAGTCTCTCTAATCTTTCATTATTATTTTGTTGTGGTGATTCCAACAATTGTTCTAATGGTTTTGGTGAAGTCTGAGGAAATTCATTAGGCTGAGTTTCCAGTTGTGGCGGTTCATTAATCTGTGAGATAGGATTAGAATCTGGCGTTGATGTCGATTCCGATTTACCGCCTTGATTTTGTGTTTGTTCAAGAGTAGCTTGAGCCAACTGACTGGTCATAATTTGAGATTGTTCACCAGAATCTGCATCTACTCTAGTGCTATCACTACATAAACCAATAACTGCTAACAACATCGTGATTGCAAAACTTTGCCAGCCATAAGTTTGCATCTTATTGTGGGTGAGTTCAGTTAATTTCACTGTATACTGACAATTCAACTGTATCGGAAATCGTTATCCAGAATATCAGCTTACGAGTCACCATGCGTAAAACCGATATTTTCTCAACAGGGAAACGTTTCTTTTTCTTTTTAGTTAGATAGTTTGATATTTGTAAAGAAATATTTAGATAATGTGTAGCATAAATTATGTGGATTTTACGCACACTACTGATAAAAGTTATAAAATTAACGAGTTGGTGTACTTCACATCTCCAGTTCTGTTTGGGAATCAGTGGAATATTGGTATATTTTTTACTAATTGGATAATATGCGATTTAAATTCTCTTTGTGGTTGGCAATTAGTTTATGGGGAGTAGTCATACCCATAATGACGACACAGCAGGCTAGTGCTAGCACCCCTTTGACTCGTGCGGAAATTCAAAGCCTACGTAATTTCGTGCAGCTACTACAAAGAAGCACCAGAAGTAAACGTAAAGCCAAGCGCGCCGATACTATCATTCCAGGTGATGGGATATCTACAGGTAGAGCGTCTTTAGCCGACTTACGTTTTAATGATGGTTCTTTAGCCAGAATTGGCGAACAAGCTATTTTTCAATTCTTACCTAGAACACGTAACTTTAGATTGTCCAACGGTACTGCATTACTGTTGATTCCACCAGGAAGAGGTCAAACACAGATTCAAACCCCTAGCGCGACAGCAGCTATTCGGGGTTCGGCGTTGTTTGTCCGTTATGATGAACAAACAGATACTACCGTGGTTGGTGCATTAACTAACAGTGGGATTGTTGTTTCTAACAAAGATGGTTCACAAGCTCAAGAACTTCAAGCTGGACAGCTGATAGTTGTAGTCAAAGGTAGGTTTCAAGGGTTATATGATTTTGACCTACAAAATTTTTATCAAACCAGCGATTTAGTGCAAGGATTAGATTTAACTAGACAAAATCTTACATCTTCCACAGACCCAGCGATCGCCAGTGTCCAAGCAGAAGTAGTCGCAGCTTTAGCTGGACAAACACCTCTGAGTGGTCAAGATGTCATTGAAAATCCTGCTTTTTTGGAGTTAACTGCTAATTCCGGTAGTGATAACCAATCTAATGATTTAACCGCCAACTCTAATAACTCTTCAATGGATTCTTTCTTCGACACGGGAGAAATCCTATTTAATAATGCTCAAGATTTAGCTAATAGAAACGATAACAGGGCTGTTGTAGAAAATAACGTTGTTTCTATTCCTGTTAGTACACCTACTATCCCTGTCACCACGATAAATATTAATCTTGAGCCAATCATCACTGAAGTTACTCAACCAACAACCACACAACAACCTACTACGCCAGAAGTTATTCAGGTGACTAATACACCTGTAGTTACTCAAGATACTTATCAACAGGAAACTATTCAAAACACCAATACACAGGAAACTATTCAAAACACCGATACACAGGAAACTATTCAAAACACCAATACACAGGAAACTATTCAAATCACTAATACACAGGGAGCAGGCACAACAGGTGTAAATTTACAGGATACCCAGAGATAAAATCATGGGTTGAGTATTGCGATCGCAACACCCAACCCACGAATAAAATATATGAGGTAATTAACCCACTACAAAGTTAACTAACTTTCCAGGTACAACAATCACCTTTTTAATTTCCTTTCCTTCTAAATGACGCTGAACAGCTTCTGATTCACGGGCGTATTTCTCCAACTCGGCTTTATCCGCCTGGGCTGGAACTTGTAAATCAGCGCGTTTTTTACCATTCACCTGAATTACCAGTGTAATTTCATCGGCTACCAATGCAGCAGGGTCAAAAGTAGGCCAAGTTTGAGTATGCACCGATGCGCTATTGCCCAACAGGTGCCACAATTCATCAGCAATGTGGGGCGCAAAGGGAGCTAACATCACTACCAAAGTTTGCACACCTTCGGCATAAATGGGGGAATTGCGACAGTCTGCGTCAGTGAGCGCATTACTCAATTTCATCAACTCGGAAACGGCCGTGTTGAATTGATACTCATCTTCTAAGTCTTCCGTTACCGCTTGGATGGCTGTGTGAATTGCGCGCCGTAATTCCTTTTCGGACTTACTCAAGTTATCGAGTTGCGCCCGTTGACGACAAACCCCCGCCGCAGCATAGTCTGTCACCAACCGCCAAACCCGATTTAAAAACCGGAATTGTCCTTCTACATCCGCCTCATCCCATTCCAGGTCTTTTTCTGGTGGTGCTTTAAATAAAATGAACATCCGGGCTGTATCTACACCATACTTACCAATTACATCTTCTGGTGCAACACCATTACCCTTGGATTTGGACATAGTAGCGTAAAGACGCTGTAAAGGTTCACCAGTTTGAGGATCACGGGGATCATCAGGGTTAACTAAACTCGAAGGAATCCATTTATCTTTACCACCCTTGTTAGGATTCATGTAAGTTAAACCCTGTACCATCCCTTGGGTTAACAGTCTGGCAAATGGTTCATCGAAGTTCAACAAACCGCGATCGCGCAAAACTTTGGTAAAGAACCGAGAATACAATAAATGTAAAATCGCGTGTTCAATTCCACCTACATACTGTTCTACCGACATCCAGTCGTTAGTAATGGCAGAATCAAATACCTGATTTTCATTTTTCGCATCAGGAAACCGCAAGAAATACCACGAGGAATCAATAAAGGTATCCATCGTGTCAGTTTCCCGTTTCGCAGGAGTACCACAGCTAGGACAAGGTACATTTACCCAACTTTCCAACTGTGCCAAAGGTGAACCACCACGTCCAGTAAATTCCACATCTTCGGGTAACTGTACAGGCAAATCCTGATCTGGTACTGGGACTATGCCACAGTTGGGGCAGTGAATTACAGGAATAGGTGCGCCCCAATAGCGTTGACGCGAAATCAACCAATCCCGCAAGCGATATTGAATCCGTTCTTTCCCAAAGCCTTGTTCTTGGGCATATTTAGTAATTGCTGACTTGGCTTCTGTAGAAGTCATACCAGTAAACAACCCAGAATTAATTAAAATTCCTGGTTCTGTGTATGCTTCGTTATATTCAATCTGTACCAGTTGGGTAACTTCTTCTGTGTCTGATGTTGGCTTTAAATCAAAATCTGCCACATCTTCTGGTGCAGCAATTACAAATTCAATGGGTAAATCATACCTTTGGGCAAATTTAAAATCCCGTGCATCATGAGCCGGTACACCCATCACTGCCCCAGTACCATACTCATACAGTACATAGTCGGCAATCCAAATGGGTACTTCTTCCCCAGTAAATGGGTTAGTGACTTTACCCCCAGTCGGAACACCACGCTTGGGTTTGTCTTCGGCGGTACGTTCTAACTCGCTTTGATTTGTCACCTCTTGAATAAAGGCTTCTACTGCTGCTTGTTGGGCTTTTGTGGTGACTTGTTTCGTTAACGGATGTTCTGGGGCTAAAACTACATAGCTCACACCGAACACTGTATCAGGACGAGTGGTATACACGGCGATTTTCTCATCACTGCCCACAATGGGAAATTCTAAATACGCGCCTGTGGATTTACCTATCCAGTTCGCCTGCATCAACTTGACCCGTTCTGGCCAGCCTGTCAATTTATCCAGGTCGTTTAATAATTCTTCCGCGTAGTCAGTAATCTTCAAAAACCACTGGCGCAACAATTTACGCTCGACTTTTGCCCCACTGCGCCAAGAGCGTCCTTCGCTGTCAACTTGTTCGTTTGCCAATACCGTCTGGTCAATAGGGTCCCAGTTAACGGCTGCTTCTCTTTGGTAGGCTAAACCTGCTTGCAAAAACTGCAAGAAAATCCATTGTGTCCACTTGTAATAGTCTGGGGAACAGGTAGCAATTTCCTTATCCCAATCAATAGATAAGCCAAGACGCTGTAATTGTTGCCGCATTTGGGCAATATTTTGATAAGTCCACTTCGCCGGGGGGACACCACGGTCAATGGCAGCGTTTTCTGCGGGTAAACCAAAAGCATCCCATCCCATCGGATGTAGTACCCGATACCCTTGCATCCGTTTGAGGCGGGCAATCACATCGGTAATTGTATAGTTACGGACGTGACCCATGTGCAGGCTGCCTGATGGGTAGGGGAACATGGATAGAGCGTAGAATTTGGGCTTATCACTATCTGTGGGGGTCTTGTCTAAGCCAAGTTCTAACCATGTTTGTTGCCATTTTTCCTCAATTGCTGCTGGGTTGTATCGGGAATCCACCGAAAACTCTCCTACTGGACTGTAAATCTGGTCTGCCTCCATATTGTAGATGATGGTAGGCAAATGAATAAGTAATGTCAAACAACCTATGGCTGAATTACATACAAAAAATTCTGGTGGAGTGCGAATTTTTGTCTACGGGACACTCAAACCAGGCGAAATCAATTATCAAAGATATTGTACTAATTGTGTAGTGGATGCCCAAAAAGCCATGACAAGGGGTGAATTGTTTGCTTTGCCGATGGGCTACCCAGCCATGACGATGGGAAAAGAACTAGTCCACGGATATTTACTGACTTTTGCTGAACCTGAGATTTTGGATGTTCTGGATTATTTAGAAGATTATGAGCCTACTAGAGAAATGTCAGCAAATCTATATAATCGCTACGAGATAGAAGTGTACAGCATCAACTATGTGTCTCTGGGTTGGGCTTGGGTGTATGTTATGAACCCAGAAAAAGTCAAGCAGTTAGGAGGTAGACACCTAGTTGATGGGTGCTGGAGTGGTAATTGAGAAACACAACACCCTATTTGCCACTCCCTACTTCCTCTGTCTAGTTGATATCTGGGGAAACTTCTCCTAGTTTTGATTCTGGAGACGAAATTGCGGCCTTGGGAATCTCAATGACTGGATTATTCAAGGCAATCATCGGCAGTGGCTCTGATTTGGTAGCAGTCTGGGTAGGCTGTACTTGTGGTTGTTGTGCTACTTGCGGGATGCTAGATTCTTGATTTAGCAGCCAGCTTGATAATGCACCGATCACACAAGCAGCCAGAGCCGCGCCACCAAATGCCCATTTTCTTCTAGAACGGCGGTTAATGCGGGCAAATACTTGATTGGCTGTTGTTTCTGGACAGGTTTGGGTTGTTGGCACTGGCATAGTCTGGAAGGCTTGCCTGAGCTTGATTAGTCTAGTGTACAGACGTTGAACCGAGGCATCATTGGCTAGCCAATCTTCTACTTGCCTGCGTTCGGCGGCTGTCACCTCGCCATCTAAGTAAGCACTCAATAATTCAAAGCGATCGCGCTTTACCATATCTGTAGCACCCGTTGCTTCATTGGTATGCTTTGCCATCTCATCTGGTAACTCTCTTGGAAGTTGCCTCCGACAACGGTCATGAAATTGAGAATCAGTAGTCATACTAACATTATTACCAATTCATCCACGGGTAAAAGAAGTGGGCAATCCTAAGAGCATGATAAAAGTTTTTCTCCTGACGGCAGAGGCACGATCGACATTTCTTACAATTCTTAATCAATGCTTAAATTCTGCCATAGGGCAGGGTGAAGGTACTGTAAATTAGGCATCAAGATAGTTTTGCAATTGGGTTTGCAAGCGGGATCTGGCTCTAGCTATTCTCGACTTCACAGTTCCTAGAGAAACTCCGGTGATTTCGGCTATTTCTTCGTATGCCATACCTTCGATTTCTCTTAAAACAATGGTAGTCCGGAATACTTCAGGCAGATCCGCGATCGCTTCTCGCAATTGCTCGTAAAATTCTCTTGTTGTCAGTTCTTCTTCTGGCCCTGGAGTGTCTCCCGCGATTTCCCAATCCATTTCACCATCATCTACTGAACGGGGAGCATCTAAAGATAAAGGACTGACAACCCGCTTACGCTTACGTAATTCGTCATAAAACAAATTAGTGGCAATGCGGCTTAACCAACCTCTAAACTTAGACGGTTCTTGTAATCGGTTGATGTGCCGATATACTCGAATCCATACTTCTTGAGCCAAGTCGGCTCTATCTGGCCAATCAGGAGCTAGGTGGTACAAGACTCTATCAACTTGGGTTTGATAGCGGCGCAACAATTCTGCAAAAGCAGCACGATCTGGACGCAGTCCGGCTTGACAGCGCAAAATTAAATCATGGTTTGAGAGTTTGTCAACTTGCACCGATGCTTCTGAGTACCCCGCATCAACCGTTGACCAGGATACAGTAATCGATTGACTCATAGATCGTACTGGTTGTAAATCATCCCTATCTATTAGACCTGCTAATTGGCTTGTTGTTCCTGAATAACGGACGGATTTGAGAGTGGAACACGCAGTGATAGAATTTTGGCGCGATTTCTGGTAACGCCAAATCTCACTTTTACCAGTTAACAATTGTCTGGAACATTATGGGGCATTTTGTTTGTTAAGACAATGTTACAAATTCCTGTGCAGTTCGTCCTATCTGACTACCAAATATTGACAAAATATGAATTATGTGCATTAAATTTCGCAGAAAGTTAGGTATCTTGAAGAGCTAATGACCAAAGGCTGCCAATCCCAAATCCCAAATCCAAAATCTAAAATTGTTACAGTCACCTGGCAGACAGAAATTTTACTTTTAAGCCTGTAGTTTTGATCATAAATGTACTGCGATCGCCACAGCCAGACTAACGCAAATTCTCATTTTCGCCATTGCGTTAGACTATGATTCATGTTAAATACTTGTTCTTTGGAAAATTTCAGGATTGATTGTGACTATTTTATGAACATTTGACTGTAAAAACCTTATCTTTCCGGTCTTGTTACCAAAACGGTTGCTGATGTTTCTGTACGTTGTTTGTAATTAGCACCAGAATTCGCTTGATGAGGCACACGGACTTGAAAAAAGAAATTGAGAGCAAATGTAATTGTGACTGCTAATGATAGTCTTTCCAACATAGTCTTACTCCCACCCACACCTTTAATGATTTATTCCAACTATTGGCAAGCAATCAAGACAATTTCTTTTTTTGATCTATCAACTCCAGAGAAATCAGTGAACCCAGTAGCTTGTTCAAAATTGTTTAGTTGGAACTTTTCAGATAACCTGAGTTTGCCCCAGGTTATCAAGATAGTTATCAATTCTTTGTGCTTAAATAATCAAGGACTTCAACTATTCAGCTGAGTATGTCAGGGATAAACAAGAAGCGATGGCAATGGTAAAAAATGAATCTCTAGCGCGTACTGTAATGTTTATCTGTTTTGGCACAGCTATCTTATCGGTAGCTATCCATTGGCGCATTACTACAACGCAAGGGCAGTTTAAAAAACCAACTTCCACCGTAGTCAGCCGTCCTGGAGATGTTTATACAGGAAGCTTAGGGGAAACAGCGTTTGGTGCTTCTACACCTCCGGCTAAAACTAGCCATAGGGCTTCCCAAACCAAGTCCTCAGTTATCGAGTCTCATAATAATGCGGACACTGTTAATCAAAATGTAGCTTTAACGACTAACACACCCCAAAAATCACAAAAAAATACTAGTTCTGGTGAGGAAAAGAAGTCTATATTTTCCCAGATTTTTCAGCAAAACAAATCATCTAATCAATCGGGCAGTAATCAAAAACAGGTAGTAGTTGACTTAAGCGATCGCCGCACCTATGTTTATCAAGGAGACTTAGTTGTCGCGAGTTACCCCATTGCTGTAGGTAAGAAAGGCTGGGAAACACCTCAAGGTACGTTTGTTGTCGATGATATGCAGCATGATCCGATTTGGCGACATCCCATTACTGGTAAGGTATTTCCAGCTGGTTCTGATAGTCCCTTGGGGGAAAGATGGATTGGTTTTTGGTCAGATGGCCGCAATCAAATCGGGTTTCATGGTACGCCAGATGTTCACCTTTTGGGAACTGCTATTTCTCACGGTTGTCTGAGAATGCGTAATTCTGATGTTCGCTTACTTTACGATCAAGTAGGTATAGGCACTACTGTTGTAGTACGGGAGTAAGTTTTTTAATAGTCAATAGTCATCATACTTGAGGGCTTGTTTCTCGCGATCGCTTCAACTTCGCTAAAAGAGATCCAAGCTCGAATGTATAAATATCTTCACATTTCCATGAAAGAAGCAAGGCTCAAAACCTCACCCCCTTAGTCAATAGTCATTAGGGAACAGGGAACAGAATCTTGAATTTTGAATTGATTTATCCCCTGCCCCCAAGTGGACATTTAGCTAAAATTTAAGCTAAAGTTGTAATGAGTTTGTTTTAGCCATAAATTTAGTCAGGCAAATCTTAAACCCTATCCCCACAGTCAACTCAAGCTATAATTTCCCCACATTATTCAGCAAAATAGTATAGAAGGTAGTCACAGCAAAATATTGTAGTTCCTCATACACAACAATCATCAAATCCCTCTGGGACAACCCCACGATAGTGAAGTAGATTTAAATATGCAGAAACAGGCAGAATCCACAAAACCCATTCGTTCTTTAGAAGATGCACTAGAACGGTGTCAAATACTAGGTATGCGGGTGAGCCGTCAACGTCGCTTTATTCTAGAACTATTATGGCAAGCCAATGAACACCTTTCTGCGAGGGAAATTTATGACCGTCTCAACCAAGAAGGAAAGGAAATTGGTCATACATCTGTGTATCAAAATTTAGAAGCACTATCAAGCCAAGGGATTATTGAGTGTATCGAACGTTGTGATGGTCGTTTATACGGGAATATTAGCGACGCTCATAGTCATGTTAACTGTCTCGATACGAATCAAATTCTTGACGTTCATATAGAATTACCGGAAGAATTTATCCGTGAAGTTGAGGAAAAAACAGGCGTAAAAATCACAGAATATACAATCAATTTTTATGGTTATCGTCAAGTTCCTTCATAGGGATTGGGGATTGGGGACTGGGGCGGAGGAGTGTGGGGAGTGTGGGGAGCAGAGGAGAACAACTATTGACTCAGCACGGGCTAAACGCCCCGCTTCCGCTAACAGCACGGGCTAAACGCCCCGCTTCCGCTAACAGCACCGGCTAAACGCCGCGCTACCGCTAACAGCACTTATTACTTTAACGACCTAACCAAATTTTAATGTAATCGAGTAAACTAGAGCCGCCCCAAATCACTGCAATTAGAATCGAAGTAGTTAGAATAGCTCCCATTAAACAAAGAACTAAACCACCCAGACTAATTGCACCATCATCTTCCAGTAAACCAAAACTAGTAACGAAAATTCCCATTGCTGGTAAAGTGTTAGTTCCAGGAATGGGAATCATCATCGAAATTGCCATTAAGGCGATCGCACTACCGATGATGATTCTACCTGGTAAAGTAGTACAAATATAGACCAAACGCGGACGAGCGATCGCTTCGATTCTTTGCAACCACGGAATCCCTTTTTTTAAAATTCCTTGGACTGTTTCTAGTTTAATGGGATGATTTACCATCCTTTGTGGTAGCCACGGGGTTTTGAAACCTGCTATCAGTTGTATCGCCAGTAAAAAAATTAAGATCCCGAAAGGAACAGAATAACCGGGTGCTGGTATTGGCAAAGCTGAAGGTAAAGAGAGAATTACGAGTAAAAACCCAAAAGTTCGTTCCTTTACCAGCAGCAAAATATCTGTCAGCTTAACTTGAGCAGGTTGTTCTGTCTCAAAAAAAAATCGTTGTAACTCGCTGGAAAGTTTAGCCATATAATCTCGAAAATTACTAGAGTTCGTCAAAGTACAGCAGTTTCTAGGTAAATGAGGTACAAAATGCAGAAATCACGTATCAGACAGAGAGTTCTACCTCCAGCCTCTTTGAACTTCACAGAGGAGTAAACCTCCGCCCCAACTTTGTGCTGCCGCAAAACCTATAGCTTTCCACTTCATGCAAAAGAAAACTGCTGTAAGTAAGTCGGTGAGAAAAATTTCAAGAGGAAATATAAATTATTCGTAGCACTGGAAATTGTATAGCAGCATTAGCTTCATTATCAATTGATTTATTTTGATAATTAGCCCAAAATATGGTGAATTTCAGACTATTTTTAGCATATATTTCTTAACATTCAAGACTTCTGCTCGTTACTCATCACTCATTACTCATTACTCATTACTCATTACTCACAACTGTTTCAGGAAACATCCTCTATCTATTCCGCATTCCCTACACCGTGTCAAAACAATTCGCAATTGCGTTAGCGTAGCGGGACGGGAGCATCGTTGCGTTAGCGTACCACTCCGTGGAAGCAAGCTACGCGGTAGCGTCTCGTAGAGAAGCGGGACTTTAGTCCATTGCGAATTGTTTGGTCAATAATTGCCAAACTGCTCATTAAAAATTGTTTCATCATCACCATTGTCATTGAAATTGGTAGATAAAATTAGTTCACCTTCTAAACTTTCAATCGTCCCAATATTGTAATTATCATCCCAGAATTGTGTCTGGTCTTTATTAGTTGTAAGGTAGGATTTTGATTGCTGGGATAACAAAAATTTCAAAGCATGAAACTGCTCTAAAGAAAATAAAGCCCCGCTAAATTTAGCGGTTTCTTTATCTTCTGCACTGAGGATAGCATCAGACAAACAAGCATTAGTAAAGTTAGTATTTTCAAGACTGACATTTGTGAGATTTGCATTTATCAAATTAGTATTTGTGAGATTAACGTATCTGAGATTTGCGGCTGTTAAATTAGCATTTGTGAGATTGGCATCACTGAGATTTGCCCCTTTCAGATTCACACCAGTGAGATTTGTGTCTATCAAGGCTGCATTGGTTAAATTCGTACCTTGAAGATTAGCTCCTGCTAATGTGATGTGAGATAAAGATGCGCCGGAAAGGTCAATTCCTGCTAAAGATTTAGTGCAGATACGTTGCCTCACATGAATATCTAGTAACATTGCTTTTGCTAACAGCATCAGTAATGCTTCTGGATAAAAATCTGTGGTATGGGAAGGATGTCCGCACGGGGCAAAGGGAACTTGAATTTGTCGATGAATTTCAGCTAGTAAGAAAAAGACATTAATACCTACATAAGTATTTAAATGTTCTACATTGAGAGGATTTTGCAGTGTATGAAAATAAGATAAAGCTGTGTGGGCAATACCAGCATCTAACCAACGTCCTTGACAGTAACCATACCAAAAAGACTGCAAACGTTGGATGAGAACTTCCCAAGAAAAAAGATGTTGGAATTGTGGACGTAAACTAGCGATCGCTAATTCTGTAACTTCCTGGGTGAGAACACCATAACCCAGTAAATTATAAACGTGTTGGGCAACGTCACTAGGAGAATCAATCACAAAACTCTCCGTACCGTAAATATCGCGTTGGCGGTGCGTCAACATTGCCAATTGATGAGCCACAGCCTTAGCACAGAGATATCTGCCGACTCTGGGGTGGGAAAATTCGATACATTGGGAATGGGGCATTGGGAATGGGGCATTGGGAATGGGGCATTGGGCTAAAATCTCCCCTGCCCCCTGCCCCCTGCCCCCTGCCTGCCTGATGCGAAAATAAAACGTGGGTAAGTTAACACTTGGGGCTGATTCCAGGGTGATTTGATGACGATCGCTGTGTAAAATTTTCAGGGATAGGGTTTGTATTTGTTCAATTACAGCTTGGGGTGGATGATTGCCTAGTAAATTGGCGATCGCTTCCGGTGTACGATGAATGTGGGCTAGTCCTGAGCGTTGTAGTGTGGTGTTGATATTACTAGTCAAGGGATAGCCTAATAGCCATTGTTGGAGACGATGATGAATTTCCCATAATAAGGAATGATGGTTATTGGCTAATTGTAATATCCCATCATCTAATAACCCATCGCGGTGTAAAACGCCTAAGAGATACAGCATCAATGGCTGATGCACTAAAATTGAGAGTTGGGGGAATTTAGACTTACTTGCAAATAACCCCGCCTGTTTTAAAAATGTAAAAAAGTTTTGGGCAACAGGTAATGATTGAATTAACGCCCACTGTTGAAACCATTGTTTGAGTTCATTGGTTGATAGTGGCTCAATTTTAATGCGTCGCCATTGTAGTAAGATTTCTGGTGCAATTTCTCGTAAGGTGCGCGAGCGACTAGTCAAGATAATTTTATGTTGAGACTGGGCTTGAAATTCCGTTAACTGTTGGATAAAACTTGCCTTAATTCTCTTACTGTGAATGGCTGGTGGTAATTCATCTAATCCATCTAGGAGTAACACACAACGAGGATGATTTTCGTCTAACCAAGTGGCAAGATGATTATGTGTTTGGAATGGCAAACCGGAATTAAGAGTTTCAATTAAATTGTGGTTATATTTTATATCTCTTAAACGAATTAAAATTGGCATCCAAGAGGGATAAAGTTCCCGTGCTACTTCCGCCGCCCACATTTGACAGAAACTTGTCTTACCATAGCCTGCTTCTGACTCAATCACAGTCACAGTCTCTAAATCATTTAACTGTTTCTGTACCCATGTTTTTAAATCAACTGGTGATTCATCATTACCTGTTTGTGGTGTTCCCGCTAAAGGAATATAAATATCTTTCAAAACGAAAGATTCCATAAACAATGGTGTATTGAGGCTTTGCTGCAAGCTAGCGCGGTAATTTTCTCGCTGTAAATCAATTTTGTCCGCTACCGTCGTCCCTAATTCGGTAACATTTATATTACCTGGTGTCCCCAAGCGGAAAAATTTTTGTAATTGCGCCAAAGGTAGGGCATTTTGAGCAATGACAGCGAGTAAATATCCTGGTAGAGAATGCGTCAACCGTTGAATTAGTAACTTGGCTTCTACTTCCTCTGCACCATTGGCGACAAACCAAGCCACGCTAGCATAATTCATTTGCTGTACTAATAATGAGTCTGCCACTAAAGACAAAGCCTGTTCAGCTTGGGTGTCTGTCAGTTTTCCTGGCGAGAGGGTTTTGAGTAAGCCTTGGAGTTGTATGTCTTGCAAAACTGGTGTGCGCGAAGGAATCTTAGCGCGATTTAGCCAAGGTTTGTAGAGAATGGCTTCTTGGTGTAAAACTTGTTGTAGAGCTTGTAAATAGGCGATTTGAAAAGCTAACCATGTACCCTCGTTGCGTTTTAGGGCTTTTTTTTGGCTGAGACTACGTAACAAACTCTCGGTTAATAAAGTCAGAACTGTAATTTCTTGTTCAACAGTATACAGGGGAAGTTCCAAAACCTCAGATAGAGTGCAAATATCTAACGGTATTAGGCTTTTAACTTCCATATCCTGGACAATGCGATAGGCTACACCTGCTAATTGCTCAACTGTTAAATCAGGAGTGGAACTGATAGTAAGCTGATGTTCTGCTAACCAATGCCTAATACTGAGGGTCATTTAATTACATACTGAACTGCTGCCTATGTTAATTATGATTCATTTATTCAGGGACGAAAACAGGAGACAATGAGAAGAACTCTAAGCTTCTGGGCAGAGGTAGATCAAACAGTGCTGATGTATGTGGATAAATTATGAGCGATCGCCCTTTAAAATTAGTCTTAATTGATCATGACCCTATTTTTCGTTTAGGATTACGGGTAGCATTAGAGGCTATACCTAATATCCAAGTAGTTACAGAAGCTGCCACAGATACAGAAGCCTTGCAAGCTTTAGCCGCAATTGCCCAACAAGACCCGAATTTAGTCAACCTAGTAGTTTTAGAATTGGGTGATAGTCGCTCAATAGATACTCAACAGCAAGGTTTACAACTAATTCAGCAACTCAAGGCTTCATATCCCACACTGCCGATTTTACTCCTCAGTTCTGTACAAACAACCGGAATCATCACCGCCGCTAAGGCTTTTGGTGCAGATGGTTACTGTCCTAAAGGAGCGGCTGTAGCGGAATTAGTCACAGCGATGACAGAGTTAGTTAGTGGAAATTCCTATTGGCGAGAAACAGCAGTCAGCACCGAATTAAGCCCCCCGCTTTCAACTACAGTATCGCGTTTACCTTTAGCGCAATTCCGGCAAAATTTACATACATCGGGAATTGGCTATATTGAGACGACTTTAAAAGCCATCACAGAACAATTACAAACTCCTGGTTTACCAATTCTAGAAAGAGCCATTCTAGCAGGAAGGAGACGAGAGCTTTTAACGGCTCGTTGGTTACTCAATCAATTATTATTAACACCCCAAGAACAACCGCAACCACAACCTGAAATTATTCCTTCAGTTCCCCCACCTGCTGTTTTCCCTACGCCTAGCGGCGAAATTGTCATTGCAGATGAAACCACAAGATTAACTCCTCCCCCTTTATTAAGTCCTAGACTATTGCAATCTACTCTGTTTGCAGCTTGCATTAATAAATTGCAGTTCTCTTTAAAAAATGTCTCTGATGTTCCTTTAGAAATAGATATTTTTCGAGAAGATAAAAAACGGGAATTACTGTATTTAATTCTCCAGAAACTTTCTCAACAGTTAGATGACTTACGGGAAGCCCAAATCACAGACAGGCAATTATTAGAATTAAAGCCCATCATTTTAAATGATTTATGGCAAGCTACAGTCACAGATTTCTTCGGTAAATTTTCGAGAATTGAAATTGGCGATCGCTCTGTGGAAGTTGTCAATATATTATTACAAAATCCAGCCGCGATTCAAACAGCAATTCTCAACAAAATCCCCCTAGTCGGTGAATTATTATCTTATTTGTTATTGCAAACAGATTTGCAAATAGATAATACATCTTATCCTGCTGGTACTTCTGATGCTAATTGCCAAGCTGAGATTATGTTAGAGAATTTGTTAATTCAAGTAGCTAATGCAGTGGTGCAACCTTTACTGAACTATTTAGCAGATGTTGAACAAATCAAACAAAATTTCTATGACCGTAAGTTAATATCCACAAGAGAAATCGAAAGATTTAGAAATGATTTATCGTGGAAATATCGCTTAAATGCTTACGTCAACGAAGCAAGAGAAATCTTTGAAAGCCGCTATGAACTATTTGTATTTGCTCCCCGTGGAATCGCCACAATTTCCGTTTATGCTCCCCGCAATGCCGAATTAGCACAGCTAACAGGCATTCCTTTAGTGGTGACACTAATTTTGGAATTTCGAGATGCGATCGCACCGCGTTTACAATCAGTATTAGCCTTTTTTGGTAGTGGTATTGTCTTTGTTCTCACTCAAATAGTCGGTCGCGGTTTAGGTTTAATTGGTCGTGGTATCATTCAGGGCATTGGGAGCGTATCATTCTCAGAGAAAAACTTTAAGCGGGATAATCCAAGAAGCAAGTAATAACAATTCGCAATGGACTAACGTCCCGCTACGCTAACGCAGTTCGCAATTCGCAGTTCGCAACGATGCTCCCGCCCCGCTTCGCTAACGCAATTCGCAATTCACAATGGACTAACGTCCCGCTTCTCTACGAGACGCTACCGCGAACGCATACGCAATGGACTTCTCTCCGAGACAAACACCTCAACCCCCAAGCTAGGATAGCTCTGAGTAAGCTGGGAATGAGATGCTGTAGTTGATTATCCACGGGTTCGTCATCGGAATCTGGTAGATCCTCAGCAGCAGGTAAGCAGGTAATGGGTTGTAATTTAGCATGACAAGAGCGATCGCCAACTCATAATATTCATAATATCGATCCACCATTCGCGTTTTCTTGCGATAATTCCCAAGGGAGACGCGCTCCCAGTGGTTTGTCAAAGGGGGACTGATGACATTTAAACGGTTATTTTTATTCTTTATACTGACACCCATCGCAGCGATAATTGCGGCTTCATCTTTACTGGGTACTTTACAAGAACCGCAATTCCAGAGCCGCTTGGAACTCTATCAGACTAATATTGTTCTCCAAGCTCAAGCTTGGCAACCAGGCGATAGTCAAGATGATAGCTCTGAGGCAATTCGAGACGCAATCCTTGGGGAACAACCCCTAGAAAGTGCGACAGAGAAATATCAACAAACACGTCAGTCTGTGCAGACTAACCTAGCCAAAGTGCAGCAGCAACTTGCACAACTGCAATCTTCCAATCAAGTTTCCACACCACCCAAACCACTACCAGAAACCCCACCCACCGCAAATATTTCTATTTCACAGAAGCAACAGCAGTTGGAACAGTCCCAACAAAAAATGCAAAAATTCCTTGATGAATTAGACTTGCAGTTGGGAATTTTACAAGCTAAACAAGGAAAGACTGACACAGCAATCAAAATCTGGAGTGAATTAAAACAGTCAACAGTCAACAGTCAACAGTCAACAGGAGCCAGTGCGTTGGGCGGCTCTGCCGACTTAAAGCAACTGGCGTTCAATAGTCAAGAAACTGCGGCTGTCTTAAGTGGACTATGGAGTGATCCCCCGCGTCTGTTACCCGATGCTCAACAAGTAATTCAAAGTAATTTATCGGGTTGGTTTCGTTCTACTGCTTTGATTCAGTTATACCAACTCCAACAACGAGAAACTGCGTTATCTGAAGTGCAAACTGCACAACAAGCAACTGCGGCTCAAGCGGTATTTAAGTTAGCAGTGATTGGTACTGTCCCTGCACTTGCAGCTTTGTTGGGAGTGATTCTGCTGATTTTCTTAATTGCTCAACGCTTACTTAAGGGAAAAGAGTCAATACTAGCGCAAAACGAAGATTTAGCTTGGGCGACACCTTGGGATGGGGAGATTATTTTACAGGTGTTTGTCGTCGGTTTTTTCTTCATGGGACAGTTGTTTGTTCCCTTTTTACTGATGCTACTCCCAATTCCCCGTCCTATCGTAGATATCCGTCTGCAAGCTGCTTCCGTGTTAGTTAGTTACCTTTTGGTAGCGGGGGGTGCGTTATTAGTAATGTACTTCTCCCTGAAACAGTTTTTTCCATTGCCAAGACTGTGGTTTAAATTGCAACTACGGGATAACTGGTTTTTGTGGGGATTTGGCGGATATTGTGCGGCTTTACCAATAGTGATTGTCGTTTCCTTGATTAATCAACAACTATGGCAAGGACAAGGTGGTAGTAACCCACTGTTACAACTAGCACTAGAAAGCCAAGACTTTGTCGCACTGGGGATATTTTACGTTACAGCCGCGATCGCAGCTCCCCTATTTGAAGAAGTGCTATTTCGTGGTTTTCTCTTACCCTCTTTAACAAAATACTTACCAGTCTGGGGATCAATTCTCGCCAGTGGTTTATTATTTGCGATCGCTCACCTAAGTTTATCAGAAGTGCTACCATTGACAGCTTTAGGCATCGTCTTAGGAGTAGTGTACACGCGATCGCGCAACCTGCTTGCACCCATGCTGCTACACAGCCTGTGGAATAGCGGTACACTTATTAGTTTGTTTCTCTTAGGTAGCGGGAATTAATGGTGGAGGGCAGGGGGGCAGGGTGCAGGGAGACAAGGAAGACAAGGGAGATTATCTAAATTCCCAGTCCCCAGCCCCCTGTCCCCTGTCCCCAATCTATTGCCAATTCTATAACTGGCATAGCATTTATAAATATATAACTATTAATATTGTTAAATAGATGACAAAACTTCTAAGCAAAATTTTATTATCATCTGAGTAAGCAAATTCTTTGCTACTGTGTTGATTGCCATCCTCTAGCACTCCAAGCCGGAATAATTAATTAATGAGTTCCGGTGTGATGATTGGTCACAAACACAAGTAAATTCACATAAATTCAACTGCCAATATTCTTTTCTACTTTAGGTGGCTTAAGAGTATTTGAGTAGAAGAACTACTAACCTGTTTAATTGACACAGGTAATTTCTATTAAAGATATCTTGAAGATTGTGACCATCTCCCATAAAAATCCGGAGATAACACTGATGTAAGAGTAAAAAGTGGTATGTTAGAGCCACTTGAGCAGATAATTTGGAATTAATTCTTGTGAAAGAGGAAAATTCTTAAAAAATCTGTAATAATACACACCTAGTACAAAAATCTCAAGTAAAAAGCACTCATGCAAAAGGCAAAAGAAAGCTGATTTTTTTGAATTCTTGCTATTTTGAATTGTTGCTGCATTTACGTCCTGTTGTACTAGTTGATTGTGTAAACGTGGTTAGTATCATGCTCCTGAATTATTTGTGAGCGCGGCAAACTCTAAAAAGTTTTGCAACTGTTGCCAATCAGATATGACTAATTAGCCATAAAGAAACAAAATAATTCTAGGCACAATCAGATGAAATATTTCATCTAAATTTTAGTAGCTTATCTTGCCATGCTTATTAGCCAATAGCACCACCCACATGAATACTCATGTGGGAAAGCTGATCATAATCAATTCAGCAAAAATATATTTATTCAAACTTCAGCCAATAATAATTTCAAGGAGCATAAACCCTATGGCAAATCTTCATCCTACTGAACAAACTAACAAACAATTATTAGCTAGCTATTGCGGTATTATTTTTGGCGGTTTCGGAGTGCATAAATTCATTTTAGGTTATGCTCCCGAAGGTTTTATTATGTTAGTTATTTCCTTGGTGGGTGGTACTTTTTCTTACGGCATGACTTTATTGATTATGCAAATAATTGGGTTAATTGAAGGGATGATTTACTTAAACAAAACCCCTGAACAGTTTGTGAAAACTTACATAATTAATAAGCAGGGTTGGTTTTAGGAAAACTGGGGATTGGGGATTGGGAACAAGGAGAGAAGTCTGAACGGAGGAAACCTCCGCTCAGAACTTCGGAGAGACAAGGTAGAATTTATTTCTCAACTCATTACTCACTACTCAGCACTCATAACTACTTCAGGAAACAAGTTATCTTGATGTTTGCGATTATGGATGGGCAGTATGTTGAATTACAAAAGTAAGTATTTAACTTGGATACTATGTTTAATAGTGGGCATGAGCTACGTTAGTGCTATGTCTAATGTTGATATCCACTATTTCTGGAAGGGTTTGATTATTTTCCTCCCAATTCAGCTTGTAGCTTTAATTTACGCAACTGCTAAGATTTGGAGGGTTGGTGGGAGGAATAGAGGGGAAAACTCGGTCACTACCGACTAATGTATGGGCGGATTTAACCACAATATTTGTCTGAGAGCGTGAATATCTTACAGAAACCGCCTCTACTGACTAAAATTTAATGTCTTGGCTATTGAGTCAAAGTTACAGATTTCGCTACCCTCAAATTAGAGATGCTTTTATATAAACCTCAGAATTCCCATAGCGAATCTCAACACTTGCCATGCAACTTGTCCCGAAAACTCAGCTTAACCCAGAAAAACCCCCAACCAGAGAAAAAATTCTGTTAGATGTTGGGGGTATGAAGTGTGCTGGTTGTGTGAGTGCAGTAGAAAGACAACTCACTCAATATCCAGGAGTCATGAGTGCTTGTGTGAATCTGGCTACAGAGGTAGCTGTTGTAGAGTCGGAAACTGGTGCTGTAGATCCAGAAAAACTGGCCGAGAAACTGACTGCAAGCGGATTCCCTACTCAACCCCGCAACACTAGCGACAAAGTAGCAGGCAAATCCACATTCCAAGATTCCACAGAACGACACCACAAACAAATGCGTTCGGCTTGGCGGCAGTTAGCGATCGCGGCGGTGTTATTGTTGTTTTCAGGTATCGGACATTTGGGTAACTTCGGTAGCCCCATATTAATCGCACTAAATAACATTTGGTGGCATTTTGGTTTAGCTACCCTAGCATTATTAATTCCTGGTCGCCCGATTTTAATCGATGGTTGGTTGGGTTGGCGACGCAATGCACCCAACATGAATACTTTAGTAGGATTGGGAACTCTCACAGCCTATACAGCGAGCGTAGTGGCTTTGTTTTTTCCCCAATTAGGTTGGGAGTGCTTTTTTGATGAACCAGTGATGATGCTGGGCTTTATCCTCTTGGGAAGAACCTTAGAACAGCAAGCTAGAGGTAAAGCCGCCGCCGCCTTTAGACAACTACTAGCACTCCAACCCCAAACAGCCAGATTGATTCCCAACCCAGATCCAGAAAATCTCAGTCTGGGAACAAACACCGTCGAAATTCCCGCCGAACAAGTCAAAGTTGGGGAATGGATACAAGTTTTACCAGGAGATAAAATCCCCGTCGATGGGGAAATCCGTTTTGGACAGACAACCATAGATGAGGCGATGCTGACTGGGGAATCTGTGCCGGTGATTAAACAAGCAGGAGATACAGTCACCGCAGGCACAATTAACCAATCAGGCGCGATCGCTATCCAAGCCACCCGTACTGGTGCTGACACTACTTTAGCCCACATCGTCGCCCTAGTAGAAGCAGCCCAAACCCGCAAAGCCCCAGTCCAGAAATTAGCCGACACCGTAGCAGGCTACTTTACCTACGGCGTATTAACCGCCTCAGCCTTGACTTTTGTGTTTTGGTATTGCTTCGGCACTCATATTTGGCCTGATGTCACCATCAACAGTGGCATAGAAATTATGAGTCACGCCACCCACACCACCCACCATTCTCCACTCCCCACCCCCTATTCTCCACTGCTGATTAGTTTAAAACTGGCGATCGCCGTTATGGTTGTCGCCTGTCCCTGTGCTTTAGGACTCGCCACACCCACAGCCATCTTAGTTGGTACAGGCATAGGTGCAGAAAAAGGTTTATTAATCAAAGGTGGCGACGTTTTAGAAAAAGTCCACAAACTCAACACCGTAGTCTTTGATAAAACCGGTACACTCACCACAGGTAATCCCCAAGTTACCGATTGTATTGTCTTGGGGAATTGGGAAATAAGGCAGGGGGGCAGGGAGCAGGGAGCAAGGGAGAGAAATATGTCCCTATCTCTCCCTGCTCCCTGCCCCAACTCCTCTTCTATGCCCCATGCCCTCATACAATTAGCAGCCGCCGTAGAAAGTGGCACTTACCATCCCTTAGCTAAAGCTATTCAGCAGGAAGCACAGCGTTTAAATTTAGAGATTCCAGAGGCTAAAGATTTCCACACTGAGCCAGGCTTGGGTGTATCGGCACTGGTAAATAATGAAACTGTCCTGTTGGGGAACTGGGAATGGTTGAGTTGGCATGGAGTTGTCATTGATGAGGCCGCACAACAGACAGCTAATCAGTTAGCAACAGAGGGTAAAACCGTTGTGGGTGTGGCTGTGGCGGGGAGTTTGGCAGGCGTGATTGGTGTGCAAGATACCCTCAGAGATGATGCTCATAGCACCGTTAAACAATTGCGTCAAATGGGTTTGCGGGTGATGCTTTTGAGTGGCGATCGCCCAGAAGCCGCCAGTGCGATCGCCCAAAAATTAGGTATAGAACAAAATGATGCGATCGCTGGTGTTCCCCCTAGTAAGAAAGCTGCCGTTATTCAAGAACTCCAAAACCAATCTCAACATCCCATTGCCATGATTGGTGATGGTATTAATGATGCACCTGCATTATCCCAAGCCGATGTCGGCATTGCTTTACATTCCGGTACAGATGTCGCAATGGAAACTGCTCAAATTGTCCTGATGAGCGATCGCTTAAGTGATGTGGTACAAGCAATTTCCCTCAGCCGTGCCACTTTCAACAAGATTCGCCAGAATTTATTTTGGGCATTTGCTTACAATACCATCGGTATTCCTTTGGCAGCCGGCGTATTATTACCACACTGGGGTTTTGTTCTTAGTCCTTCTGGTGCTGCGGCTCTTATGGCTTTTAGTTCCGTCAGCGTAGTCACTAATTCCGTATTATTACGACGTTTTACCCATTATTAGGTAACATTACGACATCAATGTAGTTTTGACTATCTCAGGTTAAACTAAATCGATAAGTAGATGTTAAGCGTCTCATTTTAACTGTAAACACAGAGTAAAATCTATGTATTCTACTTTGTGTTAGCCAGCACAGCTATGTTGTCATGCTAAACATCCAACATCACAGTCTGTAGTGGGCGAGAATGATAGGTAACGATACTCACAAAATTAGAACTCATCAAAATTTCCACGATTTTGGTAACAGTTTATCAATGGCAGCAGAAACCCAGGAAAGTCACCTACTAATTTTGGAAGATGATCAAGGTCGTAAAGAATTTACCCTAGAAAATACTATCTACTCTATTGGTAGAGACCGTGATTCAAATATCCGTTTAGTGTCTCAATTTGTCTCTCGTCGCCATGCTACATTGGTGAGACTGCCCAGGCAACATAACTCTCAAAGCTACTATTACCGGATTGTAGATGGTGATGGCAAAGGTAAACCTAGTGCTAATGGCTTCATGATTAACGGGCGGAAAATGCCAGCCCATGATTTGCAAAATGAAGATGAAATTGTTTTTGGGCCTAAAGTCCGTGCCATCTATTATTTGTTAAAAAACACTCAGCGTTCTGGACAAACGGATGCTAGTGAGTATGATATTACACTGATTAACCCCAGTATGGCTGAGGATATGGAGGAAATTTAAACCATTCCTCATACAAAAATTTTCAGATGTCTTTCCCCTACACCTCTATATCCACCAGAGTGCTTTCCTTCTCTATGAGAGGCTACGCTAACGAGATGCTTGTCTGCGACACGCTCCGCGAACGAGTTGGGGAAGCTTTCGGCAGTTCTTCCTGGGTTGGGTGCAGGAAGCATCTTTGCCGTTCCACTGTGGGCAGTAGTCAACCTGCTAGACTTTCAATTAAGTGCCAATAGCGACTAATCTCGATTTCTTTCTTAATAAAATCAAAAACTTTTCGACAGTGGTTCTCTAGGCGCAGAGGTAGTTCTTCATTTTTGACAACAATTGTCATACGAGTTTCCGTCTCTGTCGCCGTTGACTTATCAATTAGCACTTCTGCTTTCACTAACTGGGAAACCGAAACATTCCCAGGAATCTCACGCGCCAAGATGTAATCGGACGAGTAATACTGAATCTCCAAATCACAGTTTTGTAATAGATCGAGCATCAAGGGCTGAAGATTTTCTAAGTTAATAGCAAGAATAAATGAACACGTATAGCGAGCCATAATAGCCCCACACCTTGCAACACTCCGTCCATCCTATAATACTGAGGTGACGAAACGGCAACTACTTATAGATTACTTAAAGAAAAATACTGTTTATTGATCAAGCAGATGATGTTGAAAGTTGAATATTAACTTTTGACAGGAGTCGCTTGCTTCTCTCAGGGACTTACAAAAATTAAATTATCCCAAATTTACTGTTCATAGGGTGCGTCAGTACAAAGAATATCTAGGTATAGCAAAGGTTTCTCACACTGACGCACCCTACAGATAGAATATTTTTTTAACTGGAAGTCTTTAAAAGAGTCATACCAAATTAGATGTTTCATGCCTCTGGAATAGGCTGTGAATCAGGACTGACAATGCAAAACCCATCTGGAAAAGTTCTGATTGAAGATAACTCCCGCACTATGCGGGAAGTAAACTACAGACTTTCCACAAAATCTAAAATCCAAAATTGGTATATGTGAGGAGAAGCAAGCTATGTAGTATCATCCCTCAAAGCAAAGGGAAATGTGGAGATGGAACTTGGCAGTTTGTCCAACTAATGACTACAGTGAAGATTTCTGCTCAAAGTTAGGTGCATAGACTTGCAGTAAACTACTAACTTGGCGTAAAATCTCATTACCAGTAGTTTTACTGGGAATGGGGGTTCTGTTGTCGTTAGGCTGAACAAGGTTACGGTTAATAGCTTCATGGACTTGCTGAGAGATTAACTCTTGCAGTTCAGCCCTAGCGCGTTGACGTTGATAATTAGCACCTTCTTCAGTTGTGGCGTATAGGGGTGGGAGACGGTTGAGGGCATAGGCGGCGATATCACCCACATCGATGGAACTTTCGCTAGTAGCTTCAATTTCCGCCACGCGAGCGATCGCTTCCGTTAACACCAATTCTTCCATGACGTTGATAAATTGTTTGCGAGGTACGGCCACTACCTCACCAGTTAATAATGCTCCCATCAATTTATCTAACGCCATATACTCTTCAATTGAGAGTTCTGAAGCGTTATCACAGATACGTCCAACTTCCGCTTCCATTGCTGGTGTGAGATAACCATCCTGGAGAGCTTGTTCTACAATTTTTTCAATACTCATAAGGCTCATCTTAATTTAATCCACCCAAGCAAGGTAAGGACGATACTAAACAAACTTATTCTGCCTATATTATCGACAAAAAATATACTAAATTAACAGCAACAGTGATGAGTTACGCTGCTACTATTCCTTAGTTTGAGTCCGCCAAGATGTCGGATCAACAGACTGTCCATTGACATACAAACCCCAATGTAAATGAGGCCCGGTAGACGCACCTGTTGAGCCAACCGCACCAATTAACTGTCCAGCCTTGACTATATCACCCTCTTTGACATTGATACGACTAAGGTGCATAAAAATACTGACAACTCCTTGGCCGTGATCAACCCCAACTACATTTCCATGCACCCGAAATCCCTGAGATACTGTACCAACTAACGCCACTTTACCTGCGGCGGGGGCGATGACAGGAGAACCTGCGGCACCAGCGTAGTCTAAACCTCGATGGTAGTAATCATTGGCGAATTTACCATTATAGTAACGACGTACACCATAAGGAGTGCTGAGTCGTCCTTTGTTTGGGGCAATAAATTTACCATTCCAAAACTTTTGCGGTGTTTGTAGGGCTTTAAAAGCAGCTACGCGATTGAGTTCGTATTCAGTAGCCCCGCTAGCAGATTTTCCAGGAGGTAAGGTAATACGCTGTACATTAAACTTCCGATTACTTACCCAAATAGCCAGGTTTTTGACTTGTCCATCACCAACAACTTTGACTGTTCTAGTACCGGGTTTTTCTAAGGGAGTTGTGGGGATAAAAGTACGGTATTGGTTGGCTGCAATTGGGTAAACTGGATAAGTTTTTTGTCCCACAACTACTTCTGGGGTAGTTGAACTTTCTGCATTATCTACATTGATTAATACAGATATAGTATCTCCCAAGCGAGGTTTAGCGGGACTGATCTGTACTTCTAAAGCGGCGACAGGTGAGGAAACAATCACAGGGAAAACCGCACACAAGCCAATAAATAGATTGATCAGATGATGATTGTTTGATGTATCTCCTTTGATGTTGCTAGAGAGTAAATTTTTTTGAGAAGTTAGGGGAGAATCTGCAATAGCCATAGCAATTAATAACCATACTTCACTTCTGTGAAAGAACAGACTAGCTGATGATAGTTAGTGTTTCTTAAACAAAAGCCAATCTTTTTTGCTCAAAAAATATATTTTTTCAGTAATTGCTTAGTGTCTCAACTATACTAACCGCTATATTAGAAATTGCAAACGATGCTTATATTAACTTGACATATCCTGATTTAACCATAGCAATCCGCTTTGATTTCTGAAATTATTTGTGTAGCAAGGGAACTCTTAACAGGGAATGGGGAATGGAACACAGAAGAAATAGTTTTTGTAATTTATAAGACTGCGGCTTCTAATAGCTCGATTGTTCCCAATGTGGCATCAATTTCTACTGGTGTTCCCACTGGTAAAATAAATTTGTCCTGAATATGACCGATCATCGACCCGTACCAAGCTGGAATTCCCAAAGGGAGGATGTGGTCTTGCAACACCTGCATTAATGTCAGTGATGGTTCATCACCCAGGCTACAATCACTACATTGACCAAAAATAAAGCCGGCGATTTGGTTGAGTATACCAGCGTTTTTTAGTTGTGTTAACATCCGGTCTACTCGGTAGATATCTTCGTTGGTATCTTCTACAAACAAAATACTGTTGTACCAAGAGGGTAGGTAGGGTGAACCTACCATTGCACACAGGACTGATAAGTTACCACCGACAAGCTTACCTTTGGCTTTTCCCGATGTGATGGTTTGTACTTGTCCTTCTGGAGAGTTAGTATTTTTGAGTGTAACAGCTTGAGCATCAAAGAAAATGCGCTGGAGATAGTCCAACATAAAGGGAGTCCAGGTTGATGTAGCGACTGGGCCGTGAAAAGTCATAATTCGGCTACGGGCATTAATAGCTAACAATAAAGCAGTGATATCGCTATAGCCCATGAAAATTTTTGCGTGGGAGCGAATTAAGGGATAGTTGAGTAAGGGTAAAATTCGATTACAACCCCAACCGCCACGGATAGCGAGAATAGCTGCGACTGAATTATCTGCAAACATATCATTTAAATCTTGGGCGCGATCGCGGTCTTTCCCTGCTAAATAGCCGTAGCGATCAAAAATATGTTTACCTAGCTTGGTTTTTAATCCTAATTTGGTTAAGTGTTGCTGTACTTTTTCAATATATTGATGGTCAAAAATCCCCGCCGGTGCGACTAATCCCACAGTATCACCCACCTTCAGGCGTGGCGGTTTAATAATATTGTTAGGTGACAATTGACCATAAACAGTAAGTTGAGGAATTTGGGTAGCCAAGGTAGCTAAACTAAGAGTTTGCAAAAATTGACGGCGTTTGGTTTTAGTCATTAGTCAATAGTCAATAGTCATTAGTCATTAGGTAAGAAATTTTACTTTGTCTACCTTGTCTACCTTGTCTACCTTGTCTCCTTTTCCCCAGTCCCTAGTCCCTATTCCCACGTTGAAACATCACGCAAGACACCAGGAATTTCTCCTTGGGAGATGGGAAACTCTAGGATGGTTTCTCGATAACCTAAGTATCCAGATTCGGCAAATGATGATAGCATTCTCGCTAGTGCTAGCCAGACTTCTGGTTCATATTCCCAATCACGGTAACGGGTAGAACGACCGGCAATTGAACGCAATGCCCAAAAATAGGAATTTCTAACTACGGAACCACCCTTTTTGAACTCTGGTAAGTCTTCATGGTATAAAAACAGCACTTGATTGTCAATTTTGGCTCTCATTAGGGACTTCTAACTAAAAAATAATCAATCGCTTTGTAGGCAGAGGTAGGGGAGGCAGGGGGGCAGGGAGACAAGGAGGCTAACAGTCCCCAGTCCCCAATCTCTAACCTCTCTTGTTTAACAAATTCCTGGCAGTGTTTTTTGATTCCTGGGCAAGTATACCGTGTAACGTAGTTAACAATTCTTTTTGTGTATATGGTTTGGCAAGTAGTTTTTTAACTTGTAAATTTTTTGCTAGTTGATGACTGTTTACTAAACCACTGACAGCTACAATTTTGACGAAGGGATTGATTTTTTGTAAGGCTTGAATGGTGGCATGACCATCCATAGCAGGCATCATCATGTCTATGAGGACTAAGTTGATTTTATCTTGGTGTTGGGCATAGAGTGCGATCGCCTCTACTCCATCACTAGCAGTCAATACTTGGTAGTTGTAAGCTTCTAGTGAGATGGCGGTTGTTTCGAGAATTTGCACTTCGTCATCAACGACTAAAATTAATTCACCGTTACCTTTGAATAGTTCTAAGTTATCTGCGCGTGCAGTGACTGCTGCTTCTACTGCTGGTAAAAATATTTGAAATTGTGTACCTTTCCCTAGTTCGCTGTTAACTTTAATAAAACCGTGATGACTTTTGATAATACCTTGTACAGTTGATAAACCTAGCCCTGTACCTTTACCCACATCTTTAGTTGTAAAAAATGGCTCAAATATTCTATCGAGAATTTCCGATTCTATGCCCGTACCTGTATCTGTAATAGAAATAACAATGTAAGAGCCGATATTAGCATCAAGATTCATGCGGGCATAGTGTTCATCAATAAATAAATTTTCTGCACACAGGCTTAAATTACCACCTTTTGGCATGGCATCACGGGCATTAACTACTAGGTTCATGAGTACCTGATGTAAATTAGTGGCATCACCGATGACTGTCCAAAGTTCTGGTTGAATTTTTGTGGAAAATTTAATAGATTTAGGAAATGTTTCTTGGACAATTTGTTTAATTTCGGAAAACAAGTAGTTAATTTGAACAATTGTGCGCTTACCTTCAACGCCACGGGTAAACTGCAATACTTGCTTAACTAAGGCTGCACCACGTTTTGCGTTAGATTCGATAGTTTGAAACATGCGTTGAGAGCGATCGTCAACATCGGGAAGTTTAATTTGTAATAGTTGGGCAGCTGTTAAAATCGGGGTCAGGATATTATTTAAGTCATGAGCAATCCCACCTGCTAATGTGCCAATACTCTCTAATCTTTGAGCGCGGAGAAACTGACTTTCCAGTTGCTTTTTCTCTGTAATATCAGTGTTAACTGTCAGGATTGATTGCGGTTTTCCATTTTGATCACGCATCACATTCCAACGACTAGCAACAATAATTTTTCCACCTTGCCGAGTTACTTGATGCAGTTCACCTTGCCAAGAATCATCGGTATCTAAACTATCAATGATATGTTGCAATTGAGGAAAATTTGCTTGTGTACATATTAATTGACTAACACTTTTACCAATTACTTCTTGAGCTTGCCAGCCATATAAATTTTCTGCTCCCTGATTCCAGAAACATATATGCTGATTTAAGTCTATTACCAGCACAGCATCAGTAATGATATCTAATAAAGCTGCTTGTTCTCTTAATTTATTTTCTGCTTGGATTCGCTCTTTGATTTCTTCTGCTAAACGTTGATTTTGTGCTTGTAGTTGTTTTGTTAGATTGCGTAGTTTGAGGTGAATGTTGACACGGGCTAATACTTCTTCATGTTGTAATGGTTTGGTAATGTAGTCTACTGCTCCTAGACTTAAGCCTTTAACTTTTTCTCCTGTTTCTGAAAGGGCAGTCATAAAAATGACCGGAATATCTTTAGTTAATTCATTACTTTTTAAGCGGTGACAAGTTTCAAAACCGTCTATTCCGGGCATAAGAATATCTAGAAGAATCAAATCAGGTGGAGCATATTCAGCCCTTGCTAAAGCACTTTCACCATCTTCTGCAACTAATACTGTGTATCCAGCATTAGCTAGAACATCAAACAGCATTTCTAAATTGATGGGAGTGTCATCAACGATGAGGATGACACCTTGCTCAAGTGAATCAATAGGCATATATTTGGTTATGTTTAATTTTTTAAAAAAAGTTTAAAATTGTTTAAGAAAATCTACAATCTGCTTGCCTTTAAAACCTTTGACAAGTTGACGTAAATAATTAGCGAATGGAATTAATTTTTCGTCTAATTCCTCTAGTTTTTCAACTCTTTGAGCAATAGCTCTGAGATTACCGCGCATTGCTAAATCCAGCAAAACCGTTAATTCGTCAGATGATGGAGTTAGTAGCCGCCAATCTTCGATTTGAGAGTTGGGATGATCATGTGTTGGTGTTGTTTGTAGCCTTCTTTCATATTGATAAATCCATTGTAAATTTAAATGAAATTGTAATTTTTCTAAAAGATCATCTATCTGGATGGGCTTGGGTAGAAAGTCATTACAACCAACTTCTTGACTCTGCTGTTGTTCAACGTCAAAAACACTAGCTGAAATTGCAATTACTACCGTTTTCTCTAATTCTGGTAACATCCTGAGACGGCGTGTCGCTTCAAAGCCATCCATTCTATTCATTACTAAGTCCATGAAAATCACATCTGGCTGAAATTCACGGGCTTTATTCACAGCATCTATGCCATCTATGGCTTCTAAGGTGATAAAACCCAAAGGTTGGAGTAAATTAACTAAAATAGAGCGATTTTCTGGTTTATCATCTACTACCAATATTTTGCGTTTTTCACCAGTAAAAGCGACAATATCACCTTTTTCCGTACTGTTGGTATGGGTAGGATGGATAATTTCTGGTAAATCTATATCTAGCCAAAATGCACTACCTTTCCCTAAATTACTTTTCACATTTAGTTCACTATCCATCAGTTGAACTAACTGACGGCTAATAGCTAATCCTAAACCTGTTCCTTCAATTTTGAGGCTATCTTGACCCACCTGCTTAAAAGGAAGGAAAATTTCTTCTAATTGTTCTGTTGCGATACCAATACCTGTATCTTCTACATAAAATCTGATTTTAGACTTAGAATACTCAGTAGTAATAATTCCTGTTTCTAGTTGCCAATTTTCATATAGGGGTACATATCCTACGTGAAAATTAACGTAACCTGCTTGTGTAAATTTAACAGCATTACTCAGTAGATTAATTAAAACTTGTCGCAATCTCCGCTCGTCAGCATAGACTATCTTAGGCAAGGAAGAAGTTGGTTGATATAATAGCCGTAGACCTTTTTGTTCTGCACGGATACGACACATCTGGACAATACTATCTAGAAATTGCGAAAAATGGAATTGTTCTGGATAAAGTTCCATTTTTCGAGCTTCGATTTTAGAAATATCTAAAATATCATTAATTAATGTTAATAAATGTTTACTGCATTGATAAATAATATCAATACCATTTTTTTGTTGAGAGTTTAAATTTTTATCTTTCTGTAAAATTTGTGTATAACCCAAAATGCCATTGAGTGGAGTGCGAAGTTCATGACTCATGTTAGCTAAAAATTCACTTTTGGCACGGTTAGCAGATGCAGCAACTTCTTCTGCTTTTTGCCGTTCTTGGATTTCCTTTTGCAACAGGAGATTTTTTTCTTGTAATTCTAAAGTTCGGTGGGCTACTTTAATTTCTAAAGTGCGATTGTATTCTTCTAAAGAATTATAAAGACGAGCATTTTCTAAGGAAATTGCTGCTTGTGAAGATAAAAGTTGTAAGACTTCTACTCGCTCAGATGTAAACGCTCCGGCAATGAGATTATTTTCGAGATATAGTATGCCAATGAGCTTACCTTGATTAACAATTGGTGTGCATAAAATAGACTTTGGTTGATGTTTGATGATGTATTCGTCTTTGGCAAAGATGTCATGGTTAGTAGCATCGTGGAGAACTATATTTTCCTGGGTGTGATAGACATAATTAATTACAGATATGGGTAAATGTATAGTCGATGATAGTGGTAATGAATGTTGAATATTTATGTCATTTTCCGGAAAATTTCCTGAAGCTTCTATATATAAATTACTATTTTTTTGTAAAATTAAAAATCCCTTTTCTGCTCCTGCATTTTCAATAGCGATTTGCATTAATTTAGTTAGTAGCTTTTCTAAATAAATTTCGCCAGATAAAGCTTGTGATGCTTTAATGACAGTCGATACGTCAATAACTTTATCAATACCAATAGATAGAGGTGTGATAGTTTGATGAATTCCTAAATCAGTAACTTTTTGTGTCGATAGGTGAGATAAAAATTGTGAATATTGGGATTCTAAATCTTGGACTTTTGCAATAGCACCCCAAAGGAGATATCCATAATAAGCATCTGTTAAGTAGGGTTGGGCTATTTTGTTTTTCCCACAGTCAAAGTAAAATTTTGCTGCTAATTCATTGGCAAGTGCGGCTTCTTGGATGTATCCTTGGGCTTGAGCTGTAGCGATCGCACAATCATAATTTTCCACTGCTTGCCAATTCTCACCTAAAACTCTTGCTATCTCGGCGGCTACAAGTTCATACTTATGCTGAAAATTCATGGGTGCATGATCTGCCCATTTTCGCATTTTGGCCTGATTCTGCTGGACTTGCGCGAGGAGATATGCTTGTTCTAGAGGCTCGGCTGTAGTGTAGATTGCTAACTTCAATAAAGAATCATAAAAATAGAATTGGGGTACATTAAACCAACCTGTTACTCCATCTAAATATTCGCCTGCTTTGATGGCATATTCTTTAGCTTGTTCTAATTCGCCAAATAAATAACACAAAATTAATTTATTGAGAAATACGTAACATACTACTGTCCGTTCATTGGCTTGAATATGCAATGGCAATAATTGCTCTTCATTGTAAGCTGTACCGATTAATTTACAAGGATTTGCAGCTAAACCAATTAAATTCAAAACTACCTGATGAAATACTTGATGCCATGTGAGGGCAGTCTCTTGATGAATTTGAGCGATCGCTTGGCTAGATTTAGCCATTTCCTGTTCTAAATTCTTTAATTCTACACCGAGCCAAAATAAATATTGGCACCTATTACTAGCTGCATATCCAGTATGTACTAAATCTCCAAGTTCTAGCCCACTAGAATAAGCATTTTCTAAGAGTGGTAACGTTTCTCGGAGATGATTTTTCCAATGAATGATGAAGGTAGCAACTTTAAATAAGACTTGACTTTTGACTTCGCTAGTGTCTAAATTCTCTAAAAGAGCTAAAGCCACTTTGCCAAATTTATCGGCTGCGTCAATATCTTGCAATAAGCCACTAAAGACAACTCCATAATCAGCAAAACCACTGGCAGAAAAAGGACTTTTACCATGTTGGATAGATAAATTTACTTCCTGACAAGCCATCAGGATAAATAATGCAGGTGCTGATTGATAAGCCGCAGGTACTAAGCTAGCTATTAATCGTAAAGCTGCTAGTTGATTTACATCTGTCATTGACTGTAAATTAACTAAATCTTCTATATCTTTAGTTGCTAAATTAGCAGTTGTTTGGTTAATAGCTTGTTGAATATCTAAAAAAGTTGGCGATGCCGGTAGTTTAATTCCCAGGATTTCTAAAACTTGCAAACCCAACTGCACAGCCGCAATTAATTTGCGTTGGACTTCACAACTTTTAATACGTAATTCGTATATCTTGACCTTTTCTAATTGTGTGTTAGCTTGTTGTATAATCACCATAGCTAACTGTTCCATCTGTTCAAATTCGCCAATCAAAAATGCTACTTCTGCGGCTTCTTGATATATGGTTAATGTCAGTTGATAGTGTTCATCCCAACTAGCATTTGTTAATAAGCTTAAACCTTGCTGAAAATAACGAATCGCAGATTCGTAGGCGGTGGCTGCTTTTGCCTTTTGTCCAGCCAGAAGATTAAGTTCGATTAACTCAATTTTTTCCGATTCTAGGGTGAGTGATTCTGCACCGTAATTTAGATGATTAACTAATGTGAAAATATTTTCGTAACGTTCTTTATCAGTGGTATTTTGTAGGAGCGATCGCCCGATTTTAACATGGATTAACTGCTGCTCTGCCTCTGGAATCAGTGAGTAAGATGCCTGTTGTACACGATCATGTAAAAATTTATATGTAATTATCCCAGTTTTGTCGGGATAGCTATTAACTAACACAGGTATTTTAGCAGTTTCACCTTCTGGTAAAACCAAACCAGATTGCAAGGCTTCCCATAAATCAGCAGTCGTTTGCAGCACAGATTTCTCGTGAACAACACTTAAAACATCTAAGGTGAATTTATCACCAATACAAGCAGCTAGCTTTAAAATATTTTGTGTCGCTGTTGAGAGTTTTTGAATCTGATTTACCATCAGTTCAACAACATTATCAGTAATATCAATACTTTGTATTTGTTGAGTATCCCATTGCCAAGATGCTTCAATAAAATTAAATCTTAATAAATTTTCCTGTTGTAAAGCTTTGAGTAGTTGTTTTAAAAAGAAAGGATTACCTTGAGTTTTAGCAAATAATAAATCTGTTAATGGTTGCGTTCGGCTGATGTCTGTATGTAGGGTATCACTAACTAATTGATTAACATCATGTATTTGCAAAGTTCGGAGAACAAGATGATTAACGTTGATACTAGATTTTTGAATTGCTTCTAAAGTTGACATCAATGGATGCGTTGCATGAACCTCATGATCACGATATGCTCCTAAAATTAAGAGATATTTACTCTCAGGATCATCAATGAGTAGTTGAATTAGTTTTAATGAAGCTGTATCTGCCCATTGCAAATCATCCAAAAAAATTACTAGTGGATATTCTGGTTGACAAAAGACATGAATAAATTGCTGAAAAACGCGCTTAAATCTATTTTGGGCTTCATGTAATCCTAATGGTGTTACTTCTGTTTGAGTCCCAATAATTCTTTCAACTGCGGGAATCACATCAATAATTAATTGCCCATTAGCACTAACAGCTTCTAAGATTTTACTTCTCCAAGTTGCTATATTAGCCGAATTTTCAGTTAATAACTTCTGGATTAATTCCTGAAATGCTTCAATCAACAAAGCATAAGGAACGTTCCGCTTGAATTGATCAAATTTTCCGGTGATAAAATGACATTTATGTTGAGCAATAATCTGATGAATTTCGTTCACTAAGGAAGATTTACCAACACCAGAATAACCACTAATTAACATTACCTCTGATGTGCCACAACTCACTCGTTCAAAGGCATTAATTAAAGCAGCTAGTTCTGCTTCTCGACCATAAAGTTTTTGAGGAATACGCAGTTGACTATATAAATCTAGTTGTCCAATAGTAAAATTGTCAATTTTATTATTACTTTGCCAGGAGTAAAAACACCTTTCTAAATCAGATTTTAACCCTAGATAATTTTGATATCTATCTTCAGTATTTTTCGCTAGTAACTTCATGATTATATCAGAAATTGCTAGTGGTATTTTGGGATTAACTGCGGTCGGAAGTAATGGGATTTTAGCGATGTGAGCATAAATTAAATCTAAAGGATGATCAGCAATAAATGGTGGTTTACCTGTGAGCATTTCATAAAAAATTATTCCTAAAGAATAAAAATCAGTACGATAATCAACCACACAATTCATCCGTCCAGTTTGTTCGGGAGAAATGTAAGCTAAGGTATCAGCTAATAAATTAGAGTTATAAGTATAATCATTTTGTTTATCTAGATAAGACTCCAGACTAAACCCCAGCATTTTGACTTGATATGTTTGGGGATTAATCAAGATGTTGTGAGGCTGAATACTTTGATGAATAATATTATTTTGATGTAATTGAGCTAAACTCGTCGCTAATTTTAGAGCTATATTCAAAAAAGTAGCAATATCAAGACATTGTGCCTTTAAAAAACTTTTTAATGTTTGACAACCAAAGTCAGCAATAATTATGGCTAAATTGTTTTGATTTATTTCTAGGGCAATGGGTATAACAGCACCTTGATGATTTAATAACTGCAATATTTGATATTCATATTTTAGTTGATTAATTTGTTCTAATTTAGGATAGTCTGTCTTGATTTTTTTGATAATTACTGATACTTGTTCTGATTCTTGTACTGCTCGATAAATACCGATATTCTCAGTCTCATAAAGAATTTCAGTGATTTGATAACCAATAATTAAAAGACCCATCATTTTTATGTAAATTTCTAATAGCTAGTCAGCCGATATGTCAGCAGTCATTTTTAAATATGTTGATGACGCTTTGACTTGGTTGTATATATTATGGTTAATTTTGTAGATAAATTTTGGGTATTTCCTAAATTATTCTTTCATGAACATATAATTTAACTAAAGTTAAGGATTCTGTGAGTGTATACTTTAACGTAGAATATAATTTTGTTTCAAAATAGACATTTTTATTGGCAATACTACCTTAATGCTTGCAAACAAGATGTGTAGGCAAATATGATGTAGTTAAATAAGTATGTCTTGTCAACTTTAGAACAAATAGTAGATTAATTGGCTTTGATTACACAATCAGAAAACTTAACATTGGCAAAATACGGTTTATCACTGCATACAACTACACCCCAACTAGGTTTAGCCATTAGTAATTTCGCTGGCAATACTCGTTTTCAGATTTGGGATTTAGGGCGTGATTTATCTAGTTATGTACATCAATATTTAATAGAATTCATCAAACCACAAACATGGCAAGATTTGGCATTTGTTGCGGTAGCTAAAGGCCCCGGAGGCTTTACGGGAACTCGAATTGGTTTGGTTCTGGCTCGCACTTTGGGGCAACAATTAAATATTCCGGTGTTGGGGGTGTCTACTTTAGCCGCAGTAGCTTGGTCTTATGGTAGCAAACATCAGGAAGGTAAAGCGATCGCCGTAGAAATGCCAGCACAACGGGGACAGGTTTTTGGCGCGATTTATCAAGTTTCTTCCGAGAATTCCGGCTTAATCAGTTTATTTCCTGATACGGTGTTGACTCCAGAAACATGGCAAGAAACCCTCGCTAACTGGGAAACTGACTATCAGCTGGTCACAGCCAAATCTGGTTTAGCAGCTACAGTGACTAGTATCTTACAACTAGCTCATTTTGATTGGCAACTAGGACAGCGTCCTCATTGGTCAGAAACTTTACCTTACTACGGTCAGCATCCAGTAGTTTAACTTAGCCAGATATTTTCTCAGTAATTACACCAGATTTAGCAAATTTTTGTATAATTATATGCCATCGTAATTTATTTTAGGTTAGTTTATAAATTCCTACGCCAGTTCAAAATCACGATATTCTATAATTGACAACTATGGAAAATACAGGAATTTATAAACACATTCAGCGCAGCAATCGCAATCTTTTAGCTGTCAACATTTGTTTAGTCTTATCTGTGATTGCTATAGCTGGGATGAGTAGGCGATATTTATACAACTTCTTCTTTGGGCCTTTTCCTATAGATAATCAGACACTTTTATCAAACACTACCCCAGACAGTAGATTACAGTATTTCGTCAAAATCCGTGGCAGTGAATCTTTAAATACTGGTGTTCAGGAAGTAGAAAGAGAGGTGAGTAAATCTACAGGAGAAACTAAAAGCGAAACAGTGAAAGCACATTATTTGGCTTTAGTGATTGAACAAAAATTACTCCTAGTTAAAACACCTAATGCTAACGATTCTAAGGAATTTACTGGTGCATTGATAACTTTACCAAATGATGCGCGTGAAAAAATTGTCAATGAAGCCGAAGCTGAATTTCCGGCTTTGCGTGGCGTTTTTCTACCTTTAATGCTGGATGCTACGAATTTTCGTAACTCTGGATATATAGGATTAGGTATCGGAATTCCTCTTTTCCTTTTGGGAGTGTGGAATTTATTCAAAGTAGTTAAAAGGAAAGAGAACATAGAAAATCATCCGATTATGGAGGATTTAAAAAGGTTTGGTTCTCCTAATGATGTGGCGTTTAAAATAGATTCTGAATTACAGATAGCAGGTAATAAATCTACTATTGGGCCTGCTCAAATTACACCTTCTTGGATACTAAGGTCTCATTTTTTTGGGTTAGAAATACTCAATTTAAATGATATTGTTTGGATATATAAAAATGTGACAACTCATTATAAATACTTTATTCCCGTTGGTAAAACTTATGCGGTAGTTATCTATAATCGTCAAGGGAGACTATTAGAAATTCCCTGTAAAGAGCAGGAAGTCACTAGTATTATTGAACAAGTTATTACTTATGTACCTTGGGTTATAGCGGGATATAGCCAGGAGTTACAAGAGGTATGGCAGAAAAATTTCTCTCAAATGATTGAGTTTGTGGATATGAAGCGGCAAGAAATTAGTAATTAGCTATAATTTAAGGTTTGCAGTAGTAACTTTAGTTCTCTCTACGAGACGCTCCGCGAACAAAGAAGGACTAAAGTCCTGACTACGAACTAGGGTATTTTAACGGTTTAGGTTGTCAAGTCGTTCTGCTGAGACTGCTATTGAATGTTAGCATTGCTATCATTTTCTGTGTTTACTGTTTCGTCTTCTTGTGTTGCCGAATTAATCTTTTTTGCCTGCGGTGTGTGGATATTATCTGGAATTTGTTGCTGTTTTTCATTTGTCTTTTCTTGCACAACTTGAGTAGAATATATTTCTACATCTCGTTGGATGATATCTTCTACTTGACTAGCAAAAGTGTTAAATGCCTGCTCATGGTTAGGATATTGATGATAAATTCCTGCCAGTTGAGAAAATTGCCAGCCTTGGGTTTTTAAAGATTCGACTGTGCGGCGATAATGCCGCCAACGTTCTCCGTAATGAAAGAATTCTTCCACAGCCGCACTAATTGCTACTACTTGACTTAAACCAAAAGTTGACCAAACAATAATTTCTTTGAGAGGAAAATTTTTATTATTGCCTAGAGAGGGATTATTAATACTATTGATACTCACCAAAGCGGGAAGAATTATACCGCCAATAATGGTGGTGATTCTTAATTTATAGTAGCGATCGCGTGATTGATTGGCTTTACCTTCCATCCAGAGGATTTGATCTAACCAGCGCGATCGCAAAAAATGTCTTTGCTCATCGCGCAGTTTAATAATTTCAAATAACTGATTAAAATCTTGCTTTAAAAATTCCTGGTAAGTATCCTTTTGCTTCGCCATTTTTCATTTTGAGGTAGACAGCACACTCTTCATTATTGCGGCTAAACTCTCAAATCCTGCTGTGGAATCAAATAAATTAACGTAGTGTATCATACCAGATTTAGCCAGTTCTGTAGCTCTAGGATCTGTCTTTTCTCCATGTAAGGCACTGGTGATCATATCTGCGGTTCTACCACTACCACCTACCACAATCACTAATCTTTTTGCCTTCACATTCTGGTAAGCATCCTCAAAAGTAATCTCACCACCATTAATTAATATAGTGAGAGAAGGCGCGCCATTAGCCAAAACAGTGGCTAATTGAGCTAACCAAGGAGATTCATCACCCCAATTGTTACCAGGAACTAACACAAAATAATTGTGGTTTGGTTCTAAAGGTGTAGCATCAGCAGATGGTTCTAAACAATCAGGTAAAGCAACTTTACTTGCAGGTGCAACACCCACTAAAGCAAATTTTCCTCCGATTTGGGTACGCGCTTCACCCATGAGGCGCATTACTCCCGCATCAGTACCCCCATCCAAAACATAAGCACCCAAATTTTCGGCAATAGGAGCTAAGATTTCCCGAAACAACCGTTGGATTTGCAGAAAATCTGCTGCACTCATCCTGCTTGCACCCCCTATAACTACTAGCGAAGGACGAGCCATCGGCAAACCCATTGCGGCTACAGCTTGGGGTAAATCTGTGATTTGCTGTACATAAATAGCAGTTGCTATTTGTCCATTTTCAAAGCTTAGTTGTAAAGGTTTTTCCATAGCCCTTGTTTGTCAAGAAACATCAGGAATCGATTCCTGAGTGACAGCTTGAACCCCAGTTACTATTCCCTAATGAATGGTAGTGTATGTATTGAAACTGTGTCATCAATTGGTTCATGACTGCTGCTGTTCTGTTAGAAAACGTCTACAAATTTTACAATCAAGTTCCTGTCGTTAATGATTTATCCTTCACCATCAAACCTGGGGAAATCTTTGCACTCCTCGGCCCCAACGGTGCCGGAAAATCAACCACAATTAGGATGTTGACGACATTAACAAAACCGTCCCAAGGCCGGGTAGAGGTGGCTGGGTATGATGTGGTACGCCAACCCATGCAAGCTAAACAAAATATTGGTGTAGTGTTACAGTCAATCAGTGTGGATGGACAGTTAACTGTCTGGGAAAATCTGGAATTGTACGCTAGATTACGCCATATTGCTAATCCCCAAAGACAGCGATTAATTAATCAATGGTTGGAGTATGTAGAACTAGCAAATAGACGGGATAGCTTGGTAAAAACCCTGTCTGGAGGAATGAAACGGCGGTTACAGATAGCGAGAGCTTTGTTACATCAACCACAAATTTTATTTTTAGATGAACCCACAGTGGGACTCGACCCCCAGACTAGGCGGCGACTGTGGGAGATGATTCGAGACTTGAATAAGCAAGGGATGACGATATTACTGACAACTCATTATATGGATGAGGTCGAGTTTCTCTGTGATGCTTTTGGTTCTACTAAACCTGGACGCATCGGCATTATGGATGGCGGTAAACTGATTTCTTTAGGCACTTTACAACAGTTGCGTTCGGTTCACGGTGAAGGTTTGGTGATGAAGCAATTGGATGTTAGCGCATCTGGAGCAGATAGTGCGCGGCGTTGGGAATATTTATTTTTCCCTTCTCTTGCAGAAGCCAATAGTTATTTAAATCAACAGACAGATAAAACGGGAATGATGGTACGTCCTTCTAATTTAGAAGATATTTTTGTTGAACTCACAGGACGAGAATTAGAGTGATTTTAACCGCCTAATTCTTGCAACATCGCTTCCACTCTGGCTACTCCATCAGCATCATTACGTCGCCGATACAAGTCACGCGCTTTTTGCAATACACTGCTGGCTTGTTTGGTTTGTCGGCGTTGTTTGTACATGAGAGCCATAAATTCATAGGTTTGAGCATAGTTTTTATCTATATTAATTGCTTGCTCAAAGGCCCAATTAGCGGCTGTAAAGTCTCCCATGCGGGATTGGGTCACACCTAATCCTATATAAGCGTTGATATGATTGCGGTTGAGTTGGATGGCGCGGCGGTAGGCTTCCTTTGCGCCAGGAGTATCACCCATATTGCCTTTGATGTAACCGACAGCGTAGTAAAAATCGCTATTATTGGAGTCGATCGCGATCGCACGACGGTATGCTGCTAATGCTGCTTGAAAATTGCCTTGTTGAGCGTAGAGATAACCTATCCCAGAGTGGATTTTAGCATTGCGATTATCTATGGCTGCGGCTCGTTGATAAACTGCGATCGCGCCGTTGTAATCCCCAGCATCCACCAGCCGCTTGCCTTCCTCTAAAAGAGGCTTTAATTCTGCTCTATTGGCTTGCACAACTAACGTTTGCGCCTGTGCTACAGATGGCATACTCCAAGCACTACATCCTAACAATAAAATTCCCACTATAAGTGATATGCGTTTGTACACAGTAAAATCCCCTAAATTATGATGAACTTTTTTCTTGTTCATTAAAACAAAAATTTTACTTTTTGAAAACTGTATTTGTCTACCTTCATAAAATATTAATAATCAGTATATTACTTAGCAATTACGTCTGTCAAAATCTAGAAATTATACGTAGTTTAATCATAAATAATTGACAGTGAAATATACTGTATAAATCAATTCAAAGGTCAAATTAAATCTGCTTTAATCAGTTATATTTTATGGGGGATAAATAAAAGCGAAATCAGCTATCAACTTTGTCACACCATTGTTCTAGCGAAATCAACTGCTATACTAGCATCGGGGGATTACTCCAGGATATATCCAATTTTTCTGGCATCGTTCTCAAATTTCTCACAATTTTGTAGTTATTTTTTAGCTAAAATTTACCCCTACAGTAGACAGTAACGAAAATAACAGCTTGTGTTATAAAAAACACTGATAGTGATAATACATAGATGCAAACCAATATCCCATATATGAGGATTTAATGATGATTTTAACTACCACTGATGTGATTCAAGGCGGAGTAATTGACGCGTACTTAGGTATTGTGACGGCAGAAGTAGTTTATGGCAGTAATTTTCTACGGGATTTTTTAGCTAGTATTCGTGATGTTATTGGTGGACGCACTGGTAGTTACGAACGCCTATTTGAGCAAGGACAAAAAAAAGCTATAGAAGAATTAGGACAACGAGCCTCACGTTTAGGTGCTAACGCTGTTATCGGCATTGAAATTGACACAGGTACGATTAATGTTGATCAATCAGGAGTGTTATTACTGATTACTGCCACAGGCACGGCGGTAAAATTACGCTAATTGAAGAATTTCTGTCTGAATTACTTTTAGTAGAGTTGCTCGTATTTGTCCACTACACAAATTATCATAGTCAAAATCCCCGACTTTTTAAAAAGTTGGGGATTTGAACAACCAGCAACCTGTCAAAAGCGATTGTGTGGAGTAGTAATTCCTAACTAATAAAGATATTTGAATTTGCTGATATTAGGTAAAGCAGTTGCATTTATATTTTTTACCCAATTATGAATAAGATACTTGCCAAATAAGCTGCATCAGATTTAAGTAGAACAGAGTAAATAATTAAAGGTGTGTAGTAAGAACTTTAGTTCTTAAAAAAGGACTAAAGTCCTTACTACAAAATAAATACTAGTATTTTACATTGCTTAATATAGTTTGGTTTCTTCTAGTTGTTATGCTTACAAGCAAAAAACAAAAATGATCATGAAAATAGTAGACAAGCACTGACTCAATTAAAATTGAGCAAAAATAAAACTTAATTTATGAAAATAAACATAATAGTTTGTTACTACTGGCGATAGAGCTAATAACTCTTTCTGCTGATAGATATTAAAAATAAAGATTCACCATTTAATTTTAAACGTAAGCAATAAAAATAACTAACTTGAAAATACTTTGCTCAATAAAACAGCAAGGGAGAATGTAGATTATGTCATACATAAATCGCGTAGGTGATGATGTCGTTCAGCCTGAGCCTGGAGTCATAGCCAGTAGAGTCGGTGAATATCATGATCGTGTGCGCTGGGGGCCGATTATTTCAGGTGTGTTGGTGGCTTTAGCTACACAGTTAATTTTGAGTTCTTTATTTGCAGCTATTGGAGCCGGTACAATTGCAGGTTCGGGTGCGCCAAGAAGCATCACCCCTGGAGTTGCTAGCAATATAGGGATTTGGTCAACTATAGCTTTATTAATTTCTCTATTTGTGGGGGGTTGGGTGACAAGTCGCGCTTGTGGCCCCATGAACCGTAATACAGCCCTCCTCAACGGCGCGATTTTGTGGGCAACTACTTTGGCTTTGAGTTCTTGGCTACTAGCAAGTGGCGTATCCGGTGCTTTTGGTGTTGCGGCAAGCAATGCTGGAGCCGTTATCAATCAAGTACAACAGCCTGGAGGTGCATCTTTACCCCAAAACGTTCCTCAGTTAACCCCTGAACAAGCTCGCGATATTGCTTCTGCTACTTCTAAAGCTTTGTGGTGGTTTGTTCTTGGTTCTTTGTTAGGTTTAGCCGCAGCTTTGATGGGTGCAGCTTTGGGAGTTCGTAGTCCCCGAACCAATGGTTATCATCACACTTAATAATTCAATAAAAACAACCTATAGCTAAACTCGTTACTTAGTGATAGCTAGTAACGAGTTTTTGTTATGCTTCGTTAAAATCATGGCTCGAAATATTACCACTTCAAATAGGCAGACTCTAAGCCTTGTTCCCTTCTTACCTTCCCATCTTTTTCAAACCAAGCAATTACTTGTTGTGTAGTTAAATCTTCAATCGCCACACCATATTCTTGGGCAATGTGTTTTAAGAGTTTCAAGGAAGAAATTGTCAGGCGAGTTAAAAATTTTTCTGGCGATGATAACAGGGCTGCGTCTACTTTCTCTGACTCTTCTAAAGTGAGAAATTGAGTTGATGGTTGTTGTGATGGTAAATCCATAATCAATTCAAAATTCAAAATTCAAAATTAAGAAATCGAACCGCAGTAAGCGTAAGAGCTTCAAAGTTAACTTTCGGTGATATTATGAAATCATTGGTAAACTGCTTTACCAACTGGCTAGGATGAATGACATAAACTAGCTGTGAAAACTAATTTACATATTTTATTTTTTAGCTTCTCCACCTAAAAGTTACATTATTGTCATTGTCAATACAAGCTAAAAGCCATCTCCCTTGCTCCCTTGCTCCCTGCTCCCCTGCTTATTTACGGGCTTGTACTAGATAGCCGCAACGATGTTCGCCGTTAATTAGCCAGTGGGTACGCTCAACTGTACAGTCTGGGAGAACAGCCGCAAACATTTCTAGTTCATGGCCGCACACACTGGGGAATGATTCCGCCACATTAGAAATTGCACAGTTGTGTTCCATGAAAATAAATCGTTGCTCTTCTCTAGGATGAGGAGAATTTACAGGGTGATATTCCGCCATGAAACCTTCAGCTTTTCGCAGTTCGACTAAATTCGCTACCCGTTCTTCGAGTGAACCGTTACCGACGCGATCGCGATATTCTTGGGCTTTGCGTTCCCATTGTTTTTGTAAGATGGTCTTAAATTGGTCTTGTCCCACCGTTTCCGCTAACGTATCAAGGAGAGAAACGGCAAAATCCCCGTGGCGATCGCTAGCTGATTTATGCAGGCGTTCCCTTCCCTGGCGACTCAACTCATAAACGTGTTGCGGTCGCCCCATCCCAGCTTGTACCGTATTTGAATAGACAATCAACTCCTCCATCTCCAAATCTTTGAGATGACGACGAATTGCTTGGGGGCTGACATCCAAGATTTCCGCCAAGTCAAGGGCTGTGGCTTGGGAATGCTTGAGGAGATACTCTAGGATCTCTTGCTTAGTTGAGGACTGTTGAGTAGTCGCCATCGTAGTCCAAAAAATTTTTTGAGAAAATTTGACTTTGACAACATTGTTGTTGTTAATCTAGCGTAAAATGAAATTACATTAAACAACATGATTGTTGTTTTAGTCTATATCTATATTGTAACAGCCGTTTAACTACTCAGTTAGACAAGATGGGAAGCAACCCAGCTTCACCCGTCTCCATCCTTAAAGAGAACCACTAATTCCTGAACACAAGAGACCACTAGCGATGAGTGCTACTGTCAAAACCTTAGTCAACCAGCCCTACAAGTACGGTTTCGTCACTGACATTGAAACCGACACGATTCCGCGTGGACTAAACGAGGACATCATCCGCTTAATCTCCGCCAAAAAAGAAGAGCCGGAGTTTATGCTGGAATTTCGCCTCAAAGCTTACCGCCAGTGGCTAAAAATGACCGAGCCAATATGGCCAAGCGTCACCTATCCACCTATCGATTATCAGGATATCATCTATTATTCCGCGCCTAAGCAAAAGAAAGAAAAACTCAACAGCTTAGAGGAAGTAGATCCTACCCTCCTAGAAACTTTCGAGAAATTGGGTATTCCCCTATCTGAGCAGAAGCGATTAGCAAACGTCGCTGTAGACGCGATTTTTGACAGCGTTTCCGTGGCTACTACCTTCAAAGAAAAACTCGCCAAAGATGGCGTAATTTTCTGCTCAATTTCTGAAGCCCTGCGGGAACACCCAGAACTAGTGAAAAAATATTTGGGTAGCGTTGTTCCCATTGCTGACAACTATTTCGCCGCCCTCAACTCGGCGGTATTTAGTGACGGTTCTTTTGTCTATATTCCTAAAGGCGTAAAATGCCCGATGGAACTGTCTACCTACTTCCGCATCAACTCCGGTGATACAGGGCAATTTGAACGGACTTTGATTGTGGCTGAAGAAGGTAGCTATGTTTCCTATTTAGAAGGTTGCACCGCGCCGATGTACGACAGCAACCAATTACACGCGGCTGTAGTGGAACTTGTCGCCCTCGATAACGCGGAAATTAAATACTCCACCGTACAAAACTGGTACGCCGGTGATGCTAACGGTAAAGGTGGTATTTACAACTTCGTTACCAAGCGCGGTTTGTGTCAAGGTGTGAATTCCAAAATTTCCTGGACACAGGTAGAAACAGGTTCAGCGATTACTTGGAAGTATCCTAGCTGTGTGTTAGTGGGTGATAATTCTGTCGGTGAATTTTACTCGGTGGCGTTAACTAATAATATGCAGCAAGCCGATACCGGGACAAAGATGATTCACATCGGGAAGAATACCCGCAGCACCATTATCTCTAAGGGTATTTCCGCAGGTAAGTCTAGTAATAGTTACCGGGGTTTGGTGAAAATTAATCCCAAGGCGGAAGGGGCGCGGAATTATTCTCAGTGCGACTCGATGCTAATAGGGGATAATGCTCACGCGAATACTTTCCCTTATATTCAAGTGCTGAATAATACTGGCAAAGTTGAACATGAAGCTTCTACCTCCAAAATTGGGGAAGATCAGTTATTTTACTTTGCTCAACGGGGAATTTCGGCGGAAGACGCGATTTCGATGATGATTAGCGGCTTCTGTAAGGATGTGTTTAATCAGCTACCTATGGAATTTGCGGTAGAAGCTGATAAGTTATTGAGCCTGAAACTAGAAGGTAGCGTGGGTTAAGGCTTGTAGTATACCGAAAGGTGCTGAAGCACCTACTACGAACCAAAAAATTAAGAGAGAGAGAACATGATTGTTGAAAATAGTGATGTGATTTTGTCGGTTAAGGGCTTGACGGCTGAGGTTGATGGTACGCCGATCCTCAAGGGTGTGAATTTGGAAGTGCGCGCTGGCGAAATTCACGCGATTATGGGGCCGAATGGTTCTGGTAAGAGTACCTTCTCTAAGGTGTTGTCGGGACATCCGGCTTATACTGTGACTGGTGGTGAGGTGATTTTCCAGGGACAGAATTTGCTGGAGTTAGAACCAGAGGAACGGGCGAGGGCTGGTGTGTTTTTGGCTTTCCAGTATCCTTTGGAAATTCCTGGTGTAAGTAATTTGGATTTCTTGCGGGTAGCTTATAACTCTCGTCGCAAGGCTCAAGGTTTGGAAGAGTTAGACGCTTTCGATTTTGATGATTTGATTGAGGAAAAGTTGGAAGTGGTGAAGATGAATCCCGCTTTCCTCGAACGTAGCGTGAATGAAGGTTTCTCTGGTGGGGAGAAAAAGCGCAACGAAATCTTGCAAATGGCTTTGTTAGAGCCGAAGTTGGCGATTTTGGATGAAACAGATTCGGGTTTAGATATTGACGCGCTGAAAATTGTGGCGCATGGGGTGAATCAACTCACTAGCCCAGAAAATGCCACGATTATGATTACCCACTACCAAAGATTACTAGATTATATTGTGCCTGATTTTGTCCATGTGATGGCGCGGGGACAAATTATCACCAGTGGCGGTAAGGAATTAGCCTTGGAATTGGAATCCCGTGGTTATGACTGGCTGTTGGAAGAAACTGCGGTTGGGGTGGGTGTGTAATGACAAATCAAGTTTCTCCTAGTGCAGTTCCTAACTCGGATGTGGCTAGTTTGTCATCTACTCTGTTGGATAGAGATGCTGAGTTAGTGGCTTTGTTAAATCAGGTGACTGTACCAGCTTCTACAGGTTGGTTACAGGAAATTAAAGAACGTGCTGCTAATTGGGTGCGTCACTCCACTATTCCTACTACCCGTGAGGAAGAATGGCGGTTTACTGATTTGTCTGAGTTGCGGCGGGTGGAATTCCATAGCTTTATGGCAACATCTCCTGACATCAGTGCATTCACGCTACCAGAATCTCATAACAGCCGCTTGGTGTTTGTTAACGGTGTTTACGCACCAGAGTTATCAGCCGTTGCAGATTTACCGACTGGTGTAGTGGTTGGTAATTTAAATGCGTTACCTGTAACTGAACAGGAACGGGTACAAAAGCATCTGGCTCAAGCTGAGGGTGCGTTAGAGGTATTTACTGCACTCAACACGGCGGGTATATCTGATGTGGCTGTTGTCTTGGTGGCGAAAAATGTCATCGTGGAAACGCCGATACATCTATTATTTATCTCCGTGGCTGGGGAAACTGCAACTATTGCTCAACCCCGGTGTTTGGTAGTAGCTGAAAGTGGTTCACAGGTAAGCATCATTGAAGACTATGTGACTACTTCAGGGGAGATGGGGGTTTACCTTACCAACGCTGTTACGGAAATTGCGATCGCTGACAATGCCCAAGTCAGTCACACTAGAGTAGAAAGAGATAGTCAACAGGCTTTCCACATCGGTAAGACAGCCGTTACTCAAGCCCGTTACAGTCGTTATACTTGTCATGCCCTTAGCTTGGGTGCAAAACTATCAAGGCATAATTTAGAGATTTTGCAAACTGGTGAGCAAACCGAAACCACTCTCAACGGTTTGACCATGATAGCAGGCAATCAAGTAGCGGATACCCACAGCGCGATCGCTCTCAATCATCCCTATGGTACAAGTAAACAATTACATAAATGTATTGTCGGCGATCGCGCTCACGCCATTTTCAACGGTAAAGTTTTCGTACCCAAACCAGCACAGCTAACCGACGCAGCCCAGTTAAACCGCAACTTGCTGCTATCATCAAAAGCCAGAGTTGACACCAAACCCCAACTAGAAATTACCGCCGATAACGTCAAATGCGCCCACGGTGCAACAGTCAGTCAGTTAGAAGATGATGAAATATTCTATCTGCAAAGCCGGGGTATTGATAGCAACGACGCACGCAAGTTATTAGTTAACGCCTTCGCCGCCGAAATCATCAATCAAATTGCAGTCCCATCTTTGCGAGACTCATTGTTAAACACAGTCAGAAGTAGTGCTGAGTAATGAGTAATGAGTAATGAGTGCTGTTAGCGGTAGCGCGGCGTTTAGCCGGTGCTGTTAGCGGAAGCGGGGCGTTCAGCCCGTGCTGAGTGAGAAGAGAAATTAATAAGTTCTTAGCTAATGACTAATGACTAATGACTAATGACTAATGACTGTTGACTATTGACTATTGACTATTGACTAACAACCAATGACCTACACTCCCACAAAAACCCTAGCTGATAAAGTCCGCGCTGACTTCCCGATATTACATCAGGAAATCAACGATAAGCCCTTGGTTTATTTAGACAATGCGGCGACATCACAAAAACCCTTGTTCGTCTTAAATGCACTCAGGGATTATTACGAACAATATAACGCCAACGTGCATCGGGGAGCGCATACCCTCAGTGCAAAAGCCACCGATGCTTATGAAGCTGCACGCGATAAAATAGCCAAATTTATTAATGCAGCTTCCCGCCAAGAAATTGTCTACACCCGCAACGCCAGCGAAGCCATTAACTTGGTAGCCTATAGCTGGGGAATGAACAATTTACAAGCTGGGGACGAAATTATTCTGTCGGTAATGGAACACCACAGTAATATTGTTCCTTGGCAATTTGTAGCGCAAAAAACTGGTGCAGTTCTCAAATTTGTGGAATTAACACCAGACGAAACCTTTGATTTAGAACAGTTTAAACAACTGATTTCGGAAAAAACTAAATTAGTTTCTATAGTTCATGTTTCTAATACACTGGGTTGTATAAACCCAGTGGCAGAGATTGCGAAGATTGCTCACAGATACGGCGCGAAATTCTTAGTTGATGCTTGTCAAAGTGTTCCCCATATGCCTGTCGATGTCCAAGAAATCGACTGTGATTGGTTAGTAGCATCTGGGCATAAAATGTGTGCTACCACAGGTATAGGTTTCTTGTATGGTAAGTTGGAATTACTAGAAGCAATGCCACCGTTTTTCGGTGGTGGTGAAATGATTGCTGAAGTGTATTTAGACCATTCTACCTATGCCGAATTACCCCATAAATTTGAAGCGGGAACACCTGCAATTGGGGAAGCGATCGCTCTCGGTGCAGCCATAGATTATCTTACTAATATAGGTATGGATAAAATCCACGCCTATGAAGCAGAATTAACTGCTTATTTGTTCCAAGAATTAGCTAAAATTCCCCAAGTCAGAATCTACGGGCCAAAACCCGATGCGAAGGGCGAAGGTAGAGCCGCTTTAGCAGCATTTACTGTTGAAGGTATCCACGCCAACGACTTATCTACATTATTAGATCAAGAAGGCGTAGCCATTCGTTCTGGACATCATTGTACACAACCATTACACCGTCATTTAGGTTTACCAGCCACCGCACGAGTCAGTTTATCTTTCTACAATACCCGTGAGGAAATCGACGTTTTCATCAAAGCACTCAAGGAAACCATTGACTTTTTTGTTGGAATATTTGGTTAATTTAGGGTGGGCTATGCCCACCTTTTAATTTTTATGAAAAAGTCTAGTTTAACTCTGTTATGCTTGCTTTGGGTTTTGATTCCTCATGCTGCGATCGCAGGAGGTGCAAGTTGGGAATATCACATTGTTAAGTTCAGGAGAACATCCCAAACATCAGCAGAATTTTCTCTACGTCCCACAAGACGAGAACAGAATTATCCTAGAAAAGAGTGCCAAGAAATTCTAGTACGCGCCCAATATCGTCCTGAAGCATTCTGGCGAAATACTTGGAGTAAATTCGTTTCTCGAAAAACACAAAGTCAAGCTCTAAATGTACTTGCAGAAGCATTTAAACAGAAAAAACCAACTCGATTTGGTGAGATAGGCACTGGTTTGAAAAAAGTAAACGGTAAAGCTTGTGTTTTTGAAAGTCGGGGACTTGATGTGCGTCAAGAACATCCTAGTAAACAAAATGCCATATATTCCTATCACGAACCTATTTAGCCTCATTAAGAGTGTTCAAAATCCTTCTTTCCTTTGGCTTAATAAATTACAGGAGTCGCTCAAATGTCATACAGTGACTTTACTTTAGACAAAGTTAGGAAGACCTTCGATTTAACCATCATCGATAAATTAGATATATTTGCATCTATTCCAGAAATCGAATCTCCTACATTACTCACAGAAATATTAAAGGAAAACATACCATTAGCTCTTGCTAGTAATACAGAAAAAGCTCGTTCTGAGATGATTATTGCCCCGATTTTAATTGCTATTAGAAAATATTTAAATAATCAAATCAGCTTATTTTCTGGTATTGATTTCACCGTTGAACCAGCACAGGGATTAAATGGTAACTGTGATTTTATTATTAGCCATTCTCCAGAATTATTAATTCTGAATGCACCAGTGGTAACAATTGTAGAAGCCAAGAAAGAAAATATTAACGCTGGGTTGGGTCAATGTGTGGCTGAAATGGTAGCTGCAAAGTTATTTAATGAACGTGAAGGCAATAATATTCCCATTATTTACGGGACTGTAACAACAGGTACTAACTGGAAATTTCTTAAACTTTATGAGCAATTAGTCGAAATTGACTTAAGTGAATATTATATTAATGCTCTAGGAAAAATATTAGGAATTTTATCTCACATTTTAGCAGAATGAGTGTATTTATAAATTAATCTTCTTTAGCTTACTAATTTTTTTATAAATTATTTGTGACTACACTACTCATAAATTCCAACTACGCCGAAAGTAAAAGAAACTTTCTAACCATTCCTGCCGAGCTAAATCATGATGTAATTGCTGATAATTCCATTCTCCAGCTATTTTTTCTAAAATTTCTGAAAAACTAGGATAAATAGGCGAGAAATTCTCTAATTGCTGCACACGGATTTTTTGACTCATCGCTAAAGCAATCAGGTTAATTAGTTCTCTAGCTTCCTTACCAAAAATAGTAGCACCTAAAATTTCTCCTTTACGTGAAACAATTAACTCACATACACCTGTCATCTGATTTTCTAATTGGGCTGCGGCTGTTGATTTATAATATTGTCGTAAAACTATAATTTCCTTATTTCCAAATCGGCGTTGTGCTTGTTTTGGTGTTAACCCTACTCTTGTCAACGTTGGCTCAGAAAATATTGCCCAAGGAATATGAGAGTAATTAACTTTAAATTTAGGTAAAAATAGAGCATTTTTAATCGCAATTTTCGCTTCATATTGAGCGATATTTGCAAAATCATACCCACCAATCACATCACCACAAGCATAAACTCGGCGGTTTGTAGTTTGCAGTTTTTCATTAATTAACAAACGCTGCTGAGACACTTTTACATTTGCTACTGGCAAATTTAAAGATTCGATATTAGGTTGCTGTGCAGTTGCAACTACAATTTCATCAACTTCAATGGCTTTATCTCCTACCTGAAGCCATTTTTTATCATCAATTTTCCTCACTTGACTAACTATTGCTTCTGTCAACACCCTTATACCGTCAGTTTCTAACTGCGCTAGTAGTAACTGAGAAATTTCTGGGTCAATATGAGGAATTAAATAAGGGTGATTAATAATCAAAATGACTCTGCAACCCAATTTAGCCAAAGTTTGAGCAATTTCAATACTTTGGGGAACACCACCGATAATTACCCAATCTTGAGGCGGTTTTGCTGCTTTAAAAGCTTGCCAAATATTAGCCAGAGTCAGATAGCCAGTAGCTTTTAATCCCTCAATCTCTGGAATAGCTGGACGAGAACCATTAGCTAGTAAATAAGTACGTCCTCGTAGTCGGCGTTGGTTGATAGCAAATGCTAAATCAGGCGTATTAGAAAATTGACCACTACCAAAAATCACATCAACTCCCTTTGCTGCGAGTACACTAGGAGAGGTTTGTGCTTGAATATTAGCTACAACACCCTGGGAATAGAGCATTGCTTCTTCCCAGTTGATAGCAGAGAGTAATTTTGCGTCTTTATCTGTATGTATGCTGGGAAGACCGAAATTGGCTAAATTATCTCCAGACTGGGCAAGGTGAGCAATTTGCCCCATAGCCTGACGATAAATTAACCCATAATCCACTTGAGATTCTACCAAGGCAACTTTAGCTTTGAATTGGGTAGCCAATAAAGCTGCATAGCGTCCAGCCAGACTACCACCAACAATTACAACATCGTAGTCATTAGTCATTAGTCATTAGTCATTAGTCATTAGTCATTAGTCATTAGTCATTGGCAGCATCGGCTAAACGACACGCTACTGCTAACAGCACTCATTACTCATTACTTATTACTCATTAGTCATTACTCATTACTCATTACTCATTACTCATTACTTATTACTCATTACTCATTACTCATTACTCATTACTCATTACTTATTACTTGTTACTTATTACTCATTACTCAGCACTCATCACTAACTCTAAAGCTGCTAACAGGCGTTGGTTATCAGCTTCAGAACGAATGGCTACGCGGAAGAAGCGATCGCCTAGTTCTTTAAAACTGAGACAATCGCGGATTAAAATCTGGTGATGCTGGAGTAATCGCTGCTGTAACTCTACACTCGATTTTTCTGTCTCCACCAGTAAAAAATTAGCTGCACTGGGTAGGGGTTTTAATCCAGGGATAGCAGCTAAACCTTGAAATAGTTTTTGGCGTGTGGGTGGTAGCCATTGCCAAGTTTGGGTTTGAAATTCTTGATCTTGAATAGATGCAATGGCGGCGGCGGCAGCCAAGGTATTCACAGGCCAAGGATCTCGCCATGACTGCCATTTTCGCAGACGGTCAGGGTGAGCGATCGCATATCCTAATCTCAGCCCAGGCAGACTGTAAAATTTTGTCAGCGATCGCAAAACTACCAAATTGGCATATTCCTGCACTAGCGCAATTAGGCTTTGTTCCTCATCAGGAGGGACAAAATCCATAAAAGCCTCATCCACTACTACCAAAGCAAACTCCTCTACGTAAGGTAATATCTCCTCCCGTAAGAACAGTTTGCCTGTTGGGTTGTGGGCGTTGTTCAGTAACAAAGCGCAGTCTTTAGTAGGGGTATGGGGGTGTAGGGGTGTAGGGGTGTAGGGGCATAAAGGAGGAATTGATTCTATCGTTTCCTTTAATGTCCCAGTCCCCAGTCCCCAGTCCCCAGTCCCCAAAGAAATGGGTAACTCCAGAACTTTAGCGTTCTCAGCCGCCAAGGTGCGGTAGTAGTCGCCAAAAGCTGGAGTAATTAATACAGTTGCGGTCAATTGAGATAATTCTCTACCTGCCAAAGTCAGTAATTCTGCTGAACCGTTACCCGGCAGAATCCACTCTGGCGGTAGTTGATGGAAGTTACCCAAGGCTAATCTCAGGTCACTGTAATCTGGGTCTGGATAGTGCCTGAGATTACCCATGTGCGATTGAATAGCAGCGATCGCACTTTTAGGTGGGCCAAGGGGGCTGATACTCGCGGAAAAATCCACAATCGCATCCCTTGGACAGCCTGCTAGTGCTGCTGCCCAAGCTAAATTTCCCCCATGAGCCGGTTGCCGCATCAAATCAAAATTCCTAACAGTAACGCCTATGATTTTGGGGGCGCAACTTTTTCTCTAAACAGCTTACCAGCAGAAAAAGCAGGAACTCTAGTTGCAGGAATTTCCATCTTTTCGTTAGTTTTGGGGTTACGACCTTCACGGGCTTTGCGTTCCCGTGATTCAAAAGAGCCAAAACCTACCAGCGTGACTTTATCGCCAGAGGAAACAGCCTCAATAATCGTTTCCAAAGCCGCAGTTAAGACAGCATCAGCTTGCTTTTTAGTTACACTAGCTTTTTCAGCTACAGCATCGACTAATTCACCCTTGTTCATTTGGAACTCCTTAAGTTTATGGTGAGATTTTTTCTAGATGCACTGTGTCGCATCTTTACCGAAATCCCTGTTTTACCGAACACAAAAATCGTCCTTGGGGAGTATTTCTACTCAAAATGCCTGTAAATCCCATCGGCTCGACTTTTCAATGAATCATTCTAAGGTGTTCAAGCCAGATGTGGATAGATGAAACCATTAATTTATATAGATTTCGGGATTTTTTTTATTTTTTAGGTGATTGTTACACTCAAAACCACCCTAAAAGTAGGAATAAATACTTAGTAAAACCACCAGTTGCGATTAATTCTAAATTTAAAAGTAAAGAAATACGAAGTTAACAGAATGGGGGTATGAGGGTGTAGGGGTGTAAGGGTATAGGAGAGAACTCCAACCAATGCCCCATGCCCAAAATTCTCTAATTTTGAATTTTGAATTTTGAATTGATTAGCCCCATACCCAATTAATTACCATTCCCCAATTTCGCGCAATGGCTTTTTCTGCCCTGGAACACCCCCAAAGGCAGCTTTCTCTACTGATTCCACTAAAGAACGTGCCACACGGTCTACATAGGGACGAGAAAAAGACCAAATCAAAGGCGATAACCAACCCCGGAGGGTGACTGAGTAAGATAAACAAGTACCACAGACAGTAGACTCTACTTGATAAGTCACCCGTTCTTCTACACCAGGAATAGCCATAACTCTAATACTCAGCAATTCTCTAGGGTTGACTCGTTCCACAAAAATCCGAATGGGAATTGGTGAAAAACGTGTGACGGCTTGATAAATTAATCCAGGTTTAGGAACTAATCCATAGGGTACATTTGTACTTTTAAGTAGTGGGTGCCAGGAAACATCCGTTAAGTCAACTACCTTTTGCCAGAGATCATCTACAGAAGCAGGACTAATTTCTCGATATGTCCGTACCAGAGAAACACAAAACCGACGGTGTTTGCGGTGGACGAATTTGGATAACCAAGTTTTCATTTGCCAATCCTCCTCGCTACACACTTGCTGGTAACTCTCTGGCATAGTCTGCTATTGTGAGTGACTGCCCTCAGCCCCGGCTCAACGCCGCACCTCAGCCATCAGCACGGGCTAAACGCCCCGCTTCCGCTAACAGCACCGGCTAAACGCCGCGCTACCGCTAACAGCACTCAATACTCAGCACTCAACACTCAGCCCTCAGATGAGTTTGACCTTGATACCAGAATGTTCCCATCAAGAAGTACAACAAAAATTTAATCAATATACAAGCCTATACGCATTTGAGGGAAAATAACTCTAATCACGCCCATTGATCATGTAAATGTTTAACAAGCAAAAAGGTGTTTGGGCAAGTTGATCCTCATTTTCGGCTCGTCCTTACCACAAATTTTTACAATTAGAATTTGTGGCAGTTTTGAAAAACGTCATTTAGTTCGGGAGTCTCATGGTAACTAATTCACAAACCCCAACTGTAGAAGCAAAATTATCCACATCTTTACCTGGGACTGATGCCAAGGCGCGTGTCAGTCATTTTATGAAAAGTTTACAAGATGAAATTTCACAAACATTAGCCAAGCTGGATGGTGTGGGTACATTTCATGAAGATAGTTGGGAACGTCCAGAGGGAGGTGGCGGGCGATCGCGTGTGCTGCGTGATGGTGCAATATTTGAACAAGCTGGTGTAAATTTTTCTGAAGTTTGGGGTTCCCATCTGCCTCCCTCTATTTTAAAGCAGCGTCCAGAAGCAGAAGGTCACGGCTTTTATGCCACCGGTACATCTTTGGTATTACATCCCCGTAACCCCTATGTGCCTACAGTTCACCTCAACTACCGTTATTTTGAAGCTGGCCCCGTATGGTGGTTTGGTGGCGGCGCGGACTTAACGCCTTATTATCCCTTTGCAGAAGATGCTGCCCATTTCCACAAGACTCTCAAGCAAGCTTGTGACCAACATCACCCAGAGTATTACCCAGTATTTAAACGTTGGTGTGATGAGTATTTCTACCTCAAGCATCGGGGTGAAACACGGGGTGTAGGCGGTTTATTTTTCGATTATCAAGATGGTCAAGGGGTTTTGTATCGTGGCCCCGACCCCAAAGGCGAAGCCGCCCAATATAGCGACCAAGTAGGAATCCCCGCACAACGGACTTGGGAAGATTTATTTAGCTTTGTACAGAGTTCTGGTGCTGCCTTTTTACCCGCTTATGTTCCCATAGTGGAACGTCGTCACGGAATAGAATACGGCGATCGCGAACGTAATTTTCAACTTTACCGTCGCGGTAGATACGTCGAATTTAACTTAGTTTACGACCGAGGCACCATCTTTGGTTTACAAACCAACGGACGAACAGAATCAATTTTGATGTCATTACCCCCCTTGGTGCGCTGGGAATATGGTTATCAACCAGAACCTAATACCCCCGAAGCCGAATTGTATAATACTTTTCTCAAGCCTCAAGATTGGATTAACTGGCAACCTAGTAAATAGCACTGACTTATTGCGTGGTGGTAAGCAGCCCTCACCACACAATTAACACTGTGGAATGGTGAATTACCCAGGGTAGTCATCAGTAACTTGCCAATGACAATGAAAATTTCAAAAGTCTTTCTCGCTGACTCAGTAATCTTATCTGGGTACTCAGCACAGATTTGGTGAGTTAAACTACTAAAGGTAAGCACCTATTTAAAAAAAAAGGTGACAAATTTAGCTGTGTCTTGTTAAATTCGAGTTTCAGCACTGAATAGTCCTGTAGTTGGTGGGTTAAATGAATTACTACTTTTTGCAGAGTGGTGTGATGGCTCATCAATTCCAGGACTAGTACAAAAAACAACTTTCACTAGTCAAGATTCATAGTCTAGAAAGCTGATCACGTAGGCTTTTCTAACTATTGAGATGAAGACTGTAAATGTGTTTTGCTGTACTATTACCAATTCTCTAAAAATCAGTTACGGATACAACCTGGAAAACCCAGATAGTACCCAACTTGTTTGACTCTGAATTGGTATCACTTAACCACAGTCAACTTTAAGATAAGTGCCACAGGGGGCTTAGTGATTCACATAGAACAAACCACCTACACAACTCAAGACGGTAATACAGTCATTGTCTTGACACCATCGGGTCGCTTAGATATCACCACAGCTTGGCAATTTCGCCTGAAATTACAAGAATGTATTTCTAAACTCAGCCGTCATGTAGTGGTGAATCTTGGTCAAGTAAACTTTATCGATAGTTCCGGCCTGACATCTTTGGTAGCTGGTATGCGCGACGCAGATAAAGTTAAAGGCAGTTTCCGCATATGCAACGTTCATCCAGAAGCCAAATTAGTATTTGAAGTCACCATGATGGATACGGTATTTGAAATTTTGGAAACTGAAGAGGAAGCTTTAGAAGGTGTACCTCGCAGTATTGCTAGTTAAAAGAGTGCTAAACCAAAAAAGTGCTGAGTCACAAGTGATGAGTTCTAAATGGTTCGTCTACCTCAACAATTAGCACGCTGCTCAACGTCCCGCTTCCGCTAACAGCACTCAATACTGCTCTCGTTTTGTGTAGCGATAAGGCCCCATAATCGCGCCCCAAGTGGCTTTGCCTGTTATTTGATCAGTGCCTTTATCGTAGCTATATAAAGCCATTTCCGTAATTTCAAATCCTAAAGAAACTTGGATAGTATTACCTTGATAAGTAAAGGTGCAGCGAGTATCTGTAGGCGGACTCGCAACAAATTTATATTGGTTAGCCGCTATCTCTTGTTGAGTTACCTTGAGAATACAACCTGGTAACAATTCTAATTGCTCTAGAGTCAGTGCCTTAAGTAAAGCAGGGTTTTGACCCCCGCCAGCTAAGGCACTGTAATTTTTAGGCATATAGTATTGTACCTGCAAACCAGTATCATATTTACTAGGCATTATCCGTATAATGCGTTGGCGATAAGGACTATCTAAATTCAATATATTGGCTTGTTCAGCGAATATCGTGATGCTGTCCTCTGTAAATAGCTGCACAGGTCGTTGCCACAAACGCAAATGGACATACCATATAGGTTCAGCCAACGCTTGTTCTCGATTATCAAATTCCCCAGAAAGGTATGTACCCAAGTTAACTAAATCAGTGGAAAAGCCCATATATTATGAGTGCTGAGTGCTGAGTGCTGAGTGTTGAGTAATGAGTAATGAGTAATGAGTAGTGAGTAGTGAGTGGTGAGTAGTAACTGATGACTAATGACTAATGACTAATGACTAATGACTATTAAACCAACACCATTTCGGGTTGGGTTTGGGACAGACTTCCGAAAAAGTCGTAGTAATCTAGTGCTTCTAATATTCCCCAGGCGTATTGTCCTTGGGCAAAGTAAATCTGAGCATAGCCACGTAACTTTTGCAGTTCTTCGCTGTAATTTCCTACCACAACTGCTAAGGTATTACCTGCTAACATAGTTTCGTCGTTTCCTGATGCACCGGCGACTAAAAAGCGTTTTACGGGTAAACCCCATTTTAAGGCAATATAGCGTAGGGCATCTCCTTTAGAAGCGCGAATAGGTAATAGGTCAAGATACATATCATGACTGTAAATACCTTTGACAGGGAGTTGTTGACGACGCAAATGGCGGATAATTTCTCGGTAACTGGGAGATACACTAGAATCCACGAAGTAGCTGATTTTAAATTTGCCTTGGGCATCTGCTGGTTGCAATTCCACGCCAGGAATATTTCTCATTGCTTCCCGAATCGCTTCTGGTTGCCAATTGTGACTAATATGTTTTTGCCAAGTAGTATCTGTGACGATTCTTGGCCCGTAGTAGATTTCGCTACCAGTGGAAGTAATGAGTAAATCAGGCATGGGAAATTCCCATTCTTCCAACATATTTAAGGTACTTTTGAGACTGCGCCCAGTAGCAATTCCGACTCCTGTTGTCTGTCCTTGTTCACGGATGCGTTCAATCAAAGTTTCTAAAGCTTCTTGATCGCCTAAGAGTGTATTATCTATTTCTGTGACTAAAAAGCGATCGGCTGTAGGTAGATGGTTAGTTTCTGGTATATTCCAACCAGGATGTTCCGTGGCAGGAAAAACAATTAAAGGACTGAGTAAAGACTGTATCTTTTGTTGGGGGAAGCGACGGACTTTTTCTAAATAATGCTCAACATGACTTTCCCATGAGAAATGTTTGCGGACATTAGTTAAACCATTACTAGACCATGTTTGCCATTGCTGATGGTCAGTTAAGGCTGTTCGCAGTGCATTTTGGATGTCTGGAATATTTAAGGGGTCTACTAATAGTCCATTGTCACAAGCGGCGATGATATCTCTAGGGCCGCCATCAGAGGTGGCGATAATGGGTACACCGCAAGCTGTGGCTTCAATCAGAGTTAGTCCAAAAGGTTCAGTGAGGGCGGGATTAATAAAAACGCCCTGTGTTTTGGCTGTCAAGCGATATAAATCAGGCACATCATCAGATGTATGATGTTTGGGATAGGCGACATTACCATATAGGTCATAGCGATCGATTAATTGCAATATTTCGGTCAAAACTTGGCGTGGCCCTGATTCCATCGTGGTGATGTCGTCACGATTTCCTAGCACAATGACTAAATTAGCTAGCTCACGCAATTGAGGATCTTCACCATAGGCTTTGATAAGACTACCGACATTTTTCCGAATAGCCGGACGGGAAATCGCCGTGATCATCGGCTTTTGCGGATCATGCAAAAATCGTTTTAACTGTTCGTAAATCGGGGGATTTTGCCAATTATCGGGGGCTGGGTAAAAACGTTCTAAAGCCACACCAGGAGGAATCACTTCCATCCTTTCTGGTTGATAGCGGTCATAAACGCTATATTGTTCCTCAACTTCTTGATTAGTGCTGGCGATGACTAAAGCTGCACCACCCAGGGTAATTTCTTCAGCTTCTATGCGGGTGCTGATGTGAAAGTTTTCTTCTATTAATTCTGGCTTAGTTCCATGTTCTAGTAATCGTTGCAGTTTCACCCTTCCTAGTGAATGACCTGTATGCACTAAGGGTGTACCTAACCAACCAGCCACTCGACTACCTACGTAGCCTGCATCAGCATAGTGCGTATGAATAACGTTTGGTATTTTGCCGACTTTGCGGATGTGTCTGAGTAATTCGTCTGCAAAGGTATCTAAATAAGGCCACAGAACTTCTTTGCGTAGGTAACGCCGGGGGCCACATCCTAGACGAATGATTTGGGCTTTGTCGGAGAGAATTTCTACTGGTTGAGCATAATCAGCACTCACTTTGGGGTCTTGTATCAAACGAGTTACTAAGTCAACTCTTTCTACTTCGGGATGTTTAGCTAATGTGGCGGCGAGTTCAACTACATATTTTGTTTGTCCACCGGTGTCAGCGTCTCGTCCTAACTCTAGATTATTACCTCTAATTAAGCCGTGAACACTGACTAGTATGATATACAACCCTGAGCTATTTGACATTTTGTCTTCCTCTCTAGTTGACTTTATTTAGTGCTATGTTTAGGCTTTTGTGATGGAATGAATAGTGAAATTTGATGATGAGATATCCATAAAAATGGCACTCATTTATACTTTGAACAAAGTCAGAAATACAGTCACAATTTGCATTCCCTAATAATTCGTCATTTGCAAATAGACATCATTGCTAGCTATTTATTATTTAGAACGATAACTTTCTCTTAATCTCCAAATTGTGAAAATATACTTCTGTATATAGTATCAGTAAGGTACGTGATGAGTGCATCTATTACAAGAAATACTCGTCTATATTAGAAACATCAGTCCCCGAATTCTTCAAAAATTTGTGTTCTTAAGCTTGCAGGTTGCAGATGAATAAATTTAACCGTAACATTTAAT